>QHZN01000184.1 GCA_003225365.1 Acidobacteriota bacterium
AGGGCGTGACGAAGAACTGCTTGCGACGGAGCAAGAGGCCGACATCGGGGGGGTCCAGCCTGAAGGCGATAGATGGCCGTCCCTTGATCCACTCGAATGTAGCAAACGTTCGTTTACCGGCGCGGAAATTCGGATGACCCCACGAACTGACTTCACTGGTCTCGGGGAGTGAGAGACACAGCTCGCGAAGACGCTGAAGTACGCGGTCCGTTGTTCTCATGCTCGCTCCGCGGTCCGGCCCGTAAACACCGAGTCTCTCGCAACGAAGCAAAGCGCGCTGCCGAATGGATCCTCCGCATGGAACGTTCGCTCACCCCACGGTCTGTGCGCTATGCGCTCAAGAGCCATGCTAGGTGCTCCATTGGGTCGTTGCGTAAGGACGCACGACGTCAACGCCCGCAAGCTCGCTCGCGAGGCGCTGCCGCAGCCCTTCTCAGGTCTGCGCGCCTCAGGGGCAAGTAACGCAAAGGCCGCAGACCCGGAGGGTCTGCGCCAGCCCTGCAGTGTTACAGCATACGGTCGCTTGCAGAGCGCCCGGTATCTATCAGGTGCTTCAAAAATGCTCTTCCCTTGACTGTTATGCTGACCTTATCTCCATCTTCCCTGAGCAAAAGGCGTCCTCGCACGTATCCAATCCACTGGTCGAAAGAATATGTGGTGTAATGATGAGGATATGTGACAGCCGCACCGCTGTAATAGGGAAATACCTCTTCTCGTGTTAAAGGTCCAGCGTTCAGTTGTTGCAAGAGCTCGATTTGACTCCTGTATATGTTGTACCAGATCGTTTCAAGATCCCAGACGATCCAGCCAACGGTGACAATACGAATCAGGAAATTTTCCCGCTGACTCACTGGTGAAAATTCGTTGACTGCTTTGCGGATGATTCCCTCGGTTTCTTGGGTCATGCGTACGTCAACGGCGCGATAGAGATCGTCAAGAGCCTTTACGCTTAACTGGGCCGCAGAAGGTGTCATCAAAGACTGTGAGCCTTGTTGCTGGACACTCTGCCCTGGTCTAGCGGCCAGCAACATTAGGACGGCAATGGAAAGTGCCGAGACGAAAAACACAACAACCGCGAACCCCCATGCAAAGGGCACGTGCTGGGAGGCTCTAATTGCTTGGATAATTCCAGAGAGCAGCCAGCCTCCAACGATCCACATCAGAACTTGCCACAATAAATTGCCTCGAATGTCATTCCAGCGATTATTCCAAAAACCCATCGCGTAGACCCTCCACTTCTTTGACGGAAAGTCTATCACGCCCTACGTGTATAAATTAAAGGGTATACGGTGTTTATAGGCCTGTACCTTTGTGCTAGTTTTTGAAATGACCACTACGCACAAGCTTGACGCTTGGTGAAACTCTCGCGTAGCATGGGATGTTGGCGACGTGTGGAAATTCATCGCTGAAGGGTTCTGGGCGGATGATTGACCGAATCACCATACGGGGCGCGCGGCAGCACAATCTGAAAAACATCAGCGTGGAGATTCCGCGGGGGACGCTGGCGGTGGTCACGGGGCTCTCCGGCTCGGGGAAATCGAGCTTGGCGTTCGACGTCATTTACGCGGAAGGCCAGCGCCGATACGTCCAGACGCTTTCCGCCTACGCCCGCCAATTCCTCGACCAGATGGAGCGGCCGGACGTGGACTCGATTGAAGGCCTGAGCCCCGCCATCGCCATCGAGCAGAAGACCACCAGCCGCAGCCCGCGCTCCACCGTCGGGACAATCACGGAGATTTACGATTACCTGCGCCTGCTCTACGCTTCGATCGGAGCGCCCCACTGCCACCGCTGCGGCCGCCCAATTTCCCGCCAAAGCACCGAGCAGATCGTCGCCTCCATCATGGCGCTCGAGAAAAGCCAAGCCGCCGCGAAGGGCGGCGAAAGGGTGATGATCCTCGCGCCCATCGTCCGCGGGCGCAAAGGCGAATTCAAAAAGCTCTTCGAGCAACTGGCGCGCGAGGGCTACGTTCGCGGCCGCATAGACGGCCAACTTCGCCAGCTCGACGAGGAGATCGAGCTCGCGCGCCGCCGCAACCACACCATCGAAGTGGTTGTAGACCGCCTGCTGCTCAAGCCCGGGATCGAAAGCCGCC
The DNA here is from genome assembly GCA_003225365.1 of Acidobacteriota bacterium. Taxonomy (GTDB): domain Bacteria; phylum Acidobacteriota; class Terriglobia; order UBA7540; family UBA7540; genus Gp13-AA74. The sequence continues at coordinate 2,097 of QHZN01000184.1, forward strand.
TGGCGGCGTCCATCGAGACGGCGATGAAGCTGGCCAAAGGAATCGTTCAGGTGGCGGTGGTGAACGGCGAGGAGCGGCTTTATTCGAAGGAGTGGGCGTGCGTCGAGTGCGGCATCAACCTGCCTCAGCTCGAGCCGCGGTCGTTCTCCTTCAACAGCGCTTACGGCGCCTGCCCTGCCTGCAAGGGCCTGGGCTGCCAGTACGCGTTCGACCCCGCCAAAGTCATCCAGGACTGGTCGCGGCCCTTGCTCGAAGGAGGACTCGGGCCCGGCGCGGGTTCGTCTGCGATACAGCGCGCGCTTTCCCGGGCGGCGGAATATTTAAAATTTGACCTACACACGCCTTTCAACGCCCTCCCGCGCCGCATTCAGAACCAGATTCTCTACGGCAAAGGGCCGGAGCGGTCGCCGACGCTCCCTTCATTTCCGGGCATCATCCCCACGCTCGACCGCTGGTACTCGGAATCAACTTCCGAAGGCTATCGCGAATGGTTCGAGCAATACATGTCCGCGATTCCCTGCCCGCAGTGTGAAGGCAAGCGCCTGAGACCGGAAAGTTTGGCGGCGACGGTCTCGGGTCTTTCGATTGCGGACTTCACGGCGCTCGCCGTCTCGCGCGCGCTCGAAACACTCAAGGGGATTCAGCTCACGCCGCGCGAAGCGATCCTCGGGCGGCGCATCGTGGATGAGATTTCGGAGCGGCTCGGATTCCTGGAGGCGGTCGGGCTCGGCTACCTGAGCCTGAGCCGGTCGGCGGCTTCGCTTTCGAGCGGCGAAAGCCAGAGGGTGCGCCTGGCCACTCAAATCGGCTCGAAACTGCGCGGCGCGCTTTACGTGCTCGACGAGCCTTCCATCGGCCTCCATCCGCGGGACAACCAGCGGCTCCTTCAGACGCTCGAGACCCTGCGCAACCTTGGGAACACGGTCTTGGTGGTCGAGCACGATGAGGAGACGATTCGGCGCGCCAACTTCGTGATTGACCTCGGCCCTGGCGCCGGCAAACAGGGCGGGTACCTGGTGGCTTCGGGCCCGCCGGCCAAAATCGCTCAAATCCCCGAATCGCTCACCGGGCAATACCTCTCGGGTCATTTGCGCATTGCCGTGCCCCAGACTCGGCGCTCGCCGAATGGCAAGGGCCTGCGAATTCTCGGCGCGCGCGCAAACAACCTCAAGAACCTCGACGTGGAGATTCCACTGGGATTGCTTACGGTCGTCACCGGCGTGAGCGGCTCGGGAAAGTCCACACTCATCAACGACATCCTTCATCGCGCGCTGGCGAAGAAGCTCTACCGCGCCCTCGAGGAGCCGGGCGCGCACCGGACGATTCTCGGAGTCGAGTTCCTCGACAAGGTGATCGTGATAGACCAAGCCCCCATCGGGCGCACGCCGCGCTCGAATCCGGCCACCTACACCGGCGCCTTTACGCCCATCCGCGACCTCTATGCCATGCTCCCCGAAGCGCGCGCGCGCGGTTACCGCCCCGGCCGCTTCAGCTTCAACGTCAAAGGCGGCCGCTGCGAAGCCTGCCAGGGCGAGGGCCTGCGCCGCATCGAAATGAACTTCCTGCCCGACGTGTTCGTCACCTGCGAAGTTTGCCGCGGCCGGCGGTACAATTCCGAGACTTTGGCCGTCAAGTACAAGGCGGCCAGCATCGCCGATCTGCTCGAGCTGACAGTGGCCGACGCGCTGCCACTCCTCGAAAATATCCCGGCGATCTTTCAAAAATTGCGCACGCTCGCCGACGTGGGCCTGGGCTACGTCCACCTCGGCCAGTCGGCAACGACGCTCTCGGGCGGCGAGGCGCAACGCATCAAGCTGGCCAAGGAATTAAGCCGGCGCCAGACCGGCCGCACGCTCTACATTTTGGACGAACCGACCACGGGCCTCCACTTCGACGACGTGAAATTGTTGCTCGACGTGCTCCATCGCTTGACTGGCCTCGGCAACACCGTCATCATCATCGAGCACCACCTCGATGTCATCAAGCAAGCCGACTGGATCATTGACCTTGGACCCGAAGGCGGTGAGGCCGGAGGGCGCATCGTCGCCACCGGGACCCCCGAAGCCCTGGCGCTTAACAAGAAGTCCTATACGGGCCAGGCGCTGGCGAAGGTTCTCAACGGCTCGCACCCTGCAAATTAATGGGATTATAATCTGCGTCTCCAGACGGACCGATGGTGAGCATCGAACAATTGCTAAAAGGGAAACGAGAAGAAATCCGGCGCATCGCTGAAAAACATGGCGCAAAGAATGTCCGTATCTTCGGTTCGATGGCGCGTGGTGAAGCCCGTCCCGATAGAGACCTCGATCTCCTCGTGGACACCGGGCCCGAAACGAGCTCCTGGTTCCCGGCAGGGCTGGTGCTCGACCTGGAAGAAGCTCTTGGAAGGAAGTTCGAAGTGGTCACCGAAAAAGGCCTGGACCCCCTCCTTAAAGATCGTGTGCTCCGCGAGGCCATTCCGCTTTGAAGGACGATGGCGGGATTCAAAGCCCGCACTTGCCCCTTGGCCTGGCGGCCAACTGGGAGAGGCGGTGCCACGTCCAGATGGCCGGCGAACGCCACCACCAATTCCCCAAGCTCGTAGGCACGAGAGGTGGTATCATGAAGCCGATGGAGGCGATGTAGCCCAGGGCTATGACAATCAAGCTTACCCCTGAACAAGTGGAAATAGTCCGGGCGGGGCTGAAATCCGGCGAGTTCCGCACGCCTGGGGAAGTCATCTCAGAGGCCTTCGATGCTCTGCGTGAAAAAGTGGGAGCGTCAGCCAACCCCGCGGACAACGGTGCGCGGCGCGAGGCCGTGCGCGAAATGCTGGAGTTTGTCGCGAAGAACCGCGTGCGCCTCGAAGGCGTGTCCGTCAAGGAGCTGATACACGAGGCCCACCGCCTGTGAGCGATTTTGTGCTGGACGCCTCCCTCTCGCTCCAGGAGTTCCGCGAAGACGAAGCAGACCGAAAGTACAGCCTCGCGGTTCTTCGACTTCTCTCCAAAAAACGCGCCCTCGTTCCTTTCCTATGGTTCTATGAGGTTGGCAATGGCCTTCTCATGGCATACCGCCGCAAGCGAATCACTCTGGATCAGATGGACGGCTTTGTGGCGCGATTGAAGGCACTTCCTGTCATTGCGGCATACCAATCGCCGCCCGACATTCTCGAATTGCCCGATCTTGCCCGGACATACGCACCCACGAACTATGATGCCGCCTACCTCGCCCTTGCGAAGGGATCCAACCTGCCGCTGGCCACGACGGACAAACTGCTGCTGGAGGCATCTAGCGCGGCGGGTGTGCCGATTGTGGATGTTTAGCGGGAGAACAAACCCGTGCCTCGCGGGCTTGGCCTGCAGGTATCACAAAATGTGATAACTTCGCGTTGCGTCTGAGTTCGCACGCATGGCAAGACCACTTTGCTGACCAGGGACTCGCTCAAGCCGCTGGAACTCGACCGGGTTCACACTTATCCGTTGGCGTCGCGTGCGGCGAAGGTGGCGGTGAAAGATTTCGCGCGCCTACCTCGGCGCGGCGCCACCGTCCGAGAGTGGGCGAACGCGCTGCCGCGGATCCTCGCAGGTAAGGATTTTCGCGCGGTCATTCAAGCTCTCGAGACGGCGCGCGCGCGTGGCAAGCCCATCATTTGGGGGCTGGGCGGGCACGTCATCAAGGTCGGCCTCGGCCCCGCGCTCGTGGACCTGATGCGGCGCGGTTACGTCACTGCGGTGGCGATGAACGGCGCCTCTTTGATTCACGATTTCGAAATCGCGCTGGTCGGCAGGACTTCCGAAGATGTTCCGGAAGCCCTCGGCCGCGGGCGATTCGGCATGGCGGAGGAGACCGGGCGCGCCATCAACGAAGCCATCGTCGCCGGCGAACGCGACGGCCTCGGCATCGGCGAGTCGGTGGGACGCTTTCTTGCCAAGTCTCGTCAAGCGCGCTTCAGGCGCTACAGCGTCCTCGCCGCGGCTTTCCGTCGCCGCGCTCCCGTGACGGTCCACGTCGCCATCGGCACTGACATCATTCACATGCACAGAAGTTTCGACGCTCGTGCCACGGGCGCCGCCACGCATCGCGACTTCCTGTTGCTGGCCGCACTTGTCCGGGGAATGGACAGGGGCGGAGTCTTTCTGAATGCCGGGTCCGCGGTGATCTTGCCGGAAGTGTTTCTCAAGTGTGTGAGCCTGGCGGCAAATCTGGGCCGCGCGCCACGGCGCATCACCACGGTAAACCTTGATTTCATTCAAGGCTACCGGCCGACGCAAAATGTGGTACTGCGCCCGCCGCGCGCCGCGGGCCGGAACTCCGGGCGCGGCTTTGCTCTGACGGGCCATCATGAGATGATGATTCCTCTTCTCGCTGCTGCGCTCAAGCCTTGAGGCTGTGCGCGGCGCGGCGGCGGGGAGGATCCCGCGGCATTCTCTGCCCCCGACGAGGCCGTTTGCTGCCCATGAACTCTCTTGAAATGCCGCCCTCCGGCGAAGGCCCTATCTCCAGCCCCCCGCCCTCCTCGCCAGCCGCCGGCGAGCAGGAGTTGTGGGCGTTTCGGGATTTAATTCTCTTTCTTGCCTTCGCCTGCTTTGCGTTCTTGATTTCCGTGT
>QHZN01000218.1 GCA_003225365.1 Acidobacteriota bacterium
ATTCAGGAACAAATTGTCGGGGCCACATCGAAAGACCGCATTGCCAAGCTGCTTCAGAAACATCTTTGATCGCCACGGCCGGGCGTAACCGGGCTCGAGGAGGCTTGTCGCTGCTTTGCCGCGGTTGCCGCCTCTCGCCGAGCGGCATGTCAGTCGAGCCGCCGGGCTCCGCCGGCGGGGCGCGTCGCTCGACGGGCAGCGGGGCAGCTTTGTCCCGCGAACGGGGGACGAGCGGGCGGGGTTAGAATAGCCAGGCGCGCGAACGGGGGCTCGAAAAGGAACTCCGTGAACACCGCTCAAAACATTGTGGTGGTCGGCGTTCAGTGGGGCGATGAGGGCAAGGGCAAAGTTGTGGACGCCCTCGCCGAGCACTTCGATATTGTGGCCCGCTACCAAGGCGGCGCCAATGCCGGCCACACCGTGGTAGTGAACGGCAAGAAGTTTGTATTCCAACTCTTGCCGAGTGGCATTCTCCGGTTGGATAAGATTGCCGTCATCGGCAACGGCGTAGTGGTGGATCTTGAATCGCTGGTGGCGGAACTGGACGCCTTGGCGAAGGCCGGCATCGAGGCGGAGGGCCGCCTGCGTGTGAGCGACCGCGCGCACCTGATTCTGCCCTATCACCGCTCGCACGAGGCAGCCGCCGAGCTCGCGCGCGGCGTGGCAAAAATCGGCACCACAGCCAAGGGTATCGGCCCAAGCTATGAAGATAAGGCCGGCCGGCGCGGGCTCCGCACCGCGGACCTAGTGGACCGCGAGCGTTTCCGCGAGAAGTGCCTTACGGTTTTTGAAGAGAAAAACCGGTTGGCTTCGGCGCTCTTCCCGGGCAGCGTGATTTCGAAAGACGTCATGACCGAGCGCTGCTTGGAACTCGCGCCGCGCGTCCTCCCTTGCCTCGCGGACACCTCGGCGTTCCTGAATAGCGAGATGGACAAGGGCAAGCGAGTCCTGTTCGAGGGCGCGCAGGGGACGCTGCTCGACATTGACTTCGGGACGTATCCCTACGTCACTTCATCGAGCGCCGCGGCGGGTGGCGCCTCGACCGGGACCGGCGTCGGCCCCACGCGCATTGGCGCGGTGGTCGGGGTCTCGAAGGCCTACGCCACGCGCGTCGGGAGCGGCCCCTTTCCCACGGAAGCCTCCGGCTCGGATGGCGAAAAATTGCGAGAGCGCGGTGGCGAATACGGGGCAGTGACCGGGCGCCCGCGCCGTTGCGGCTGGTTTGATGTCCCTGCCGCCCGCTACAGCACCCGCGTCAACGACCTGAAAGCGCTTATCATCACTAAACTTGATATCCTGGACCAACTGGCCGAAATCCCCGTCGGAGTGGAATACGTGTACGAAGGCCGGCGTTTGGAGGGTTTTCCGGCGGAGATCGAAATCCTGGAAGGCCTCCGAGTGCACTATAAATCCCTTCCCGGGTGGCAGCAGTCCACCTTCGGGCTGTGCGAGTTCGCCGAGTTGCCGAGCCGGGCCAAGGATTACCTCCGTTTCATCTCCGATGAGGTAGGGGTTGAAATCGCGATGATCTCCACTGGCCCCGACCGCGACCAGACGATCTGGGTTGAGGAGTGCCGGGCCGCCTCCTTGTTGACGGCCGGTTAGTATTGTGGCCCGACAGCTGCCGGGTCCGGGCGTCGAACCGCTTGATCCTCCGATGATTCTCTCGTTCGAACAAGCCTTGGCGACGGTGCGAGAAAAGATTACCCTCGCCAAGCTGGTTCCGTCCTCGGAATTGGTCTCACACAATTGCGCGCGCGGCCGCGTGCTCGCCGAAGAGGTCCTCGCCGACCGGGACTATCCGCCCTTCCATCGCGCCACGCGGGATGGTTTCGCCATTCGATCCCAGGACTTGAAATCGATTCCGGCCGAACTCCACCTTGTCGGGGAGGTCAGGGCGGGCGAGCGCTTCGAGAAGGAGCTCGCCCCGGGTCAAACGGTCGAAATCATGACGGGTGCGCCATTGCCCGAGGGCGCGGACGCGGTCGTGATGGTCGAGCATTCCGAAGCCGCCGGGACAAGGGTTCGCGTGTCACGCGCCGTCGCGGCACTTGAAAACGTCGTGCGGCAGGGGAGCGAGGCGAGGGCCGGGGACGCGGTCCTCAGACGCGGCCGGCGGCTTGGGCCTTCGGAAATTGGCTTGCTCGCAACCGTCGGCCGCGAGAGCGTCAGTGTTTTTCGCAAGCCTCGCGTGGCCGTGCTTCCGACCGGCGACGAAGTGGTTCCCGTCGGCGTCGAGCCCCAGCCGCATCAAATCCGCAACAGCAGCGCCTCGGTGCTCGCGGCTCAGGCCGAGGCGGCGGGAGCCGCGCCGTGGGTGGTCGGCATCGCCCTAGACCGCAAAGACGAATTGCGCAGGCTGATCGAGCAGGCTCTCGAAGCAGACTTGTTGGTCGTCACCGGCGGCGTTTCGATGGGGAAGTATGATTTTGTCAAGCCGGTGTTGACCGAATTGGGCGCGGAGTTTTATTTTCAGGGCGCCGCCATCCGGCCGGGGAAGCCCGTGGTTTTCGGGCGCGCGCGCGGAAAGTTTTTTTTCGGATTGCCGGGAAATCCTGTGTCGTCGATGGTGACTTTCGAACTCTTCGTTCGCCCGGCCATCGGCATGCTCGGGGGCGCGGAGCCGGAGCCGCGGGTGTTTCTCCGCGCGAGATTGGCGAAGCCCTTCCGCCATAAGACCGGGCTCACGCAGTTCCTCCCCGCGCGGGTAGAAGTGAAGCAGGGTGAGCCGGTGGTCGAGCCCGTGGCGTGGCAGGGCTCGGGCGACTGGGTCGGCGTGGCGGCCGCCAACTGCTTTCTGGTCGTCCATCCGGATCAGTCGGACCTCGCGGCCGGCGATCCTGTGGATGTTTGGCCGAAAGCGTGGATCTGAACCTGTTTCCGCGCCTTCGGCTGGCCGTGCGGACATGACGCGCGGTTTGGGATCAAGAGTGCCCAAAAAACTCAGCCATTACGATCGCAAGGGTCGCGCCAAGATGGTGGATGTCTCGGCAAAGGTGGCGACGGACCGGCGTGCCGTGGCCGCCGTTCTGGTCAAGATGCGGCCCGCGACGCTCCGGGCGGTGGGGCGAAACCCCAAAGGGGACTCGCTTGAGATTGCGCGCTTCGCGGGTATTGCGGCCGCCAAGCGCACCGCGGAGCTGATCCCGCTCTGTCATCCGCTGCTTCTAAGTCATGTTAATATCGAAGCGCGGCTGTGCAAAAAAGGCGTGATGATTACTTCGACGGTTCGCTCGATGGGGCCGACAGGGGTCGAAATGGAAGCGCTGGTCGCCGCTTCCGTCGCCGCGCTGACCGTTTACGATATGTGCAAAGCCCTGGACCGGGGGATCGAAATCACTCGCCTTCGGCTCCTCGAAAAAAGGGGAGGCAAGACGGGCACATTTCGAGCTCGGGGCGCCTGAGCCCGCCGCGCCTTGCGGCCGCAGGCAGGGCGGTCTCTCCTGGAATTGAATTATGCCAGCGGGTTTGAAGATCCTCGTCGTGGACGACAATCCCACTGTCCTGAAGCTCGTCTGTCGGAGCCTCGAGAAATGCGGAGAGCTGATCACCGCCAGCGACGGCGCCGACGCTTTGATGAAGGCCATCGAAATCAAGCCCGATCTGATCGTCTCCGATTACAGCATGCCCGTGATGGACGGCCGCGCCTTGTTCGAGAAGCTGCGGGCGCGGCCCGAAACCAAAAACATTCCGTTCGTCTTTCTCGCGTCGCAAAAGGAAATTGACGAGCGGCTGCGGATGGTGGTGGACGGAGTCGAGGACTACTTCGTGAAGCCGTTCTTCGTCCGCGAGCTCGGGCGCCAGGCCCGCCGCATCACCGCGCGCCTGCTCGAGCAACAGATGGAAAAGATGGGAGTGGGGCGGGGCGGCGCGGTCAGCGGCCGCCTGAGCGAGATGGGCCTGCTCGACTGGATGACCTCGCTCGAGCAGGGGCGCAAAACCTGCGCGCTCATTCTGCGCAAAGGGTCGGACGCTTGCACGGTATATTTCAAGGAAGGCCAGGTCACCCATGCCACTTACGGAAGCGAAAAAGGCGACGCGGCGGTATTCAAAGTCTTGACCTGGACCGAAGGCGATTGGGAGCTCGACTTCTCAAAAACCACGGCGGAGCGCAGTACGACCATGTCCACACAGGCGCTGATGATGGAGGGCCTGCGCCTGCTCGACGAAGCCAACCGCGACGCCGCGGGGTAGTGTGGTGTCCCAGCTTAATCCTTGCACCAACCACCCCCCGCCCCTCCTTAACCAAGGAGGGGCGCCAGCTCAACCATTCCCCTCCTCTTCGAGGAGGGGGGCCAGGGGTGGTGGGGGAGTTCGTCATAGAGAGCCCCATGCCACGGCACCTACGCGCGAAAATTCTGGTGCTCAGCGACCGTGCCGCGCGAGGCGAGCGCGCCGACCGGTCTGGCTCGGCGGTGCGCCAGGTCCTTGAGCGCGCGGGCTGGAATGTCGCCGCCGTCGAAATCCTTCCCGACGAACCGGATCAAATTCGGCTCCGCCTTGTCAGGGTGACCGAAGCGGACGATTGCGACGCGGTGTTTACAAGCGGAGGGACGGGCCTCGGTCCGCGCGATGTGACGCCGGAGGCCACCCGCGCCATCCTCGAGAAAGAGGCGCCGGGTCTGGCCGAGCTGATGCGCGCCGAGGGCGTGAAGAAAACGCGCCTGGCGGCGCTCTCACGCGGCATTTGCGGCGCACGAAAGGGCAAGCTCATCGTCAATCTTCCGGGAAGCGTGCGCGGGGCAACCGAGTCGCTTGAAAGCATTCTCGACCTCCTGCCCCACGCGATTGAGCTCTTGAAGGGGAAGACCGAACATACGGAGTGAATCTCGAAACTCGAAAATCGAAGCTTCAATGCCTAAATTCAGCCCGCTCGCCACTCGCCACTTGCCACTAGCCACTCTGTTCCTCTATGATGTGTCACGACGCCAAGGAGTGAACCGGTGCTCAACCTTTATGGTCCTGTCTTGATTTTCTTCGCTCTCGCGGCGGTGTTTCCTCTCGCCACGCTGGGGTTGGCGAAGCTGGTCCGGCCCAAATTCACTCCCACACCCGATAAGGTGATGCCTTACGAGTGCGGCATCACACCGGAGTCGGACGCCCGCGGCCGCTACACCGTCCGGTTTTACATCATCGCCATCCTTTTCGTTATTTTCGACGTGGAAACCATTTTCTTGTTCCCCTGGGCGGTGCTTTTCCGCACGCCCGAGCTCTTTTACCTCGTCGAGATGCTGGTTTTTCTGGGCATCCTTATCGTCGGCTACATCTGGCTCTGGCGACGCGGGGCTCTGGATTGGGTTTAGACCGCCCTACTCTTTTCCCAAGTTTCAATTTCAGTTGGAGCGCGCGCACCGGAACCCGAGGCAGACCCTTGCCTCCGATTTTTCATCGGTGATAGGATGCGGCGCTCAAACGCTGCGTTTCGAAGGTGGAATCATGGCTTACAAAGGACTGAGCTTGGAAGGGAAGAAAGCTCTGATATTCGGCGGGACGAGCGGATTGGGGCGCTCGATCGCGCTCGGTTTTGCCGAAGCCGGCGCGGATGTAGCCGCTGTCAGCCGGCACGCCGACGCAGTGGCCAAGACGGCGGCGGAAATTCGCAAGCTCGGCCCGAAGGCGCTGGAATTAACCGGCGATGTCGTCAACCGCGCGGACATCGAGCGCGTCATTGACGCGATGCGGAAGGATTGGGGCCGGATCGACATCCTCGTCAACTCCGCCGGCACGACTAAGCGCGCCCCATCGTTCGAGCTCGCCGACGAGGACTGGAACCGCATCCTCAACCTCAACCTGAACGGGACCTGGTACGCCTGCCAGATGGTGGGGCGGGTGATGAAGGAGCAGAATTACGGCCGCATTGTCAACATCGCCTCGATCGGCGCGTTCCTGAGCCCGCACGAAGCGGCGCCCTACTGCGCGAGCAAGGGGGCGGTGGCCATGCTGACGCGCGCGCTCGGCGCCGAGTGGATCAAGTACGGCATCACGGTAAACGCGCTGGCGCCCGGCGTCTTCGAAACCCCGCTCAATCGTCACCTGATTCACGAGCCGAACCGCAAAGCCTCCATCATGGCCCACACGCCGGTGAAGCGCTTCGGCGATTTGGAAGAGATCAAAGGCGTCGCCATCTTCCTCGCTTCCGCGAGCGCCAGCTTCGTGACGGGTGCAATCGTGGCCGTGGACGGCGGCTTCATGGCGCAAGGCATTGGTGAGAGCGTCTGAAGAGGGCGTTCGGTTCAAAATTTCCAATCAGTCGTTAGCGCGAAGGCCTTGCCCCGCAAAGGTCCGAGCACTTGCGCCGTATTGTAGCGCGTATAGCTGAAACCGAGCGTCAGGTTTGGGCTGGCCTTGAAGCTGACTGCGGGCGTCACGATGCTTGACCTGGTAAGCGCCGTTCCATGGTGGACCTGTTGGACGCCCAGGCCGCCTGAAAGGTCGTAGCCCACGGGACCGAAGAGCTTGCCATAAATGCGCCCGGTCAGCATCTGGTTCTGGTAAAAGGAGGGGTGAAAGAAACCAAAACGAAAATTCTCTCGGCTCGCCGCATAGCCGTAAAGAGTCCCGTTGTACCCGCCGTCTAGTGAAAATCGTGCCCCGCGCACGAGGTTCTGGTTAAATTTGATCGCCCCCCCGTTCCCCCAATCTGTCCGCAGCGAGGTGGCGCTCGTCGGATTCCCGAAAGCGCACAGCACATACGTCGAGTTCTGACTTATTGTGCGGGGCTGTAGTTGCGTTACGTGGTCTGACAGCGTGATGACAGGGCAGTCCTGCGTGGGATTCAAGAATAAGAGCGCCGAGGGTAGCTTATCGAAAGTCAGGTCAGTAAATGTTATCGGCTGTTGGGTGATTGGGTCCATTAATGTGACCTTGCTTAAGCTTACGTTCTGCAGCTCGGACGTCTCCGTGTAGGCAAAGTCATATGACGTTACCGGAGCGCCGACGTAAAGGTTCAGGTGGAAAAAGTCGACGTCCAACCTCGTCCGGGGTGTGAAGAAAAAGTGCAACCAGCCCTCGTAACGCGTCTGAGAGAGATGCTCGTTCATCGCGACCGGGGTCGGAAAATAGAGCGCCGGCGAATGACTCCAATCCAGGTCAATCGAGAATTTTTTGGACGGTGTCATTGTCGCCCCTGCGAGGCCCGTCGGCCTGATGTTTGACCCTGAGGACTTCTGGGATGTCTGGGGGGCCGGTATTCCGACGCTGAGAACAGAGGTGCCGAAGCGGTTTACGAGGTTGGCGAGGTTCCCTTTAAGCTCCGAGGCCTGCGCAACATTTGCGGGCCCATAGCGCGCGAGGCCGGCCCCGCCTCGAATTGTCAGAACGCTGGACACGTGCCAGGAATGCCAGGACACGAAGGACCAGGGGGCTATGGCACAGTGGGCGGAGACGGTTGGGGCGTTATTCTCCGGGACGAGTGATTCAAAGCTGCAGAGCGAAGGGTTCCTGCTTTGCGTGGGGAGCGAGCTGAAGCTGAGGTACGAATCCACATGGGGGAAAAAATGGGCTGCGATGGTCGTGCCGTAGCCCTCAAAGGTCGCATCCTCGCCGAAAGCGTCGTTGGTAACCCCACCCGGGAAGGTGACCGGGCTGAATGTGACGAGCGGAGGCGGGCGAAGATTAAGAGTGGGCTGCTGGAAGGTGATTGCGGGCAGAATTTCCTGCCCGGGCGCGGTAATTTCGTGACCGTAGGTCGCGCTGGTGTGCATGGTGACGGCCGACTCGTCGTGCAGGCGATTCCGCAGTTCGGTGGCCTCAGGGTTGCCGGGCGTCACTCGATCGGCATGATCCAGCCAGGCGCGCGATTTTCTCCGGTGTCCGCGCGCGTGTTCGATGTTAGCCATCAGGATCAGGGTATCGAAATTTTTCGGCCGTTCCATGGCGGCAGCGGAAGCTGAAGTTTCAGCCTCAGGCATGTCCCCGCGGTAATAAGAAATCTGGGCTTTTCCGAGCAGGGCGTCGGCGTCGCGCGGGTTCTGCTTGAGCAACTCGTCGTAGTTCTTGAGCGAATCATCCGTTTGACCCAGCGTCTGATCGAGCCGGGCAAGGGTCAGGCGCGCCTCGCGGTTCTGCGGGTCGGTCGAAACCAGCGAGGCCAGCTGGCCCCGCGCCGCCGGATAATCTTTCATCGCGAGCTCCAGGCGGGCCGCCTGCATTTGGTAACCCGTATTCGCCGGATTCTTATCGAGCAGGCGTTTGTAAATGGGAAGAGCCTGATCCGGCTGGTTGGCCCAAACGTAGGCGCGCGCCAAGCTGTCCAGTGCGGCGGGGTCGTCCGGATTTGCTTTTAAGACGTCTTGGTAGAGCTCGATGGACTCATCATATTTGTCCGCCGTTGCGAGCAGCCGCGCTAATTCCATCTTGGCGTCGCGGTCGTCGGGATATTTCTCGAGGAAGCGGCGGTATCCCTCGATCGCTCCGGGAGTATTTTTCAATTCGGCCTGCAGGTAGGCGACCGCTTTCAGGGCATTGGCGTCGTCGGGGTAACTCGCCAGGCGCTTTTCATAATAGCGCAGGAGGTCTTCGGGAGGGGCGTTGGGAGCGGGGCGCAGCGCGACCCAGCGAGCGGCTTCTTGGGCTCGCGCGATGTCCTGGAGCGCCTGGGGATTCTGCGCGTCGCTCGGGCGCTCGGCGGCGAGTGTCTGGAAGATAGCGTGGGCCTCGGCGAAATGCTCCGTCCAGAAGAGCACGAAGGCCTTGCCCTGAAGAGCGTCGTAGTTATTCGGCGATGCCTTCAGCACCTGGTCGTAGCGCAGCAGCGCTTCCTGATAGCTTCCGGTCGCCGCCAGCGCCTGAGCCAGGCCCTGAGCCCCGTCCCGGTTGTTCGGGTTGATTTCGAGAAGCTTTCGAAAAACCTCAATAGCCTCGGCCGGACGGCGCGCGCGCGCAAGCGCCGCTCCCAAATCGTACATCGCTCCTTCCGCCTTGGGATTTGATTCGAGGTACTGCTGGTAACGCGCCACCGATTCCGAGTATTGCTGGCAAAGAGCGAGCCCGTTCGCGAGCAGCAGCGCGAGGGAGGAATTGTCGGGGGAAAGCTCCGTCGCGCGGCGGCTGAAATCGATGCTTTCGGCGCAGCGCTGGGCCGTGGCGGTCATAGTGGCCAGAGCTCGGAGGGCCTCAAGGTCGCGGGGATTCTTGGTTAGCCGTTCGCGATAGAGGGCCTCGACCTGGGTTACATTGCCGGAATGCCGGGCGGCGGACATTTGCTTCTCGGCAAGGCTGGCGTTGGCGGAATCGAGCCCCCGGGCAACGTCGGGATCGCGCGGAAATCGGCGGTGGAGCTTCTCAAAGATCGATTGCGCTTCCTCGGAACGGCTCATCCACAGGAGCGCGAAGGCCTTGCCTGTGGCCGCCTCGCCATTCTCGGGGGACAGGCGCAAAAGGCGGTCGTAAAGCTGAAGGCTCTCGTCGAACTGATTGCGCCAGGAGAGAATCTTTGCCATCCCGAGCAGGGCGGGGGAGAAATTCGGATTGGCGGAAAGGACGATCCGGAACTGTTCGAGCGCCGGGCCGTAATCTTGATGGCGGCCGTAAACGTTTCCGAGGCTAGTGCGGGCGTCCAAGTCGCTGGGGTTGCGTTCGAGGTAGGCGTCGTAAGCGGCCACGGCATCAGGAAGCATGTCGGCGGCATCGTAGGCCTGTGCGAGGTTTTTCCAGGCTTCCGCGGGCGCGCCCGGTGCTTCCGCCACGCTGCGGAGAATTATCGCTGCTTCCGCATTGCGATTGAGCCCGCGGAGGCACTTCACCAACTGGCTTGTGACCTCTGAGGATTGCGGGTTCAAGCTGTGGGCTTGGGCGTAATAGTTGGCGGCCCCCCCATATCCGCGCGGGCCCATGACGAAATAGCAGTAGGCCAGATTCCGCAGGATGTCGAAGTTTTTGGGGAAGGAGGGCAAAACTTCCAGATAGTATTTCCGCGCAGATTCGTAGTCGCCTTGCGCGAAAAGCGTATTCGCCGTCTGGACGAGCTGGAGCGGCGTGGGGGCAGATTTTTTGTCGGAGGCGGCCCTCTCGGCGGAGAACGCATGAGAACTTCCCAGGCCGAGGGCCGCAAGCAAGGCGGCGCCGATGATGCTCGCGCGTAGGCTCTTTACCATTTTAGGCTCTGATTCTTTCTCCCCCCTCTTGAGCGGTTCCTTCGCTCGCGCCCTGCCTCTCACGTTCGTTTGCCCGGCTTTTGGAGGGCTTTAGGCGTCGAGGCGGCCTTCTTCTGAGGCTCTTGTCCGCCCGGCGAAGGGCTCCGAGGCAAACTCGAAAGGGCCTCGCGCAACACCGCGTAGGAATCTTTTACTCTCAGATTATATGGCGGCCGTTCCCAGCCCTTCCAGTGATATGTATTTTTTAACTCCGCAGCGAGGATGGCTGTCGGTGCGGTGAGTCCAGGCAAAGCATCCGCGATGGGCTGGCCCTGCTGCATGATGGGGCGTAGAGCGGCGGCATCGAGCGGCCGGTAGGAAAACACCGCGAAGACGAAGCCTGGAGTTTCCGTCGTCGTCACCGTGCCGTCTTTTTCGATGCCCATCATGATTCTCAGGCTGGAAGGGTCGGTCACGTTCAACAGATTCCAGGGGATGCGGATGTCTATGATGTTCGTCCGGACGTTGGCGTGCCACTCGGCCAGCGAGTCGTAGTCGGGGGACTTCGGGTCGAGATCCCCGTAGCGAAGGATTCCGCGTTCGTATCGTTCGGGCGGGAAATATTTACCGTCGCGGCCAAAGCGGCGGCGATTGGGTTCGGATATTTGCGCCTCAAACGTCCCAGCATCTTCGAGTCTGGGTTTCCAGCCGTGCTTAAGCGACAAGACCGTCTGATAGGGCAGGCCCTCTACCGGAACGACGTGGTAAGGGTTGTAACTGGAGGCGATGAGCAAGTGGCTGGCCTCTGGCCCCGCAAGCTGCAACGCATAAGTCATTCCCATGGGAAATCGCACAGGCGCGATAAAAGGGAGATAGGTTAGCCCAGCCAGACTCGGCGCCGTCGAGATCCCAATCAGGTAGTTGACGTGCTTCCAGTCGGGTTGGCCCTTGTTGTCGTTATCGAGCTTGTCCACCGCCAGGCGCAAATAGAGGAATTCTTCGTCGGAGTCCAATGAGAGGGACTTCAAATCGCGCGCGGGATCGTAGCGGTCGCCCACCCTCTGGAAGATGGATCCTCCCCCGGATTTGGCATCGCTGTAGAACAGCGCCCAACCCTGCTCGAGAGGGTCACCCGTGAGGGGGTGGCTCCCGCCGCGAGGCGGGTCGGCGGCCACCAAGCCATAGGACTCTGCCGGGTCCATGAAGTCCATCCAAAGAGGCTTGCGGTCCACGGGCGTTTCGAAATTATGGACAATCCAACTCTGACGGAACCACTGATCGAGCCACTCAAAGACCATTCCGCCCGCGGCTCCCGCATCGTAAACGTTGCGTGTCATGCGGGCGAGCAATTGACCTTGTTGCGGCTCTGTCTGCCCGCCCTCGTTGAACCCGGAAGGGCTGAAATGGCCGATGCCGAGGCTGGCCGGGACGCCATAGTCCGTAATGACCAGAGGGATCCCCGCCGTGTGAGCTTTCAAGTCCCGGAGGTAGGCGAAGAACGGGTTCGGACCCTCGGCGTCAGGAACCGCCTGATAGTGCGGGTCGCGTTCGATGAAATCCGGGTAAGACGGGAAAACGGCGTAAGCGGCGAAATACCCGGCTGGGAAACGCGCCGTGGGACGAAGGTCGAGCGGATTCAGCGACACGGCATCGTCGTCGTCGTAGGGCCCCGAAGGCGCCGAGATGTGTTCGCCGAGCGAGCGGCGCAGCGCGATCTCTTCGAGCAGCGTGCTCTCGGTCGGATGGCGGATGGGGTCGAGCGGAGGCCAAGTGGCGAAAGCTTCCGGGTGCTGCCAGTTGTATCTTCCTTCTTCATATTCGGCCGCGTGGTCAAGCATCTGGGCCAGGAAAATTTCTGTGGCGTTGCCGGCGGGCACTGTAAAGTACGTACCTTCCCAGTTTTGGTAGTCGGAGTGGAGCTGGTCGTTGCCAGTGACAACGTGGGAGAGCCAAGTCTTGCCGATAACCAAGCCGACAACCCAGCCCGAGATGTCGTCCGGATATAGCCCGCCGGAGTGGGTATGCGTGGGCGGGATGTCGCCTTCTCCGTGCAGGACGTCAATCGTATCCTGAACCTCTTTCCGGCAGGCGTTGTAGTAATCGTGGTTGAACAAGTCGTCGCGCGGAGGATCCGGGAAAGTAATGCCCTGGAGCAGGTGAAGCGGCGCGCCGGGGTGGATCTTGCTGTATTGCGCCAGAGTGCGGTAAAACGCCCCGGGCAGAATGGTCGAAACGAAGATGGTGTTCACACCCAGGGCGCCGATTTGGTCGAGCCACCGCTCGTAGTCGCTGGGGTCAGTCGAAGCATCTACCGGGTAGCTCCCGGGCAGCGCAGGCGTCAGATCCACACCTGTCAGGTACACCGGCCCCCAAGCGCCGCCGGCGCGGAGTTCCAGGATTTCGCCTCGAACCCGCGCGGGATAGGTCAAGCTCTGGGCGCGGACGATGGGCTGGAATTCAACCTGGATGTTCTTTACGTCGCCCGTAACGCTGAAGATTTCCCGCAGGTTCTTGGCCGCGACTTCGTTGTTCCGTTCCCGGTCAACCGCCGCGCGGAAAGCCGCAGCCGCATCGCGGTTGCGGCCGGAGTGGCGGTGGAGCGTCCCGAGCGCGATGTAATAGTCCACGTCTTCCGCGCCTTCCTTGTGGGCGGTGTCGAGGAGTGCGAGGGCCTGCGGAAATTTGCCGAGCTCGATTTCCGTGTAGGCGTAGCCGACGAGCAGGTCCACCGGTGGGTGTGGGAGGGTGAGGGTTCGGGCGCGACTGAATTGAGGCTCAGCCGACTTCGGGTCGCCGAGCTTCAGCTCATCCCAGCCGATCAACGACATGATGGCGGTGTCGTTCGAGTCGATTTGGTACGCGGTCAGGAGGAGCTTCAATGACTCCTGGTAATTCTTGTTTTTGTATTGCGCCACTGCCTCCGTGTAGAGCGTGCTGGTCGCGGGCTTCACCAAGTCCCACAAGACCACCAGAAATAGAATTACGACCAGCGAGATGGTGACGCGGTTAAATAGGCGCATAGGCAAAGGATCTTATTCGGCGGCTCCGACGTGCACGACCTTCTCCCACTGCTGGAAGCCGGTGATAAATCGTACCAGTCCCTGGAATCGGTAAAAGAGCACCACCTGGCGGTAGCCGAAATTTTCGATCACGGCGTAGATGAGCAACGTGAGCAGGTCACGCCCCTTGGGGTACCGGCGGTAGGTCAACTCTTCGAGCAGGACCGCGCCCACCGACAAGAAACCGCCATAAACCAGTCCCAGCAGAACGAAGAGCACGAAAAGGGTTGGAGGGACGATGCCGAGCCCCAGCGCCAGCGGCACCATGAAGTAGCCCAGGAATTCCACCGCCGCGCCCAAGCCTTCAATGTAAAGCTGAAAGGGGAAGCTCAGCCAGCCGAGGAGCCCGAATTTCCGGTTGAACAGCATTTCGGAGTTCTTCCATAGCGTTTGGAAGAGCCCCATTTGCCAGCGCCGGCGCTGCCGCGCCAGGTTCGAGAGCGACGACGGGCATTCCGTCCAGCAGACCGGGTCGGAGGTAAATGACATCTTAATCTTCCGGTGGTTGTGCACCGCCCAACGGTGGAGTTGTACGATCAGGTCCATATCTTCGGTCACCGTGTCGAGGTGGAAGCCGCCAGTCTCGATCACCGACTCGCGGTGAAAGACCGCGAAGGCCCCGGAGACGATGAGCGTCCCGCCCAGCAGGTCCCAGCCGGCGCGGCCGAAATGGAAACTCCTCAAGTATTCGACCACTTGGAATCGTTCCACGCGACCTTGCGGCAGGCCCACTTTAACCACGCGGTCGTCCTTCACGTCGCATCCGTTAAGGATGCGGACGATGCCTCCGCTGGCCACCGTGTTGATGGGCGAGCGAATGATGGGCCGCATCAGGCGCAGCAGCGCGTCCGGCTCAAGCAGGCAGTCGGAGTCCAGCGTGCAGAAGTAGGGCGTGCGGCACATGTTGATGCCGACGTTCAAAGCGTCGGGCTTCCCCCCGTTTTCTTTGCTTATAACCAGGAGGTTCGGGATGCGGGGGTTCAGATAAAAACCGCGCAGGGCCTTGGTGGGGATGCGCGGGCGGTAAATTAGATCCATTTTCACCAGCTTGAATGCGGTGATCAGGCGCTGGAGGGTTTCGTCGGACGACCCGTCGTCCACTACGATCACTTCCAGGCTGGGATAGTCGGTCTTCAGAATTGAGGCCAACGAAGTGGCAATGATCTCCTGCTCGTTCCACGCCGGCATGATGATCGTGGCGGGCGGAGTAATCACCGATTCGCGGATGTCGTCGAGCCCCTGGTACGCCAGGCGGCGATTGTGGACCCAGACCGAGACCAGAGACACCATCATCAGCAACGTGTAGACGCCGTTTCCTACGAAGAAATAGGAAACGATCACCACGTTGAACATATTCATGCTGTGGTAGAAGAGCTGTCGCCAATCCATCGGTCTATGTGCCTCCTTTTTCGGGCGAGGCTTGGCGAGCCAGACTGGTGGCCAGCGTCCTCAGCTCGAGGTCGGTTTCCCGGGCTGCCAATTGCCGGACCCAGGTCCGGATCTGGGGGTCGGAATGGGCTCCCAGATCGAGCAGAAGAGGAGGGTAGGGAGGAGGCCGGCGCGCTGCATCTCGTCGGCAACCTGTTCACGGCTGTAGCGGTCCTGCGTTTCTAGGAAATGCCGGGTCAACTGGTCCAGGCCCGCCCGCCCGAAGACCATTAGGGTGCGCGCAGCCGCCTCGCGCACCATCCATTGAGAGTCGGTTAACCGCTTCCCGATGGCGTCCGCCTGGGAGAGGAACTTGCGTTTGGCCAAAGAGCGGACGGCGTGCAAGCGCACGAACCACTGCGGGTCTTCGAGCAAGGTCACCAGCGCCGGAGTGGCCCGCAGGTCGAGGAGGTAGGAGAGCGTCAGTGCGGAGCGCGCGCGCGCGTCCGGGTTTTCGTCGAAGCAGAGCTTGGTCACAAAGAGTTCGGTGAGTTCCGGAGAGAGATTCTGGCGGTCGAGCTGAAACTCCGCCTCCCGCGCTGCCTCGCGCTCCACCATCTCGCGCAAGATATCGACAGCCTGAAAGCGCAGGCGTCCGTTGAGGGCGGCGAGCAAGGGTAGCAACTCGTCGGCTTGCTTCAGCGGGAAGCTGACCGCCGCCGATTTCATAGTGCGCAACGACAGGTGATCGGAGCCGTCGAGCACCACGCGCTGCAACCGGTTGAGCAACATCGGAAAGCTCGCAGGCTCGCCGATGGCGGCGAGGGCCCGCGCCGCCACCGTCTGCACGTCCGCGTGAGAATCGTCCAGCGCCTTGACCAGCAAGGGCCAGCTTTCCTTATGGCGGATGATGCCGAGGTTCTCGGCGGCTTTCGCGCGCACCAGGAAATGCAGCCGGCTCACCCGCCTCAGAATCCCTTGCGGGCTCATTAGGGCGACCGGGGTGATTTGTCCGGAGACTTCTTGCTGCCAGAGTTTGACCAGCCCCAGGTCCTGGCACGCCTTGCGCAAAATGGGGATCTGGTCGGGAGGGGCAGGCTTTGAGACCAGTAACTGCTCGAGCATATGCATTCGGTCTACGCCGGAAATGCTCTTGAGCGCTTCCAGGCCGCGCTGGTACTCGATCCGCTCGGAGATGAGCGCCGTGGCCACCGGCCCGAAGCGCTCGCGAACCTGATCGATGCGCTGGAAGTACCGCTCCCGGCGCTGCCGCCGGGCGATGGCCATGCCAATCAGCGTCCCCGTCCCGAGGAGCACCACCACCACAATCGTGAAGACGACTTCGGTGACGTGCTCGATAAGGAAGGGCATAGTCCCGCCTTCAGCCGCCTCCGTGAATCAGAAATTCCAGTGCGCGGTGTTCGAACCCGCCGTAGAAAACGCTCGGGGCCTTCTCAAGTCTTTCGTATGAAATCCGCCGATCGGCGCACACCATCGTCATACACACGCGCCCCTTCGGTCAAGCCGAATCCGAGCGCCCGGTACTCGTGCCGCTTCCTTCTGTCGGCCAAATGGGTCGGCGGGTCTGCCCGCGCAGGCGGGTCGTGAAGATTCTAATCGAGCCCCCTCAAGTTGCTCATATCGGCTAGAACATACTGAGCCTTGAGCGAAACCGAAATTCTAATCGAAACCCCGCCGAGTTTCCAGGGAAAGAGTGTCCCATTGCGAGGGATGAGTGGGGGGGAATACGTCAGCGTGAAACCTGGTGGCGGGCTTCGACTGGCAGTCCGGATTTTTCCCAGTCGGCAAGGCCTTCCTGGAAAACCTTCACTTTGTCGCGATTGAATCCGTGGGCCAACAGGATTCGCCCGGCGGCGCGCCCGGCGGCACAGACGTCGCCCGGCTTTCGCCCGCTTTCGTAAAGCACGAGGGTGCGGTCTTTGGGGAGGGTCGCCCAGTGCTTCTCCATTTCGTCGAGGGGGAGATTCTCGGCCCCCGCGATGTGCTCGGCGGCGAATTCTCCAGCCGGGCGCACGTCCACGAACCAGGGCCTTCTCTGCCGAGTTCGGCTCGACGCGCTCTCAAACAGCGCCTTTGCCTCTGGCGTGTGAATCAAAGCGGCCTGCGGCTTCGAGGCCTCGTCGGCGCTACACGCGGTGGCGGTTTGGAATCCGGAGAGCGCCTGAGCTCCGGGGTTGGCGAGAAGTCCAGGAGTCAGAAGGGAACTCTGCGCGGGTTGTCCGGGAGATGCCTCGGGCGGCTGCGCGCCGCGTTGGGCAAATGCATGGTCAATCAATTGCGAGAACTGCGAAATGTCCAACGCCCCTTCGGCCATCTTGTCACCAATGAAGAAAGTCGGCGTTCTGCGGACACCCACAGCCATCCCGTCCTCAAAATCTCGCCGGACGCGCTTGGCCATTGTGCCGCTCCCCAGGCATTGCTTGAATTTGCCCATTTCGAGGCCCAGTTCCTGGGCATAGCGGAAAAGGGCGGGATCGCTCAGGTCGGTCTGGTTGTCATAGAACTTCTTCGCCGCTTCCCAGAATTTTCCCTGGTCGGCCGCGCATTCGCTCGCCTCGGCGGCCGTCTCGGCGTAAGGGTGGAGGGCCCAAACGGGATAATGCCTGAAAATGAGACGAATCCGGTCGCCGTACTTCGCCCGCACGGCCTCAACAGACTTCTGCACATCGCCGCAATAGGGACATTCGAAGTCGCCGAATTCAACCATGGTTACAAGCGCGTCAGAACTTCCCGTCCAGTGGCTGTCGGGCCGTACCAGGCGCTCGGCGAGCGCTTGGGGCGTTCCAGGCTGAGCGGGTGGCGGGGTTCCGTGCTTCACCAGCCAGGAAAAAGTCGGGATGCCGAACGCCACCGCGACTATCGAGAGGGACACCTGGCCGCGCCACCCCGCCAGGGCGGGCAGGGCGCGCGATTTTGTCCTGCCTTCAGTAGCCGACCGCGGCTCGGGCCGATAGGCGTCGAGCAAGGCCAGGGCAAAAAAGATCGTCACCGTAATCGCCGATGCTACGCACCAGGCGCACCAAGCGTGTATCACGAAGGCTTCAACGCCCGAGAGGTACAGTGAGGTCAGGAACCCCGCGCCGGAGACGGTGGCCGCGCTCAGGCGCAAGAACGCTCCCGGGCCGGGAAGCAGGGCTTCGGCAAACACGAGGAGCGCCAGCAGCCCGTACATCACCACGCCATACACGGGAGTGGGCAGCCCCAGGAAATGCGCAAACGGGCTTGCCCGCACCACGTCGCAGCCCGTGCCCATGCACACCATGGGCCTCGAAGGCGAAGTGTAGCTCCATAAGAGATACGAGGAGATGAACACTCCGCCGAGCGCCAGCGCTTGTAGAGCCAGCTTTCTCATGCGCATCTATTTTACAGGAATTGTAGAGTCGGCGTCTCCGATTTCGAGAGCCCGATGGGCTCCATCGGAGCCCTGAAACCGGGCTCTCCGGCTTCATTGGGCGCTGACGGAGGCTGAAGGCCTTCGGCGGCGGATCTTCATTCAGGCCTTCAAGTGGAAACAAGCCACCAGAGGAAAGCGTGTAGCCCTGGTCGGTGTTTTTCTGACTGTGGGTCCGTCTACGAATTCACCGTGACTACCCGCTAAGGTATGGGCGGGGCGGCCCGGCCATGGATTTCAGCATCGCCCTCCGCCAGCTCGAAGGCGCACTCGCAGCCCGAGTCGAAAGGTGGCTCATTTCCTTGGTTCGAAAACAAGGCCGTAAACCGTGTTCCCATTTCCTTCCGCAGGGCGACCATGGACAATGCGCACGCGGGTTCCGGGAATTTCGTGCGACGGGTCGTAGGGAAATCGGACGGCGACTTGTTCGCCCAGGTGATAGCAGCAGCAGCTCGAAAACCCCAAACCGCCCCGGGAAACGTTCTCCGAACGAGTGATTTCCTCGCCCCCTTTTTCCGAGAAGACTTTCAGCGGCAATTGTACGTAAACCCGACGGTGCCGTCGCGGCGTGAAATTATCGATATGGAGGGCAACCGTGGGCTTGTCCTCTCTGCCTTCTGTTCTGACTGGCACATTCAGCTCCCAGTAGGACCAAGGCGTGGTGGCCTTACACCTCTCGCAAGGGAGGGCTACGAAGCCCAAGCCGCGGAGGCCCTCCACCTGCGAAAGGCTGAGTGGGACGAATCCGACAGTTCGGCAAAGCTGGCATTCGAGCAACGCCTTAGCGTCGGCTGGCGTCTCCGTTTTGCCCCAAACGCGGATCCCCCAGAAATCTTCGGCCCGGTCGAGGCAGGCAACGCCGTATTCCGCTTGCTCCGCGGATGGGGGCGTCGCCATCTCAACCACCTCGAAAACCGCCGGCCACCGGGCATGCGGGCCGACCAAAAGCACCTGCTGGCCGGGCCTCAGCCGCCGAGCAAGCCGTATGCGACCCCCGAAACGGTTGATGACCAGCGCTTGGGCGTCATCCTTAAAAGGCCGGCCTCGCGCGTCCAGGCCTTCGGCGGCGACAGGCACGGTCAAGTTCAACCGATCCGATCGCCTCTTGTGAGTGGGTATCAATGATTTGCTCCCCCCCTAAAGAATTCTAGGCGCTGGCAGCCCAGCGCGGCTAGTGCCGTTCCATTTATTTCTGGATAACTCCGCTCCAAGCAGCCACCCCCGCCCCCTGGTTCGGTCCCACCCTGCGGGGAGGCGCATGAGCACGTCACGCTTGAACGGGGCTAGCTTGCCTTGACCACCGTTAACGGCTCACGAAGGGAGAATCTAAGAACCGACTCGGCGGGCAAGACGATGTCTTTCTTGCCCGTCGCGTAGGCCGTTGCGGTGCCGCCGCCTGCGCCCGCCACGGCCCCTACGGCTGCGCCTTTCTTCCCTCCCAGCAGTGCTCCGAGCAAGGCGCCTCCCGCCGCGCCACCGCCAATCCAGGCGGAGTTGCGCTTCTTATGGGAGCGTCCGGCCAAGCCGTAGTCCGTAGTCACGACATTATAGGTTTTACCGTCGCCCTCAAGGGAAGTCAATGTGACGGCTAATTCCGGCGGAGTTTCCAGGTGTCCCGAAGCGCGTGCTGCCACAACCCGACCGGCTACTCGGGCGCCCTGGGGGATGGCCTCGATCCCATCCACAACCAGTGGTTGATCGAGTGTGCCTGCGAAACTATCACCGTTGTGGCTGGACGCAGAACTGAGCGTCTCTTCTAATCGCACGCTGAATTCTGTCCCAGCCGCCACGACCAGTTTCCGTTCGGTCGGGTGCTTCAGCCTATCCCAGAGACTCCTAGATGGCTCTTTGTTCGCCGCCTCCGTCTGGCTGTCAGCACCATTTCGGCAAGCGCCAACCAGGAAAAGGGTCGTGAATAAGACTGCTGCCAACATGAAACGAAAAGGATTACGCATGATAGACCTCCCAAAGCGTAGCCCAGCCCTTTTGGCATTGTCCCCAACCCGATTCCTGTGATGAACGAGGGGGAAATACCCCCGCGCAACCACTCCAACCTTCCCATTGGCCTGCAAATGCTTTGCCAACCCCCTACATCTACTAACTACCTTATTTTCGAACGTATTATGGACAATAGCCGAGCTATACTGGAAGAAATTCCGGGTTAATCTTCCTAGTTGCGTGTAGGAATTCCCTGTATGTCCAAGCCTTCCAACTACTACTTTTCTGTGGAAAGAATTGTGTGGTAGTCGTCAATCGTGACCTTCTCGGGGCGGAAAGGGAGTTTGACGTCGCCGGAGAAGGCGGTCGAACCTTTGACCTGAATAAAGCCTACCCGCATGACCTTTTGCTGGAAATGGACATAGAAGGGAACCTTCATGAAGAACGTCTCCGAAACTCCTGATTGTCTCAAAGTGAAGTGCAAGAGGGTCTTCCCATCGCCTGCATCCTTCAAATCGTAGCTGAAGTCGTAGTGGGGGACCTCCGTGCCGTACACCCACTCATTGAAGAACCAGTCCATTGGAGCGCCAAAATGCTTTTCGACGACGCGCTGAAAATCTTCGGTGGAGGCGTTCTTTGCGGCGTAGGTGGAAACGAAATCGCGCATCATCGTGATGAAACGCCCGTCGGGATTGGGCGAGCGGGTGTCCTCCATCATGGTTCGGAGCATCTCCAGCACGTAGGCACCCTTGCCGTAGATGAGCCACCGGGAGTTCCCGCCTTCCAGGTAGGAGTTCGTCTGATAGGCCAGAGATATCGGGCCAACGTCAACGATCCGGTGTCCCGCCGAGTTCTTTGAGAGCAGCCACTTGCGACGTTCGTCCCAAAAGGCTTTGAAGTTTTTCGGCTCGGAGGCCCGGATATAGAGCCCGGCGGAGAACTCCGCAAATCCCTCCGAAAGCCATTGGTCATGATAAGTTTTCCAGCCGACCATGTGCCCCCACCATTGGTGCGAGATTTCGTGGACGGCGACGGTCTTGAAGAACTCGCGGATTTCGCCGCTGCCCTGCAAGCGCAGCGAATTCAGAGTGGTGGTATCCAAAAGCGACAGATAGGGCAGGTAGATGAGCGTCGGCCAGCTCTGGCCGAAAAAGCCCACTGGCTGTTCGCTTACCGAAATGGTTTTGAAAGGCAACGGCCCAAAGTAGTTTTCGTAATATTTGAAGGCCCCGAAACTCTTGTCGGCGGCAAGCTGAGCGCCGCTGGCAGTATTGAATCCGCCCGTCAGAATACCCGAGCCTCCGCCCTCGCTGCCCGTAATAGTGCCCGGCCCGCTTGGCGCGGCGCGGGAATTGTCCACCATATACTGAATTCCTTTGAGCTCGTCCGGGACTTCCTTGCCCGCATAGGCCGTCAAGGTCAAATTCGGGTCCGAGTGGGTCTTGGCGACGAAGTTTCCGTAATTGAAGCCCACCACGCTATAGGGGATTTCTGACTCCCAGTCACTCTCGAGCACATTCCCCTCGACCTTATGGGACATCTCACGACCGGTAGCGACAAAGGTGAACTTCTTGGGCGAGCTAAAGTGCAGGACGAAGTGGGTACGGTCGTCAAAAGAGCCGAAACTTGGAAACCAGGACTCGCGGGCCCTCACGAAATAAAGGCCCGTGCCCATCTGCTCTGCGATGCGGGTTTCGCGCGTCGAGTCCTCTGCGTAAGTGATCTTCATTTTGTACGACTTCCCGGCCACGGCAGGTTCCGGCAGGATGACCCATAAGTCGCTGTCGCGGTTGCGATCCTCCTGGATAAATTTCCAAGGCTTGCCGGTGCCGTCGGTAAGAGCGGAGACCCGCAACACTCCTTCGAGATTGACCGCCAGCACGCGCGGCGTCCCGCCCGGCACTTGGAAGTCCATCTCTGCGGTTGCAGACAGCCGGTTGCTGTTGTCCAACTCGGCCGAAATCTGCTCTTCCGAGCAGTGGGCCAGGAGCGCCCGGTGGTCTGGGTGTGGGTTGGTTTTGTACTCCTCGGCCAGGTGGAAACCTGACCACCATTCAGAATACTGGCCGTGCTTGTAGTGAATCAACTCCACTTCTTCGCCCGGCAACATCACAATCGAATCGCGGTTCCAACTGATTTGAAAAAACAAATCATCGTAGTGGTCGCTCTTGATGTCGGCCAGAAACAAGCCCTTACTCGAAGGGTCTGTAAGGTCGGCCAGCATTCGCGCAGCGAGGTTGTTCATTTCGAAGGCGCCATTCGAGAGGTTCGACCACCACCCGTTCAGGTGTTCCTGATACTTCTTTTGTGCAGCTTGAAGGGCCTGGGTGGCGGCTCCCGCATCCGACCCTGGCCGCGCTTTGACGAGCTTGGCGAGCTCGTCCCAGGAATCATCGGTGAAAAAGAAGACTGCCTCCCGGAAGCTGTCAGTGAGCTTGGGAGCTTTAGTGAAGCGGCTGATTTGATGTTGGTCCATGGCCGTGGGGGGATCGAGCTCAAACGTCCCCTGACCCGTAAAGGCCGCTGCCACGACTCGGCCGCCGACGGGCCCAGCGAATGTCAGGTGGCCGGTTTGAAATGTGAATGTCCCCGCGTCCCGCTTGAAGACGGTGTTTTCCGTGACCCCACTCTGGTCGCTTCCTTGGAGCGTCCGCAGTTGGGAATAAATTGTCATGAGCTCGTCTGAAGAAGCCGTAGGGAGACCGGCGGGCTTTCCGGCGTGGCCGCCTGGCGCGCCGGCGGGCGTCGGCGCGGCCTGCGCTTGGCCCGCGCTGACACAGCCGAAAAAAACCACTATGAACGCGACAAGAGTGGTGCTTAGGCGCCCCGTGACACCCTCTCAAAACTGCCAATCCGCCAATTGGACAGCACTCAAAATCGAGGTAACATGATCATAATCTGCAACATTAAGAAAGTCTACTAAAAGAGATACTTAACGGCGGGAATTCAACCCCGCTCCTACCGCCAGGGCAAGAGCTACTTCAATCTGGTTTATAATCGCAAGAGTATTGGGGAGCAGAGGCATGACTCGAAGGGATTTTCTGAAGAGGGCAGGCGCGAGTACGGCGGCGGGAGCGGTGCGGGCGACAAGGGGTATCAGTGCTGCTTGTCCGGCCGAGGAAGGCGAACGGCAAAGACTCTTCGCATTTAATTACCCAGACGTGAAGCTGACCGGCGGGCCGCTGCTCGACCAATTCCAGCGCATTCACCGCGCGTACCTCACGCTCGACGAAGACCAAGTGCTCAAGGTTTATCGCCAGCGCGCGGGGCTTCCGGCGCCTGGGCCGGACATGGGGGGCTGGTACGACGCCAACGCATTCGCTCCCGGGCACTCCCTTGGGCAATACATTTCGGGCCTGGCGCGGTTCGCCTCGGCGACGGGCGATGAGCCGACGCGCGCCAAAGTCGAGCGTCTGGTTGCAGGCTTCTCTGCCACGCTTGGGGCCGATAACAACTGTTACGCGAGTCGGAAGGCCTGGACGGAGTTTCCCGCTTACACTTATGACAAGCACCTGGTGGGCCTGCTCGACGCCTACCGATTTGCCGGCTCGGACTCCGCGCTCGACCTGATGCGGCGCGTGACAGCGGGCGCCCTCCGCTATCTCCCGTCGCGCGCTTACGACCGACAATTCGAAGCGCCAAAGCAATCTCCTGATGATGAGTCCTACACACTTCCGGAAAATCTCTTCTACGCTTACGAAGTGACGGGCGACGGCCAGTATCTGGAGATGGCGAAGAAGTTTCTGCTTGACCGGACGTATTTTGCGCCGCTGTCGCACGGCGAAAACGTGCTGCCGGGCCGCCACGCTTACAGCCACGCCAATGCGCTGTGCTCGGCGGCGCGGGCTTATCAGGCGCTCGGCGACCCGATGCATTTCGACACCATCCTCAACGCCTGGACGATGCTCGCGGACACCCAGTCGTTTGCCTCCGGCGGCTGGGGAGCAAATGAGACTTTTGTTGAGCCGAATCACGGGAAGCTCGGAGAAATTCTGAATCAGACTCATGCGCATTTCGAAACACCCTGCGGCGCCTACGCGCACCTGAAGCTCGCTCGTTACCTACTTCGCTTCACCGCCGACTCACGCTATGGGGACGGCTTGGAGCGAGTGCTTTACAACACCGTACTCGGCGCCGAAGACCCACGCGGCGACGGGTACTTTTTCTATTATTCCGATTACCACCGATCCACTCAGAAAACTTATTTCCCGGATAAATGGCCTTGCTGCTCAGGGACGCTCCCTCAAGTCGTCGCGGATTACCTTATCAGCGCCTATTTCCAGAGTCCCGAAGGCATTTACATCAACCTTTATGCCCCGTCGGAATTGTCATTCAAAATTGGCGGCGAAGTTGCCCGGCTTATTCAGGAAACGCGCTACCCGGAGGAGGAATCGAGCTCCATTCACTTTGAGCTCGCCTCCCGGGTCGAGTTCTCTCTCTTTTTCCGGATTCCCGTCTGGCTGCGCGAGGCCGCCGAAATCCGCGTCAACGGTGTCTGCGCCGGCGCGGAAACTCGCCCCGGGATGTTTGCGCGAATCAAGCGGCAATGGAAGTCGGGGGACACTGTTGATATCGTGTTGCCATTCTCATTCCGTTCCGAACCGATTGACGCACAACATCCGAAGACCGTGGCGCTGATGCGCGGTCCCTTGATGCTCGTTGCGCTCGAACCTCAGTTCGGCCTGCCGCAAGGGGCGCTTGCGGGGCAAGGCGCGTTCCAGCCGGTCCCTGGCCTCGCTCAAACCTTCGACCTCCAAAGCGCCGGCGGGCGCGTTCGTTTCAAGCCTTTTTACCGCGTTCAGGAAGAAATCTATTCGACGTACTTCGAGCTCTCCGCATAAGGGGACATCAAGGGTTTTAATCCCGTCGTGAACCCGTCTTCGCAACGGTCGCACGAGAGTTCGAATGAAGAGCATTTGTCGGTGGAGAAATCGGCTTGGGTCTCGGTGAACTGTCCGAACCGCGACTTTCAGTCGAGATACTTGATGCAGACGACTTCATTCCGCGCCTCGTTGTAAATCAACTCATCCACGAAAGCGCGGGTCATGAGGAGGCCAAAGCCGCCTGCGCGCAAGCCTTTTTCTTCGCGGATCTGGTGATGGCGGAAGGGCTCATCGGGGGGATTATTGACCGCGGCGTGGGGCAGGTCTTCAAGCCGAAAGCCCTGGCCGGGGTCGGCAATGCGGTAGAGGACCATGCGGCGGGTGCGCAGGCAGGCAATTCGGACCTTGCGCGTGGGGTCAAGCCTGCCGCCCCATTCGATGGCGTTCAGCAGCAGCTCGCGGAACGCGCGGCCCACCGACTCACGCACTTCGGAGGGGAGGTCGCTCTTCAGTTGGTCCATGAAGAACTGGATGCGCTCGGCAGTATGGAGATCGCTCGGAACGACGAGTTCCACCCATTCCGGCCGCGCGGAAATCACCTCGATCGGGAGCTGTGGGGCACCCTCAGCCAGCGCCATATTTACGACCTCGAGAAGGGTGTCCGGCTTAAAGGGTTTGCGGATGTAATGAAAGGCCTGCTCGCGCACCGCGGTCAGCAGCGTCTCCGGCGTGTCATCGGCGGTTATGACAACGGCCTTCACCGTTTTGCCGACGGCGTGAAGTTTCGCCAGCAGTTCCAACCCATTCATCTTGGGCAGCCAGACGTCGAGCAGGACGAGGTCGTAATGATCGCGCCCCAGCATCTGCAACGCCTCCGCGCCGTCTGCGGTCGTGGTCACATGGTGGCCGGCCGTCCCAAGCACGTCATTCAAGAGGTTGCGGACGAGTGGCGAGTCCTCAACGACCAGAATATTTTTCAATGCCTTGCTCCGTGCCGGGAGGTTTCGACGCCGAGGATTCTTGGAGGGCGGCGCCCGGAAGTCGGCGAATGGGACCTGAACTCATATCTGTGATTCGGTTACGTATCCCGGGTTCTTTCTGCTCGCGGCAACTCATCCTGACGCCTTCCGCGGGCTGGGACGGCGTCGAATCGGCGCAGAAGGGCATGGTCATTTGACAAATGAGATGCACGAGAGTTCGAGACCACCGTAGGATTTGCAACCGTTGTCGAGCACACGGCAGCGCGCATGGTGTGATTATACCATTCTCGGAAGCCGGGCAAGCCGCTTGTCATGTGACGGGTCGCTGTCCAAGCCGGTTGGCGAGCACCCGGGGAAAGATGAGGGCTGCTGTTTTACCACTTCGATGCGCAAGGTTGGGTAGTGCGATCTCCGGGCCGGGTGCGGGAAGTTGGGGCGCGCCGCGTGTGCGATTCATCCCGCTCTGCGAGATTGCGAAAAGAAATGAAAAAACAGGTCAAGTTGGAACGGCCCTAGTGTGTCGCCAACGTCCTGGCCATGGAGAGAAGCGCTTCGCGGTCAGGTCCGCCGATGTTCACGACCAACCTTGCCAGTTTGAGCAGGTAATTCGCGTCTTCCTCTTCCGGAGTGCCGAGAGCCGCCGCGTCTCCCAGGGACGGCCTCTCGATCAGCGCCGGTGTCGGGGGCTGTCCGTCGCCCTCATAAAAGAGCATGAAGAGCGGGACCTCCAAAGCCCCGGCAAACCGCTCCAGCGTTTCGAGCGACGGCACCGTGTGCCCGTTTTCAACCCGCGAGGTGTAACAGCGGAGCAAGCCCGTAGCAGCCTCGATATCCCCCTGAGAAAGCCCCTTCTGTTCTCGAAGTTGCCGTAAACGCGCACCGATTTTCATTGAGATATCTCCTTTGGATCGTCGAGTTCGGCGTTGATTATTCATGGGCTTATTAACTTACGTCCACAATTATCTCCGGCCCTCGAAATCCCGGCAAGAGTACGGCAGTACTATTACCGGGGCACACTTTGGTGCTAGTGCCGGTCCAACTTGGCATGTCTATGCGCCATCCCGCAGGGCGGGACGAAACACCGGACGCAATTGGCTGCTTTGGGAAGGGTTATCCGAGAATAGATGGAGCGGCACTCAGGGAATAGAGAGCTCAACCCTTCCGGCCCCAGGCTTCGGGCGCGGCCGACGGGTGGGCAGCACGGTCGCAAGAAGGGCCATGCGGACGTACAGGCCGTTTTGCGCTTGCCGGAAGTAGGCGGCGCGTGGGTCTGCATCCGCTTCCGGACGAATTTCCCCCACTCGGGGGAGCGGGTGCATGACGATGGATTTCGGCTTCATCAGTTTTAAGCTGGCGGAGTCGAGGACGTAAATGCCCTGAACTTTCTCGTAGTCCGCGATGCGGCCGCCGAAGCGCTCCTTCTGAATGCGCGTCTGATAGACCACGTCTGCTTCGGGGAGGACTTTCGCGAGGTCTGATTCTTCCTTGTAAGCCACACCGTGCTTGCGAAGATGCTCGAGGATGTCCTCCTTCATCCGGAGCTCGGGGGGGGCGACGAACCAGATGCGGATATCTCGGAACTTCGAGAGCAGGTAGGCGAGCGAGCGCACCGTGCGGCCCTGCGCGAGGTCGCCCACCATGGCGACGGAAAGGTCCTCCAGGCGCCCGAGCTCCTTGCGAATCGTGAAAAGGTCGAGGAGCGCCTGGGTGGGGTGTTGGCCGACGCCGTCGCCGGCGTTGATGATGGGAACACGCGAGACGGCGGCGGCGCGCTCCGCCGCGCCCACTTCGTTGTGGCGCAAAACGATGACGTCCGCATAGCCGTTGAGAATCCGAATGGTGTCTTCGAGGGTTTCGCCCTTGGAGACCGAGGAGAATTCCCGCGCGTTTTCGGTCGAGATGACCCGGCCTCCCAGACGCAGCATGGCCGTCTCGAAAGAGAACCGAGTGCGCGTAGAGGGCTCGTAGAAGAGCGTCGCCATGATGCGGTCACGGCATTGGTTATTTCCCCCGCGCGCGGCGACCTTTTCCATCCGGTCGGCGAGGCGAAACAGGTAGTCGAGGGTCGCGGGGTCGAATTGCTGGGCAGCCAGAACGTGGTGGAGCGGCGGCGCTGGCCCCAGTCCCTGAGCCACGCCGAAGGGCGCGCGGCTTCCTCGGGCAAGCCGCCGGGTTGAGGGCCTTTTCTGCGGCATCGGGGACTCGGCGAGTCAAGATACTCCGAGCCTCGTCGCCCCGTCAACAAGCCCCGCCTGCGCGTAGTGGGTCAGCAGAGGCGGCTCTACGCCGCCATTTGGCGAGGTGAACCCGCCACTACGACGACAACTTGACCCACTACCCGCCTGCGTGGCCGGTGCGGGGGCCGAAGGTCCCGCGCGCTTCGCTTAGGATGCTGAGCGCCGCCCGAACCACCTTGCGCCCATGGGGTTTTCCCCCGGCCTGACTCAAACAGCTAAGACACTGATGGCTGTTGGTTGGGATTGTGTTGTACTGCGGAGGCGTTTTGCTGGAATCCGTCAGCAGACGAACGCCTGGTAAAGTGAGGGCAGGCGGGAGTTCAGCCAGCTAATGAGTAGCCAACCGGTAAGGCATCCTTTCGATGAGAGAGGGCGGGATCCACTATGTTCCAGGCGACCTCGAACGGGCCTCGACCGCGAACCGCTACGGCGACGGCCAGGCCGCGTACGACGTCACACGACTCGCACCAGGCGCCCTCCAGGCAGCCTGGGACGTCGTCGAGCCCCCCGTCCGCCGCTTTGACCGCCGCCTCAATGCGCGTCCACCAGCGAAAAAACACCGTTGACTGCTCATCGAGCCGAGCGGCAGTAAAGTCGGCGCGAGCGGCGGGCGGGAAGAACTCAGAAACGATTTCAGCCATTCCTTCCAGCGGCCGTATCGGCTCGACGTCGACTCCCACGGGCTGGCCCGCTGACAATGCCACGGCAAACCAGCCTCCGCTATGCGAAAGACTGAATTCCATCTCTTCCCCAGCCAAGTGCAGCTTCCCGCCGGGTTTCCGAAGGATCGGCACAGCCGCCGGCGGGCAGCCGAGCGCCGCGCTGAGCAATTCGCGAAGCTGTATTCGCGTTGCCAGAAATTCGTTGCGATGTGGAAGGGACCGTATCCTTGCTGCTCGCTTACGTTCATCATCCGAGAGCGTGGCGACGCGATCCGCAGTCACGGTGTCGCTCGCGAACTTCACCAGATACACCGAAACTCGAGTGGGCGAATGTGAGTGCGCGGGTGGTCGTGGAAGTTTTTGTCGGTTCATTCGGCCAGCGGTACCAAGATGTCAGGCGAGGGCCCAGGTCGAGCGCTTGTGAGCCTCAGCGCGGCTGAGTCCCCTCGGCGCAACGCACTCGGTTCGCGCGTCGTCTCGAGGATTCCGGCTCCGGCACGGTCCTGCCACTCTGCCGGTATTCCGGCCCAAACCGTGCCCGCGGGGAGCGTCTCACCCTTCATCAGGAGCGAAAGAGCATCCAGCCGTGCGCCGTCCTCCATTACAGAGTCGTAGAGGACGACCGAATCTGCCCCCACGGCGCAATCCGCGCCGATTTGAAGCCTGGAAGCCTTTAGCACTCGGTCCTCAAAGAGGTGCGTTTGCAGTACGCAGTCGTCGTTGAGAGCCACTCGGTCGTCAATCTCAGTGAGGTCCCACTCTAAGGAAACCGGCGGTGCGAACGGGTCCGGCACGAAGCGCTTGAGCGTTTCTTCGGGAAGGCCCACGTACCCGCGCGCCACCCCCGCGCCGCCGATCGAGATCTCGCCGACTTCGCCTCGCGGAACAGGCCGGAGTTTATCGTCGAGGAGATACACACGGTAACCGGGGACGGCCCGGCCGATCGTCACCGGCTTGCCAGAGTTGAGTTCGGCGTAGGTCGCGATGACGGTGGTCTCCGTGGGTCCGTAAGTGTTGACGATCCGCCGCCCAGGCCGCGCCCAGCGCGCGACGAGCTGATCGGGGCAGGTCTCACCGCCATGGATGAGGAGGCGCACCGTCGGCGCGTCCTCCGTCAGCATGGAGAGCAGCGTGGGCACGCACGAGAATACGGTCACGCTGTGCTCCGTGAGCCGCCGCGAGAGGTCCGGCCCGGCGTGCGCCATTTCCGGCGTGGCGGCGACGAGCGTCGCCCCGGCGAGGAAAGCGAGCCAGATCTCTTCGACGGATAAGTCGAAGCAGAGCGGAGCCCCCTGATAAACGCGGTCCTCGGGCCCAACCCTGTAAA
The DNA here is from genome assembly GCA_003225365.1 of Acidobacteriota bacterium. Taxonomy (GTDB): domain Bacteria; phylum Acidobacteriota; class Terriglobia; order UBA7540; family UBA7540; genus Gp13-AA74. The sequence goes on from QHZN01000218.1 coordinate 29,880, forward strand.
CGGCGCTCTCGGCTCGCACAAAGTGCCAGGCGTTTCGATGCTCGACCATCACACCCTTGGGCCGCCCCGTGGAACCCGAGGTGTAGATCACGTAGCAAAGGTCCCTCGGCTCCGTGCCGACTTCATCCAGAGACAGGCGGGCGGAACTTTCGGCGGCAATCGCCTGGCCATCGGCGTCCACTCGGATCACCGCGCCCGGGAACGCCGCGTGGCTCCGCGCCAGCTCCGCGGTCGTCACGAGCGCCTGGGCGCCCGAGTCCTGGAGAATGTAGGCGACTCGCTCCGGCGGATATTCGGGGTCGATGGGCACATAGGCCGCTCCCGACTTGAGAATTCCCAGTAGCGTGGTGTACGCGTCGAGCGATCGTGGGAGCATCATGGCCACCATTCGACTTCGCCCAGGGCCGTGAGCCTGTCGAACCTCAGAGAACCCTTGCTCCGCGCGTCGCCTTCGCAGGTAGCGTGCCAGACGGTTTGCGGAGCGTTCGAGGCCGGCGTAGGTGGCCTCGTTACGCCCAAAGACTACCGCCGTCGATTGCGGTCGCGCGTCGGCCTGCCGTTCGAATAGTTGGTGCAATAATCTCGCGGTTGGAGCCTGGCAGGGGTCAGTTTGCACCTCGACATCAATTGGCAATGTCGGCGTCATAGGCTCCTCGGTTTGGAATTGTCCAGCGCTGGAGTTTGTTAATGCCTCGGGAGAATTTCATTCAGAATTCCCCTCCTATGGCGAACCCGAAATTGACGAACGTGGGCCAGGGCAGCAACGGACGTAGCCGCCGGTCCACAATGTCGCTGAACTTGATGCGCGGCTGAATATAGAGTCTCGGTATGAAGTAGTAGGTGAGCGAGCCCGCGGCTGCGGCGAAGTTGAATGCGGGTTTGTCGAGCCCGATGTATGCGTCGTTGAATTTCGACGACGCCCAGCCGGAGTGCAGGGAAAAGTCGAACCCAACCTTCTTAGTGACCGGCCGGTGGTAGCTCGGCCGGCTTCGCCAAAGTACGCGCCCTGGTAAGCCAGGACATCAACACTGTGGGCGGTGAAAACGCGGAGCGGGCCCGCCGGGTAGGATAATCTCAGCGATCCTTCCATCGTATTGGGGTCCTGCACGCCTGGCGGCCGCTGGTTGAGAAAGGCATCCAAGGAAGGCTCGATCGTGAGCTTTTTCCAACCCCGGCTGTAAGCCAGGCTCAGGTCAGTCACGCGGAGGTGAGCGACGCTGGGCTCTCGGCCCAGAACGAAATTCCTCCAGGCCGTGAGCGTGAGCCCGGATCGCTCGACCCAAACAGAAGGCTGCATCATGGGCTGGTTGCTGAACGCGATGCCCCGCCAAACGTAGCCGGAATTGAAGTCAGCCTCCAGACCGTAGGACAGCCTCCGGTTCTGCTCAGCGCCGGCCGGAGAAACCTGTCCGAAAGCCCTCGTGCCCTCTAGGGCGACCGCCAGCGTCACCCAAGCACCCGTCCGCATCGAAATGGTCGCCAATCCACCCATCGGACGCTTCGCTTCTGCGACGTCTGCGCTGAACGCTCACCTGAGTGTTGTTCCGTGGAACCGCACTTGAATCGGTCCCTGCGTTCGCTCGACAGGTTATCGAGAGCTTCAAGGACTCGGGCTACGGCCCTGCGGCTTACTCTGACGCCCCACGAGCGCAAGGCCCATCTGAGACGCAAGTGAGGTGGCCCGTCCACTCACGCGCAATCTCGCCGGTTTGCCGAAGGTCTTTCCTTAGGCGCGGACATTAACGGCCTGATTAACACAATCGCTCATAATTACGCGGCTCATCGTACTCTTTGTGTGTCGCACGTATTTTGCCAGGCGGCACGCGCCGAACATCGGGTCAATTCCTGAAAAACGGGAAGAAAAATCCAGGGCGCACTGGCCGAACATGCTTAGTCAGAAACTCTTACCTAGAGGGCGTTTCTAGCGCAGTGGAAGGCTTGGAAAGCTTTTGGTCGCAATATCTTAACTTTGCTGGGAGGGTCTTCTGGTGAAGATAGAAAAGACTCGATTGAGCGCGCCGCGCAAAAGTGCGCGAAGTGCAAATCCGTGCCGGCATGTAAGGATTTCCGGTTTCCGGAAATTTTTGCTATCTGTTAATTGGTTATACGGATAAATCCGCAGGGCTCGCCCCCGCCCGAGTGCTCCTATGTTCCCCCGACCACGTGCAGCTTCGCCGCCTTGAACGAGAACCGCGTGCGCGTGGAAGGCTTGTGGGACAGCGTCGCCATGATGCAGTCACGGCATTGGTCGATGCTGCCGCGCGCGAATCTTTCCATCTGGCCGGCGAGTCGATAAGGTAGTCGAGCGCGGGCGGGTCGAACTGCTGGGGAGCGCCCCCGTAGTGGAGCGGCGATGGCGGGGCACTTCGCGAGCGGCCGGGCCGAGATTCTCTTCTGTCGGATCGGAAACTCCACCAGTTAGGTACTCCAAGCCTCGCCGCCCGGTCAGCAGGTCGAAGCTTCCCACCGATTCAAGTCGCAAACTCAATTTGCCGATTAACCAAAGCGCGGGCAAAGCACCAATTCTTCTTCAGTCTATCAATTCGGAGGTGAGAGCAGGCCATGGCGGACATAGAAAAAAAGAGGTTGTCTCTTCAGAAAGCTCAGGGGACGGATCGTTCCGCGGCAGTGGACGCGGAAGCGCCAGAAAAGGCCCAGATACTCTACAGCGCCATCCTCGATGGTCCTCAGGAAGTGGTCCAATTCATCAGCAAGACCCTTGAATCGTCCACTGAGTATTCGATCATCTGCCTGGACCTCAAGGGGACCATCCTGCTGTGGAATGAGGGGGCGCGGCGGCTGTACGGCTACGAGCCCGAGGAGGTGGTGGGGAGGTCCGACTCCTCGATCCTTTACACCCCGGAGGACGTCAAGGCCGGAAAACCACACCAGATCAGGGAAGCGGCGTTGCGCGACGGGAAATGGGAAGGGACGATTAATCGGAGGCGAAAGAATGGTGAGATCTTTACGGCACGCGCGGTGATTACTCACCGGCATGACGCCGACGGCAATCCGGTCGGCTTTCTGCTTATCTCCAAAGACATCTCCGATGTGATTCAAATGAGCCAGTATGCCCGCAGCCTGATCGAGGCCTCGCTCGACCCCTTGGTCACCATCAGCCCGGACGGCAAGATCACCGACGCCAACGAAGCCACGGTCAAGGTTATCGGCGTAGCCCGCAGCAAGCTCATCGGCACAGATTTCTCCGATTATTTCACCGAGCCGGAAAAGGCCCGCGAGCACTACCAGCGGGTCCTTGCCGAGGGGAAGGTCACGGACTACCCGCTGACCATCCAGCACGTGGAGGGGCCCCTGACCGACGTGCTCTACAACGCCTCGGTGTACAAGGATGCGGGGTCGAATGTCCTTGGGGTTTTCGCCGCGGCACGTGATATCACCAACCGCAAGCGCGCCGAGCAGGCCCTTCGCACCCTCAACGAAACGCTCGAGTACCACGTTCGGGAGCGCACCGCGGAATTGGTAGCCGCCAACAAGGAGCTTGAAGCCTTTACTTTTTCAGTTTCACAGAGTCTGCGCTTGCCCTTGCGCCACATTGACGGCTTCTCGAAACTCTTGGTCGAAGACTTTGGCGTAGATCTATCCGAAGATGCACGGAGATACCTGACGTGCATCCGCGACGGAACGCGGCGGATGGGGCAACTGGTGGACGACCTATTGCGCCTGGCGCGCGTGGGCCGGCGCGAGCTGAACGTCCAATTGGTACGCCTCGATGATGTGGTCGCCGAAGCGGTGTCCAACCTCAAAGCCGAGACAGCGGGACGGGCGATCGATTGGAAAATCGGACGCCTGCCCTATGTGGAGTGCGACGCCGCGCTCATGAAGCAGGTCTTCAAGAACCTCCTGTCGAACGCCCTCAAATACACCCGGCCGCGCATGCGAGCCATCATTGAAGTGGGGATGAGGACCAATAAGGGGAAGCCGGCCATTTTTGTGCGCGACAATGGCGTCGGCTTCAGCATGAAAGATGCCGATAGGCTCTTCGGGGTGTTTCAGCGACTTCGCCAGTCGGAAAACTTCGAGGGGACGGGCGTGGGTTTGGCGAGTGTACAACGCATTATCCGCAGGCACGGCGGCCGGGTCTGGGTGGAAGCGGAAGTTGACCAGGGAGCGACGTTTTATTTCACGGTGTGGGGCCTGGAAGCCATACACGAAGAGAAAAGAGCTGCCTGAGACTGGTGTTTATGGCCGTTGGATTCGAAATTCTGCTCGCCGAAGACAGCGCGAACGACGTGGAGCTGGCGCTGGACATGCTGCGCGGGCTTATGGGCCTGCCCAGACACCCTTCGACCGCGTGCTCGCTTCTCCCGCTGTCGCTCCCTAGCGGGCGGCGTCCCTTCAGGCCTTCATCCCCGAAAGTTAGATTCTTAAATGGCTCGATAGGCCCCCCGAAAACCGCCGAACGGTTCAAGTCGCCAATTCAACCCGCCGATTAACCAAAGTGAGGGCGAGGCAGCAATACATCTCCTTCAGCGTGAAGCAACTGGGGATGTTCTGGCTGGTGATGAACCAGCCGCCACCGACGACTGCCTTCGCCAGTCCCTAAACTAACGGGGCGAAGCTCCATGACAGAAAGCATTCCGGACAGACCGAAGCTCCCCGCCGGCCCTCTGCATCTGCTCATAGTCGAAGACGAACCGGCCGATGCTGAGCTCTATCTCGTGGAGTTAAGGAAAGGCGGGCTCGAAGTTCGCGGCGATGTGGTCTCAACGGCCAAGGAGTTCCTCGCGCGCCTGGAGACGGGGGAATACGACATCATCCTGGCCGACTACGCATTGCCGGGCTGGTCGGGCCTGGATGCTCTCCAGACCCTGCGATACCTCCAAGAAAACATGCCCTTACTTATCGTCACCGGCGCACTCGGGGACAAAACTGTGGCCGAGTTGGTCCGGGTAGGGGTCACTGATTACATTCTCAAAGATCGGATGGCCCGCCTGCCCTTCGCTATCCGCCAGGCGCTGGAAGAAAAGAAATTGCGCGGGCAGAAGCGAAAGATTGAGGGTACAAGTTCTGACCCAGTGCGCTTACTCTATGTGGAAGATAATCAGACCGATGCGGAACTTTCCTTACAGATATTGAAAAAAGCCGGATTCGAAATCCGGGCGGACATAGTGGATACGCGGGAAGAGTTCACGGCTCGGCTCGCGGCGAACGCATACGATGTTATTCTTTCCGACCAACACTTGCCGACATGGACGGGCATTGAGGCCTTCGAACACTCAAGAGCGCTGGGCTTCAATATACCCGTCATTCTTGTGACCGGGACGCTCAACGACGAAATGGCGGCGCAGATCGCGACGCGAGGGCTGACTGACTGTGTCCTCAAGGATCGGTTGGCCAGGCTTCCCCTGGTGTTGGGGCGCGTGCTGGAAATGAAAGCCTTGAAGGAACAGGGAAAGCAACATGAAACGAACTACCGGTCTTTGGTAGAGCGCGCCCCATACGGAATTTTTCAGGCCACGCCGGACGGTAAAGTGCTGATGGCAAACCCGGCGCTGGTGGAAATGCTGGGCTGCGAAACACGCGACGCAGTCTTGAATCTGAACCTGTTC
>QHZN01000219.1 GCA_003225365.1 Acidobacteriota bacterium
ATGCTCAGCGGGAAGCTACCTTGCAAACCGGTCGTGCCAGCGCCCGGGACATCGAACGCGGTGAACGCTCCGCTGGGAGCCCGCACAAAACCGTGGTAGACGTAATTCGTGTCGCTGTAGAATCCGGCGATCGCGCCTTGCCGGTTGATGCTTTGGGCCTGCGTGCCTTGCCGAAATCCTGCGCCCGCACCTGGGGCGTCGAATGTAAGGATGGATTGGGCAAGAGCAGGCGCACAGATGCCAAGCAGCAGGCCGCACAGCAATGCCGCACAGACTACGCGCGATCCTCTCCGACGAATCGGTGTCTCGGTCTTTTCAATAACAAGTTTTCCAAACATGGCGTCTCAACCTCGCCGTGGTCTTCTGCCTGAGCCCAGAATTACGATTTTCCGGCTCAAGGCTCCATAGACCGAGCAAGTAGACTTCCAAGTAGATACTTACTGCGGAGGGCTTGATTTAGAAGCGGATCATCGCCGACTTGTTAGCTTTACTTAGGGCGTTTTCAATGGTTTGCACGCTTACAGTTACAGACTATGTGCCGCCACTAAGAACGGATACGGGCGCCCGGAGAAGTGAGTTTCGAGCGCAAGTATCTGCCTTGCGCAAACCCGTTCCGACGCGCAAACTCCAAAGCCCTCAAGTCGTCTTTTGACTCCAGACCGAACTGCCGGACATGTTGAAGCTTACTGATTCGCCGCCATGGGGCACTGTGGCTGCTTAGGGCGCCTCAACCAAGGCCGCCTGGGCATGAGGTTCCGGGATAGGCAACCCGTCCTCGCGCAGGCCCTCCAGGTGCATGGCGATGGCTTCGCGGATCCGTTCCTGCGCTTCGCCCGGGGTTCGTCCAGTCGCCACGCAACCGGGAAGGTCTGGAACGTAAGCGGAGTAATTGGCCTCTGCTTTCTCAACGATGACCAGATACTTCATTCCGTTTACTCCTTCCATCGGGCTTGTTTCCGAATGCTGTTGAGCGTTCCTGGGGCAATGTCATCGCTCGGATGTCCCGCCACGGTCACACGCCCGGGCGTCAACGGGTGCTTAAAAAGGTGGTGGAAATCGCGGCTTCGGTCGCTGAAGCGCCGCTCGGCGCTACAAGAGTCGCGAGTAATGTCCCGTACCTTCAAAGTATATCATCCTCATTGACAGTCGTGCCGGGCGACTGATTCTGTGGCCCCGCGACGGAGAGTCAATGGACAAATCATGGTTCGTGACGCAAGGGATGGCGATGCAGCCAAGCGCGGTATATAATTAGTGCATGGCCAAGGCCGTGATCCATATCTCCGAGGCGGAAGCAGCGAATGACTTTGCTCGTTTGATGGCGCGCGTGCGCGCGGGCGCAGAGGTCGTGATCGAGGGTGGCGCGGGGCCCGTAGCGATCCTCCATGCCACCGAGCCGGTGCGCCGCAGCATCTCCGAGTGCATCGCGTTGGCCAAAGCGCACGAAGATGAAACCGGCAGGGCCCCGGTCCTCGATCCAGACTTCGCGGAAGACGTGCAAGAAATTCACAGCCACCGCAAACCGTGGAACCCGCCAGCGTGGGAATAGTCCTCGACTCCAGCGTCATTATCGCCGCCGAACGGCAAGGCCGGAGCGTCCGGCAAATTCTAGAACAGATCGAGGCGGTTCAGGGCGAAATCGAAATCGGTCTGTCGGTGGTGACCATAGCCGAGTTGGTGCATGGAGCCTATCGCACCAAAACCCCAGCGCAACGCCAGCGTCGGCTGGAGTTTATCGAGCGGCTCTCGAGCGACGTGCCGACGCATCCGGTGACACTGGACATCGCCCGACTAGCTGGGCGGATCGAGGGTCAGCAAGAAGCGATAGGAATCCGGCTTGCGTTCGAGGATCTGCTCAATGGGGCGACCGCGTTGTATCTCGGCTATGAGGTCGCGACCCTAAACGCCCGCGACTTCCAGAAAATTCCCGGCCTCTCCTTGGTTCAACTCTGATGCGCTTCCGGCTGAAAGCGCCTCATTCCCGGGTATAATCCATCGCAGGGGCCGGAGTTGATGTTCAAGAAGATTTTTATTGCCAATCGCGGCGAAATTGCGGTGCGCGTGATGCGGACTTGCCGCGAGATGGGCATCCCGACCGTGGCGGTTTATTCCGAAGCGGACCGCAAGGCCCTGCACGTCCTCTACGCCGACGAGGCGTACGCAATCGGCCCGGCGGCCTCGACGGAAAGCTACCTGAGCACGACTAGAATTCTCGAAGCGGCTGAGAAGTGCCGAGCGGATGCGATCCATCCCGGCTACGGATTCCTCTCCGAGAACCCCCATTTTGCGCGCGCCGTTGAAGCCGCTGGCAAAGCCTTTATCGGCCCGCCCGCCGCGGCCATGGAGCTGATGGGCTCGAAGACGGCGTCGCGGCGCCTGGCGGCGGAGGCCGGCCTGCCCGTCGTTCCCGGCTCGAACCACAATCTCGCGAGCCTTGAGGAAGTCGCGCGCTTCGCCGGCGAATTCGGCTACCCGGTGATGCTCAAGGCGTCGGAGGGCGGCGGCGGCAAAGGCTTGCGGCTGGTCCGGTCTCCCGCGGAACTCGATTCGGCTTATCGCGCGGCGCGCTCGGAAGCCCAACGCGCTTTCGGAGACTCGTCCGTCTACATCGAAAAATATCTCGAACGCCCGCGACACGTCGAAATCCAAGTCCTCGGCGACCGCCAAGGCAATTTGATCTACCTCGGCGAGCGGGAGTGCTCCCTTCAGAGGCGCCACCAAAAGGTGATGGAGGAATGTCCGTCTCCGGCTGTGGATGAAACTCTGCGCCAAAAAATGGGCGAGACGGCGGCGCGCATTGCCCGGCTCGCTGGATACACAAACGCCGGCACCGTGGAATTCCTGCTCGACCGCGAACTGAATTTCTATTTCCTGGAAATGAACACCCGGCTGCAAGTCGAGCACCCGGTGACGGAGCAGGTGCTCGGCCTCGATCTCGTCCGCGAGCAAATCAGGATTGCCGCGGGCGAGCCGCTGGGCTTCAAGCAGGAAGACCTCCGGATGCGCGGCTGGGCGATGGAGTGCCGCATCTACGCCGAAGACCCGTCGAACAACTTCTTCCCTTCCCCGGGCCGCATCACGGGCCTCGAAGTCCCCTCCGGCCCCGGCGTCCGCGATGACAGTGGAATCTACGAAGGCTGGGTCGTGCCGCTGGAATACGATCCGCTGCTTTCAAAGCTGATCGTTTGGGCCCAGGGCCGCAGCGAAACGATTGCCCGCCTTCGCCGGGCGCTCGAGGAATACCGGGTGCTTGGGATTCAAACCAATCTTCCCTTCTTCCGGCGCGTCGTCAAGGAGCCGGATTTCCTCGCTGGAAAACTCGACACGGGGTTCATTGACCGCATGCTCGCCGCGCACCCGGGATTTGAAGAGCCGGCGAACGAAGAAGAGACGGCGGCGGCCATGCTCGCCGCTGCCCTCGTCGCTCGACGCCAAACCGCTTCAAGGCCCGCTCCGGCCGAGGCCACAGCATGGAGGACGGCGGGCCGCGATGCCCTGCTCCGCGCCTGGCCCGAGAGGAAGCGATGAAACTCGAGATGGAACTGCGGTGCGGCGGGTCGCGCTCCGAACACCACGTCGAAATCGAATTCCCCGCCCTTCGCGATGGCAACCCAAGCGTAACGTTTTCGATTGACGGCCGGCGGCTCGAAATTGAGCCGGCAGAGATCGCTGGCGCAAAATTTTCAATTCTAATCGCGGGGCGCTCCTTCACGGTCGAAGCGCGCCCTGCCGGCGGAGGCCCGCCCGCTGACCACGCGGATGGCACTTCAACGTTTGCGGTGGAGGTCGAGGGGAAGGCGCTCGAAATCGCTGTGAGCGACCCGCGGCGGCGCCGCGCACGACGACCCGCCGGAGTCGAGCACGAAGGCCCGCAAGATATTGCCGCGCCCATGCCAGGCCGCATCGTCAGGTTGCTTGTCGCCGAGAATCAGGACGTTCGAGCCGACGAAGGCCTCCTTATCATCGAGGCGATGAAAATGCAGAACGAGCTCCGCGCCCCGCGCGCGGGGCGAGTGGAAAGAATATACGTCACTGAGGGCGCCGGCGTAGAAACCGGCCTGAAGCTTCTCCGCTTGAGCTAAGAGCGCGTAGTTGAACGAGGCATCCGCCCCGTTTACTTGCTGGCGGGGGGATTGCCGCCCGCCCCCACCACCTGCGCGGCGAGAAAATTCTCCACCTTGGCTCGGTTCCTGAGGTTCTCGATGTAGGCGGCGCGCAGCAGCTCTTCCTTGCCGTTCATCAGCGACTGTCGGATGGCGTTCTTCACCGAGGGGTCGTCGAGCGTCCGCTGACCGCGTTCCTCGCGCCCGAGCAACTTGACAATATGGTAGCCGCTGGGCGCGGGGATGATGCCGCTGACCTCGCCGATTTTGAGCGCCACGATGGCTCGCTTGAGCTGGGGGTCGTGTTCGAGCGCAGACGCGGGGACGAAGCCCATGTCGCCGCCGCCCGAGGAAGTTCGCGGCTCCTCCGAGTACTCTTTGGCGAGCTTCGCGAAATCGTCGCCCGCGCGCAATCGCGCGTAAATTGCTCGAATCTTGCGCTCGGCGGCGGCGGGGTTGTCGGCGTCGTCGTTTTTGAGGTTGCGCACACCCGGCGTGCGGACGGGCGTGACTTCGATCTGGGCCAGATGGTAGGTCGTCTCCGGCACATTGAACCGAGATTGATTGCGCTGGTAGAAGTCGGCGATTTCGGCGTCGGAGACCGAGAGGCGCGCGGTGATATCTTTGTTAATCAGTTTCGTCACCAGCAAGCTCTGGCGAATCTCCTGGCGAAGCGCGTCGCGCGTCAGGCCCTGGTCGGTGAGCTTGCGCTCGAACTCTTCTTTGTTGTAAGGGCTTTCCAGCTCCGCCAGCTTCTGGTCTACTTCGGTTTCCGATACCGAGACGCCGGAGCGCTCGGCGTGCGCCATTAGGATTTGATTGTTGATGAGCTCGTTCAAGATGTTGAGCTTGAAACTGAGGGCTTGCTCGGGGTTCGAGGGGTCGGTCCCGCTCTGCGAGATGCGGCTGCGGAACTGCCGCTCTACCTCCGCGCGATTGATGGGCTTCCCGTCAACTACGGCCCAAACGTCCGGCCCCCAGGTATTTTCTTTGTGGCACGCCGGCAGAAACGCCGTGACCATGAGCGCACCCGCAGCCACGCGCGCTAGTCTTGAGAAGGGTTTCATTCGGCTATTGTAGCCAGATTCGCCCTTCCACGCAGGCCAATTCACGAAATAATGTTTGCCTTTTACGAATTAACGGATCGCGGATGAAAGCGCGTTCAGTTAGGCCGCCGCCGAGGAACGGATCGGCGGTCAAGCTGATCCCGAATCTATCCATTCACAACATAGGCGGGCCCTGCGCTCCTCCAAGGTCAGGGAAACACTCTGTCCCGCAAGCTTGCGGAAAAGGTCATGGCGAACTATCGTGGCGCCGACTCCCGTTCTTCCGAATTCGTCGAGTCCGTCAGATCCCATCCTAACGTCCCATACAAGCGAGGCCTAGGCCGCACTGGGCAGTAAAGCCGAATCGAATTTGCTAGCTGTACTGACAGTGTGGTACTAGTGCAGCTGAAATTGCCAACGATCAGCGATTTTGGGAGTGCTTGGCCGCCTCAATGATCGACTGTTGGCGTACTTGGAGTTCCTTCTGCTGCCTAGATTTTCCATAAACAAAGACGGCAACGAGGGCCGCCAGCGGAGTTATTATAGCTGCGATTCCCTCGACGCTTTTTCCATGCATTACAGCGTATACTCCCCCAGAGATTGCCAAAATGCATATGATGAATCCAAGAATCATTCCCAGTCTCTCGTTTATAATATTCGCGCCAATCACATCTGACTCCAATTTTTGTCGGTGGCCGCTTTGCTTCTCCGCCATTGCAATGATTCGGTCGGCTGATCCTGGTAGCAGTTCTTCATATCTGCGAAGCATTTCCGGAGGGGGGATTGGCCCCGTGAAATGCTGAGCAGCAACAACAAATTGCGATAAAGTTTCTGAGGGTTTGGCTTGTGGAGGCGCGCTTCCGGGGAGGAATCTCTTGCCCTGTTTCGACACTTGACTTATCGGCCTACTATTGGAGTCTGCTCGCCGTGAATTCTATTGCTGAGATTCGTCTCTCCCTCATAATTGTAGACGGATGCCCACAGGTCTTGGCCAACGATTTCCCAGTCCGAGAGAATACCGATCGAGTCCGCTTGGTCGCCAGTTGAACAGTTGTTGTACAGGTCGAACGTATTCCCCAAATCGAGGAGTCGAGCGACCCCGTACAAAAGTTCCGGCTGGGCGGCCAAATACAACGACTGTCCCATCTTCCTACCACCTAGTAATTGGATGCCCGGCGCACCAAGCTGGGTTCATTTTGAAAAGGAGCTAAACTAGCGAATTCCCAACTCACGATACGCCGCCGGAATGATTTGTCAAGACATTTGAGTGTTTGACACTTCATTGGTCGCTCCCGCTCGGCTCCGTGGGCGTCCCGCCTTTGCGTCGGTCTCCCGGAGCAGTGTCTGCCTGTAGTTAAATCGCTCCAGAATGTTTTGCGACCTCTTGATCAGTTCGTAATAGCGAAGCACTCAGGTCGGCCTCCGCAATTGATCCGCCCGATTCACGCACGATGATGCGAGTTTGTGTCAGATTAAGAAAATCGCCAAAAATCTTGTACACTTTTTCGGCTCTTCGAAGCTGCTCAACCAATTCAGGGTGGGACTCAAAATATTGCTTGGTCTCCTCTGCCACCAACCCTTGGCTAGGGGGTCTGCTTTGTCCGTTTTCTGGCATAATCCAGCCCCCTTTCCTTTGCTCGGCTGAGACTTAACGACGAGCAAAGTGTACTCCCAGGAGTTCTGCTCGCAAGCGCTTATAATACGCCGAATACCGGTGATTATCAACGGTCTAAATTCTAGAAAATGAGGAACACATTTATCTTCGAAAGATGGCGGATTCGTGTGGCTCACAGCGCCTCGACGCGGATGTGCAAGCTGTACTGCGGTGAGCCGGTGGCGCCGGAAACCGTGGTCGAGTATTGAATGGCCGCGGTGGTCTTGGCGTAAATCACTAGCGGCTGCGGCGGCGCGAGCGCCCCGAGCGCTGTCAAGCTCAAAGCCGTGGACGTGAACGTCTCGGCCTTGGCCTCGTCCGTCCAGGTAAATGTCACGGTGACGGTGCCCGCCGAGCCTGCCGTAGTTGTAGTCAAATAATACGAAATCCTAAACAGCCCGTTCGCCGAAGGCGTGAAGAGCGCCGTCGCGCCGATCGACGCCGCCTGCGCAGTGAGGTCCACGACCCCGCCCGAAGGCATGTAAGGCTGCCCGTTCCCGCCCAGCGCCACGTTGTTGTAGGTCGTCGCCACGCCGGAACTGTTCACCAGGAATTTGCCAAAGACGCTGAACGCCTGCCCAGGATTGGTGTCCCCGATGCCCACGTTGCCGTCCCGGCGTATGCGCATCCGCTCGGCGGAGGCAGCAGACAGGGGGCGCGTGATGAAGACCAAGTCTGCGTCCTTGTCCGACGAGCTGTTCTTGACCACCGCGATTCCCCCGCCACCGTTTAAGTTGTAGGCGCTGCCCAACTGGAGCGCAATCCCCGTGGCGGCGCCCGAGGTCGTGGAGTTGTTGAAGAGCAGGGCGTCCGCCCAAGTAGTCAGGTCGCTCGCGTTATAAGCGGTGTTGCGTGTGGCGGGCTCGATATCCACAAGACGGTTCGGACTTCCTGTTCCAATGCCCACCAGGCCGCCCGTCCCCGGCTTTAGGGTGATGTTCTTCCCCGCCGGCGTTTCCAGGTCGCCGTCAAACTGGTTTTGTGTTGGGCCGGAGAAGTTCGTGTTCCCGCGAATCACCCAAGCGCCGTTCGCGATATCGTAAGGGGTGGCGACGCTCGTGAACGTGGTGTCGGCCTCGTACATATTTCCCACGGAGAGGTCCCGAACCGACCAGCCAACCGCGCAGCTCGTGAAGGTGCTGAAGTCCGCGTAGACTTCCGCGGAAGCCTCCGAGCGCACGGCGATTGGGACGGTTGAAACATTCAGCGTCTCAGTGACGACCATCCCCTCGTGCGCCGAGACTCCAATTTGTCCGGCAGCGTTGGTGCCCGTGATCGTAGTTGTTCCGGCAACGTTAAAGTATCCGCGGTCCCAGGCCGACACGCCGCCGCCATTCGCGATGTTGGCCATGCTGATCGAGAGCGTTCCGTTCACCGGCCATCCTGTGCCGAAAATATCGAAGCCCGTCACGTTCGACTCGACCTGGCCAAAATCGAACACTCCAACGCCAAACCACGAGTCCGAGATGACCGTATCTCCCGCCAGCTCCAGGGTGCCGAAATTCCTCACCAGGACAGCGTCTCCGGAGTTTCCGTCAAACGCCGTGCTGTTGTTCATGTGCCGGTAGGTGCTGTTGTACGTGACGGCGTTGCCGCCCAGCACGTACAGTCCGGCGAAAACTCCGTACTGGGCTGAGACACCCTGCAAGATGCAGTTGGCGTTGGTGCAGTTGATGGCCTCATTCGACGTGGGAGTGGTGGGCGCGCCCGAAGTCGCACCCGAAATCACGTAGGCGTCGCCCATGGTGTCCGCGACTGGAAGCGCAGCGCCGGCGACTAGACCCGTATTCGGCTCTTGCCAAGCAACCCCGATGGCGATGGGCGTGCCGCCATTCTGCTTGGTTTCGGTGCCCGTGGTGGTCGAGACGTAAACGTTGTATCCGGTGGCGTCGCCGGAAGCGGCCGGAGACGCTACGCTGATGACGTGGTTCACCGCGATCGCCAGGCTCGATTCGGTTGAAGCCTCGGTTTCGCCAGCGGAGTTTGTGTAGGCGACGCGGACGTAGTAAGTCGCCCCGGCAAGCGCACCGCTAGCGACCGAACTCAAAACGGCGGTCGCCGGGGTGACGGCGGTCGAGCCTTGAAACGTGATGGCCGCCTTGTAGAGGCTGTTGGCGACGGTCCCGAAGTAGCGCCCCGTGACGTCCACCTCGCCGTAATAGGTCCCCGCCGCCAAGTGGATCACGTACTGCTGGGAGACGAACACGGGAACATCCTGAAGCGCGCGGCCAATGGTGAGGTAAGGATTGCCCACGGTCCCTGCGCCGGTGCTGTCGTTGCCCGTGGTGGCAACGTAAATCGGCACCACCGCGCCGTAGGGCCAGGAGCCGGGCCCCACGCCCTGGACTCCCTTCGCATTCACGCTGAAGAGCGGCTGCGTGGCGGGCTGCTGCGGAAGGGCAGTCGAAGGTTGAAGGTTGAAAGTTGAAAGTAAAAGCAGCCAGAGGAACCTTCGACTTTCAACTATCGACTGTTGACTTCTCGTCACCATAAAAGCACCTTCGCTGTGATCCCTGAATCTGAGGCCACCAGGTACAGATTGGTCGCGTCGTACATCGTGGGCGCCTGGAACCAGATTGCCCCGCCCGAGGTCATCTGAACCACCACGCCGATCGGCGCGCGGCCGAGATAATGCTGGAGCGTGAAGTTTGCCGGCGCCCCTGGCGCGGCAGACACTTTGCCGTAAACTTTCGTTCCTTGAACCACCGCCGTGACTGCCGACGAGCCGGTCGTGACCTTGCCAATCAACGCGTCGCCGGCCGTGGCAGCTACGGGAGAAGTCTGGTAATAGAACCCGCTCGAGGAATTGTAGAAAAGATAGTTCGTCGCGCTGGCCGGCGCAGCCGGAACCGTGGGCGCGCCCGCGGGCGCGTAGCGTTTCCCTTGCGCGTAGAGCACCCCCGCCGTGAGGCCCGACACCAGCGTCGCCGAGGTCGAGAGCGTGAAGCCGCTGTAGACGCCGTTTAGCCCCAGGTCCTGCGCCTGCTGCCCCGAGAGCGCCAGGGCGTTATCGAGCAGCGCCCAATTGGCGTCCTGGTCGGCTTCGTACCCGGTCAGCCCGTGCTGCGGCTGGACCAGGCCGGTGTTTGGGAGTACGGTGCGATTTACAGCCATATAGAAATTCGAAAATCGAAATTCGAAAATCGGACGAGTTTCGAGTTTCCAGTTTCGAGTTTCGCCATTTTATCCGCCGACCGACAGCCGCTGCGCGAGCGCGTACACCGCCACCGTGCCCTCGGCCACTGCGCCGCTGGTCGAGTAATAGTTCCAGACCGTGATTTTTCCCGGCGTTCCGGCCGAGCTCGATCCCTCGATGAACATCTGCCAAGGCGAGGCCAGAATAGACCCTGCCCCGGCGTTCGGCGCGGTCGCCGGGAAGAGCGCTTGGCCGGGCACAAAGCCCGCCGCCGGCGAAAGCGTCGAGGCGTGAATCAAAAAGAACAAGACCTCTCCGCGCGAGTAGGCGTAGCCATCCACCGGGCTCACCGGCGTCGGGACCACGTCGCCGTTGCGATAGAACCCCATGTAAAACTGTTCGGCGCGCACTACGCCGAACTTGGCGTTGTGGCTGATCTTCGAGATCGAGTCGTCGGTGAGTGGCTGCCCGGCGGCAATCGCCACGTCCGCTAGATCAAAGAAGCCCGGGATCGATGCAAAGCTAAGTTGAGACATAAGAGTTATTCAGTTCGGAGTAGGGGCGATTCATGAATCGCCCCTACGTCAAAAGATCGGATTGCCGGGCGTGCCGTCCGCGTTCAACCCCGAACTGTCCGCGATGTACATGTACTGCGCCTTTTGCCCCGCCGTCGCCGAGCCGAATGCCGGGATAGCTCCCGCCGCCGGCGCCACTTGGTACGGCTGTCCGATTTCGATTGGCCGGGTGTCGAGCAGTTTGAACTCCATCGTCGCGTTCGCGTAGTCGGGCTGGCGGTCGAGCACCTCGCACAGCACCGAGGTAACGCCCACTGTGCCGCTCACGAGGTCCGGGATCTTTGAGTGCGTGAGCCAAACGTAATCGCTGACTTCCACGATCACCGTCGCAAGCTGCGCCTTGACCTGGTAGACGGGAGCGCGGAAGGCGTGCCGCTCGAAAATCCGCCGCGCCAGAAGCTCCGCAATCAGGAACCCGCCGCGCTCGGTCTTCAAGCCGTAACTTTCGACTGTGTGCTGCGCGAAAGTGCGGTAAGCCCCAAGCGAGTTCTCATTGATGAACGTCATATCGGTCCCATAAGACCGCGCGCTCGTCTGCGCAAGCGAGTCGTCCTGGTCCATCCGCGCGGTAACGGCGTTGGTGAGGTCGAGCCGGGTGACGCTTGGAAGCCCGAGGATGTTTTTCTCATTTAGAGGCAGCACCGGAGTCGGAACCTGCGCGGCAATCGGCAGCCCCGCCGCGGCGGGCCAAGGCTTCCACCAGGGTTTTGTGCCGTAGGTCGTGAGGTCCACCCCCACGGGCACGGCCGGAGCTTTCATGGACTTGAGCGACAAGCGGCCGTCCGCGCGCGTCACAAAGAAGAGGCCCAGCGGTTTCAAGAGCTGGTCTTCCAGCCACTGTTTGGCCCGCGCGGGGTTGGTGAGCTTGATTTCGAACCAGTAGCCGGAGAACTCGGTGTCGCGCAAAAGCAGAATGCTTTGCACGTCCAAGTACTGATTCGGGTTGATGAGCGTCGAGTCGTCGCCGATTTTATAAAGCTTCCAAGCGGGGTTGGGCGCGAAGCTCAACCCCATCTGGCTGCCGGTTTTGTTCGTGGCGGTGGTGATGAGCACCGGTGGAAGGGCGGGGTCCTGGCCCACGCCCAACTCGTTTTGCAGCGCCACCAGAAGCAAATCGAGCGGATGCCCGTGCAAGAACCGCGGGTTCGCGTCCGAGATCGGAAAAGCATCGGGAGTGTATAGCGCGATTCCCATGCTGGTCACCGTGTCATTCAGTCTGGCGTCTCTCAGTCTTGACTTCAGACTGAGCGACTCACTGGAAATAAATTGCCAGCCAAACGTTCCCCGACAGCAAACTGTACCCGGCCTCCGCCAGGCTATCGTCGTTGTGGAGGTGGAACTGGAACGTGGTCCAGTTGAACGCCGCCACCTGGGCGGGCGTGGAAGCCAGCGCCAGCACATCTTCGAGCGGGCCCCAGGCGGCCGATTGAGAGCGCAAGGTAGTGCCGTCCGGCGCGCTAATCACCCCGTTCCCCACCGCCGGGTTGGTGACCATTTGCGACCTGACGTGCGCCTCTATCTTGGTGACGCTCGCGATCGGCAGCCAAGTGGGAAGCGAGAAGCCGCCAAACTTAATCCCGAAGACGTTGGGTGGGCTGAGCCCGCTGCCTTGGCGAAGCACCCAGCCGGAATTAGTGGTGGTAATCGCGCCCGAAACCGCGTTGGGGAACCCGCCGTCCGAGTCCACACTCGAAGTGGTGGGATAGAGCAGCAACGGGCTGACATAGGGAAGCCCGGATCCGACCCCCTGAGCGGGGGCCGCGTCACCGCCCGCCGGCCCGCCATAGCTCCAAATCAAGCCCTCGGCGAGGAACGCCTGCGCGTCTTGGCAAGTAATCGTAAGCTTCCCATCCGCCGTAAACCCCGTCTCCGCAATCCTCGCCACGTGCAGCGTCACGGCGTCGCCCAGGGCTTCCCCTGGGAACAGCATCTTCAGCCGTGCCACCAGGCCAATCACCCGGAGGTTCGCCAGTTGCGACTTGACCACGTCGCCAGGATCAATGCACTCAACTAAAAATTCCCCAATTGACGTTGACCCGTCTTTCTCCGAGACTGACTGGTTCTGCCCCTTCGGAATGATGAGGTACGGCAGGACCGTCGCTTGCCCGCTTGGGAAAAGCGCCATCGCGGTAATCCAAAACCACGCTGTCGCCGCGATCGACTCGAAGACTTCGAATTCCCACGGCAAGTCGCGCGAGGCAAGCGAGTAAGCGACGAGGGCGCCGTCCCCCCCTGTGGTCGAGAGCACTGTAAATTGGTCGCGGATAAGCGTTCCGAGAAACGTGTCCAGCCCCTCGCTCCCCGCCCCGCCAAAGACCGAGTTGAAATACGCTTGCAAGCTCGTATTCGCGTAGAGCTCGAGCACCGCCTCGATCATCCCCCAGGTCATCTCTTGGCTCACCGAGACTGGGGAGCCCGCGAAGCCGTTTGGGGAGTCGGCGTAGAACTTTATTCCGCTGAACTCGGTTGCCTGCTGATACGCCTGGTTCCAGGAATTGCTGACGGCTGAAAGCTGAATGCTTTGCCCGGTGATGTAGAAATTCTGGTAAGCGAATTTCAGGCATTCGACCGCCGCAGCGTCGTTCCCCAAGGCGTGGAGAAGCCGCGCAGCCCAGGTGCCGTTCGAGTCCACCGACTCTGAAACGTCCAGGCTCGTGCCCGTCGAGCTCACGCCATGGCAGCAGTGCCCCGGCTGGCCGGCGAGCGCCGTCAGTTGCCAGGTCACGGTATTGTCCGCAGTGGTTGCGCCGTAAACCGTTGCCCATGCCGGCGCTGTCCCTCCCGTTGTCCCGGCCACCACGCACTTCTGCTGGTTGCCGTTCGAATCCTGGATCTGGTCGCCACGCGCGTAGGCGTGCCCGTTCGCCCATCCCGCGGCCGCGGGACCGGTGTAAAAGACCTTCTGGAAGTTTGTGCCGAGTGCAGTCGAGGCACCGTTGAGCGTCGCAACGAGGGCAGTCAGCGTCGCCGCCTGCCCCGCCGTAATCGCCGGCCCCACTCCTCCCGGCCCCGTGCCAGGTTTTTGCGCCTGAATGACGGCGGTGGGCAGCACCGCGATGGCGCGCTCGAAAGCGAACCACACGTCAATGTTGTGCTCGCCGGAGGAGCTTCGGATTTGCGCGGGCACGAATTGGTAGCCGGGATTGGCGTACTTCCCGTAGCCCAGATAGAAAAACCCGTTCCGGAGATCGTTGTCCGCGGACAACTGCGTCAGCAAGAAATTCAGCAGCGACTGGAGCGAGAGCACCGAGGAATAGTCCTCGGAGATGCCCATGTAAATCGCCCAGGCGAAGGCCGCCCAAGCGTTCGCTCCGGTGCGGATGGTGGCGTCGGCGATCTGGCCGTAATAGACGTCGTAGCTCGACGCCAAGGAGCCCGCGGGCTGAAGCGTCCCCACCGAAAAATTGTCGAAATAGGATGAGCCCGCAAAATTCAGCGTCACCTTAAAGCTCGACAGCGAGCTCAAGGTGTCTGCCGCCAGCGAGCTGATGAGCGCGCCGACAGCCACCACGGTGGTGATCCACCCGCCCTCGTTCGTGCCAATGCCCATCGTGATGGTCTTGGTGCCGGCGTTGTAAACGGCGGGCGCCGGGCCGCTGGAGTTGACTTCAATCTTGGTCACGTTCCCGCCGGCCGTCACGACCCCAATGTCGTAAGCGAATCCAAAGGCGCTGCCTGCGGGCTCCAGGTGCTGGAAGGAAAGCAGCGTGTCTGTCGCGTCGGGGAAGCCGGCGCCGGTGAAGGTGAAAAAGTCTCCGCTCGCAACGCTCGTGAACTTGATCACTTGGCCCGTGCCGAGCGGCGGCTCGGCGGGCGACGTCGAGCTCGCCGCCACGTTTGCGATGGATGCGCTCGAATCCGACTTCGACCACCGGCTGGTCAGCCCGTCCTCGGCGTTTTCGAGCACCACGGATGGCAGGTAGCCCGGGTTCGCGATGAAGCTCTCCCACTGCTTGACGATCCCTTTCGCAGCCTGGAAATTCCCCGACATCGCATAGACGATCAGAGCCAGGGCCGAGTCGTAGGTCCAAGCGCGGTTTCCGAGCGCCGCCTGGTTCGTGATCGTAAGGTTCGAGACGTATTGCGGGTCGCTGGTCGGCACCAACCGCGAGCGCGGCAGCGTGTAGAGGGCTACCGACTGGAGCAGATCGAACTGCGAGGTCCATCCCGCCACCGGGTCGTTATAAAGAATCCGAATCGTGACGGTCCCGCTCTGCGGGACAACGCTCGACCCCGCGCGCGCGTGGTAGGCGTCCTGAACGATGATCGGGATGTTGTCTTCCTGAAGGTACTCGATGTCCGTCTTCGAGTAGACCTGCGCCTTGTAATTCGCGAGCTTCTTCCCCACGCCCGTGTTGGGGTGCGCCAGCCACCCGCCCGGAAGCTGGGCGGAGCTCGATCCCGCGCCTGGCTGGCCGACGCTCGTTGGGTAGAGCGCCGCAACCACGGTGGCGCCGGACAAAGTTACCCCCGCCACCGAAAATGTCGCGTAGCCCAGGCCGGTGTCGGTGAGCGACGAGGAGCCTTTGTAGTAGAAAACATCCGTCTTGGCAAAGACGTCCACGCGGTAGTCCGCAATCGCCTGCAAGAGCGAAAAGCAGCGGCCGGTGACCATGAGATTCGAGGGGTTGGCGAGGAAGTTCAAAAAGAGATTGCCTTGCGGAAGGCCTACGGGGGAATAGTTGATGTAGAACTTGTTCGGGCCGATTTGCGTGTCGGGAACGACGCCCGCCGGCGCGTCGAGCACAATGTTTTCGATTGGCGCCTGCGCGTAGGTTGAGAGGTTCGCGGCCGAAACGATCCCGCACTCAACAAACGCCTGGGTGGAAAGCGCCGCAATGGGATTTACGGCGTTCGCCTGCCAGTTCGATACCGGCGGCAAGACCCTTGAGTAGAGCCAGGCGAGCGCCGCCTTCAGGTCTTCCCAGATCGAGCCCGGCCAGTATTGGGATACATTTGCCATTTTAAGAATAGTGGTTAGTGGCAGGTGGTTAATGGCAAGCAAAAAGACAATTCCGTCAACTTGTCACTCGCCACTTGCCACTCGCCACTGCCCTTTCACGTTCCGTACCCGCCCAAGCCGCACAGCGTAACCCCGTACCCGCCTTGCGCCCCCGGGGGAGGATTGAGCACCGGAGTCGCAATCTCGCTCTGGGAGTAGCTCGCAATGATCAAACCCAAATCCGGGATCTCGAAGAGATAGAGCGGCTGCTTCGCGCCCAACGCCAATGCCGCCGCCCATGTCGCGTTGCCGGAAATCATAAAAACCGAAAATCGAAACTGGAAACTCGAAACTCGGGACGAATTTCGATTTTCGAATTTCGAGTTTCGCCCCCTCAGGTCACTACTTGCCGAAACTTCACCTTGAACGTGTATTGCCCTGGCGACTTGTACGCCGAGTTCCAGGTGGTGTCTTCGAGCCAGTAATTTGTGAAGCTCGCGAGCGACGCGTCCGGGTAGTACTGGAACGATCCGCCCTCGAGCGCGTAGGCCATGAAGCTTGCCCAAGCTTGGACGTCCGCGCCAATTCCGACCCACTCCATTTCGAACTCGAGGAAGTTATCGATCCGCTCGAGAACTGTCTCGCGGACTCCTGACGACGCCACATTGTCGTGTCGCCTCGCCACGCCAAAATACGCGGGCAGCTTTCGCGGCGGCCGCAGAAACGTCAGCGTCGTCGCGCCGGTGCCCGGGTTGTAAACAATTTTCGGAAAAGACATCGGGTTCGGGGTTCGGGGTTCGGAGTTTTTTTAACTCCGCACTCCGAACTCATAACTCCGAACTGTTCTTCAAGCTCCGGCACTTACGGGGTGCACCGCGTGCGACGACACCAATTTTCCGCCGCGCGAGACGTGCTTGGTCAACACGACGGCGGTAAATTGCGCGAACTGCTGCTCGTCCATCACCACCACCAC
The DNA here is from genome assembly GCA_003225365.1 of Acidobacteriota bacterium. Lineage (GTDB taxonomy): Bacteria > Acidobacteriota > Terriglobia > UBA7540 > UBA7540 > Gp13-AA74. The sequence goes on from QHZN01000219.1 coordinate 16,427, forward strand.
GCCGCCCCGCCCGCCCGCGGTCGCGCCCGCGTATCCGGACGCCATCACCGGAGGTAGCGCGGGCGTCCCGCCCGCTGCGCCTGCCCCGATGGATCGGGGCGCCACGCTCGGTCCGCGACCGTAACCGCCCCCGCCTCCACCGCTCGAGCCGAACGCGCCCAGTGCGCCGGCAATCTGAAGCGTCGCAAGCGAGCCCCACAAGGCCGCGCTCGTGAAATGTTGCGCCGCGCTCCAAAAATTGAAGTCCCCGAGGGCGGCGAAACCCGCCGCCGTTTCTTTCACCGCTTCAATCACCGCGCGTTCCTGGGCCGCGGCTCTATGGAGCAGCGTTTTTTGGGCTTCGGCACGGCCTGACTCCACTGCCGACTGCTGCTCGATGCTGATATGGCGCAGGACCTGCTCCGCAACGCGTGCCAAGCTGGTCGTGGCGGTTTGGCTCCACCCTTGAACGTGGCGGTTCATCTGGTCGAACGCAGTCTTGGAGGCGACGGCGAGCCGTTGGAGCTCGGCCGTGGTCGCGCCGAGCGCAGGCGAAGCCCGGCGGCTGGCTTCGGCGACGCTTCGAAAAGTCTCCGTCGCTTTGGCCCGAAACGATTCGAGCGCCGCCTCGGCCTTGCCGGGGCCGGCCTCGAGTTCGAATAGCAGTCCTAAGGGGTTGTCAGCCATAACTCAAATCAGAAATCAGTCCGGTTTCGGTCCCGATAAACGGCATCGGGACACCGGACTCCGCAAATCGGAGAAACTAGAAATCAGAACCCAGCGCTGCGATTCTGTCTTCCTTTGCCGTCATTCCGAGCCCGTTCGCCATTCCGCTGCGAACGGCCCTGAGCGAAGCGAAGGGGCTCAGGGTAAACTGCGCTAGGAATCTACTTTTCACTTCTGACTTCTGCCTTCTGACTTCTCTCCCGGCGTTCATTCTGGTTTCTGATTTCCGATTTCTAATTTCCATCGCCACGGCGCCTCGGCGGCGGCCCAATCAATCCTTAGCGCCGCCGCTCCCCGAACCCCGGCGAGTTCCGACGGCCGGCAATGCCACATCTCCGCCAGCCGCGCCAGCCGCAGCCGCCCCGCCTCGGCCGGCAGGCTCGGAGTCGGCGCGAAAAAACTCGGAGATGTCTTCGCCCTGGTCGGTGATAGCTCCAAGCGCCCACTTCAGGAGAAACTCGGCGTCTTCCTTGGGCAGCCAGTTCGGGTCCACTTCACCGGCTCGAGGCGCCAGTGAAAGCTTCGGCGCCACCATGATGTCGCGAACCAGCCGCGCCATAAGCTCGACGTACTGCCGCCGCTCGTCCGGCGAAGCAGACTCGTGGCCGCCGGCGGATTCCAGCCGCTCCGAGATCAGCAGCACGCGCAGCGCGTTCGGAGGCCGAAGCAGCACGGCTAAGCCCGACTTGGGCAACCGGATTCGCACCGCCTCTTGCCGCGTCTCGAACGCCTGCCGGAAGTCCTCCGCGGTGGCAATACCGTTGCCCATTTTCGATCCTTCGCTTCGCTCAGGACAGGTTTTTGGATTTTCGATTTTCGATTCGTCGGTCATTTTGAGAACAGGTGCCAGGTGTCGGGTGCCGGGTTTCAGCCCTGACACCTGACACCCAGCACCTGACACCTGCCTTTCTACGTTTGCCGATAGAACTGGCACACTCGGTCGCCCACCGGCCGCGCCAACACCGCCAAGCCCTTAAACGTCACCTTGTAAACGGACTCCTTGGTGCGCGTGAAGCTCAGGTCCAACGCGGCCGAGCCGTAGGCATTGTAAAGGCAGGCGACGAAGAATTTCCCCGGGTTCGAAAACCCGCGGCGCGGACTGGTAATGGCCACCGAGGCGGTTGGAATTTGGAGGAGTCCGCCGATGGTCATCTGCTCGTAGGCCTGCGCCCCGGCCGGCAGACCTGTGTCCGTGCCGCTCGAAAGAGTTCCGTGGCCCAGGAACTTGGAGACTTTCGCGAGCGACGATTCCTTGAGCGTGAAGTCGAGCGTCGCGTCCTCGGCGGTCATGACGACGTCCACGGGCGCGGTTTCCTGGTCAATCGAGATTTCTTCGAGCTTCGCTTTGGCTTCGAACTTCGCGGGGCCTTCCGAAGATCCGAGGGAAACGGGGGCGCCTAGGTTGACCCAGGTCAAGGAGCCGTCCGTGGTCTTGGACCCCAGGCTTGCCGGCCAGGTGGGTTGCGTGCCGCCACTCGTCCCGGCGACGACCGCTCGCTCGACATTGCCGTTGATGTCCACAATCTCGTCGCCGACGTTGTACGCCGTCGTGGCCGCCCAGTTCGCCGCCGGTGTCACCGGGTTGCCGCTCGCGTCCACCAGCAGGCGGTTGGGATTCTTGGGGCTTGCGACGTTGTACCAGATGTACGCCGGTCCCTGATGAATGTCGGGCAGAACCACGCTAAAGGTTGGGTTGGCCATGTGTCCTCCAAGAAGTCAGAAGACGGAAGTCAGAAGGCAGAAGACAGAAGTGAGAAGGATGGAAATTTTTCTTCTGACTCCTGACTTCTGGCTTCTCCGATTTGCGGAGTCCGATGGACTCCATCGGAGTCCTGAAATCGGACTAGCTTCTGTTCTTCCATCACGCCTCCTCGAGTTCCGCAATCACGCTGAGCGTCGCCGTGGTCGTAAACTGGCCCTGGCGCGTGCGCCGCAACTCTTCGTACGTGTGCGCGGCGACGAACAGCCGCGTCAGCGCCTGTAGCCCCGGAGTCGTCGCGCCCGCCGGGTAAGGCGGGGAGGGCAGGGCCAGGGTCGAAAGCTCGAAATCCGACGGGGTCAGCCACCACGCGGAGTTCAGCACTTCGTCCACGGCGCGCACGTAATCCTGAATGAGCTCCGCGCAGGGGTTCGGGTCCTGATGCGTGACGGTGACGGCGGCGAGAACCTTGATCCGCTCCGCGAGAGTGCCGAGCGACTCCGGATCGAACTCCACAGACTGCGGCAGCAGGGCGAGCGCCGGAAAATTTTGCTGGACCAAGGTGGCCAGGTCCCATTCCGCGAAACTCCCGAGCGACCCCGGCGCCCCGCTCACCTGGTCGAGCGCCGCCTGCATATCCCGCTTCAGGATTCCGGCGAGCTGACGGATCAGGGGCTTCGCGAATCCGGCGGCGAATTTGGATGTCCATGCCATGGTCAGTGCAGGTGCTAGGCCCGATTTCGGGGCTCCAGAAATCGGAGTTCTAGGTGTTAGGTGCTAGACCTTTCGGTTTCCGAAACTCGAAATTCGAAACTCGAAGTTCGCCCCGAGTTTCGATTTTCGAGCTTCGAGTTTCGTACTTGCCCTGGAACCTGGCACCTAACAACTAAAACCTGGTGTTTTTTCCAAACGCCTGGTTTTGCCCGGTGTCCGCCGGCGTCTGATCTACCGGCGTATCCGCCCCCGCCGTCCCGGTCACGCGCGACGCTTGGCCGAACAAGTAGTCGTGCACCCCGCTCTTGATTTCGGCAATTTGCGACTCGAAACTCTGCCGGTGGCGCTCGCTCAAAGCCACTGGCCCTGCCGCGGTGGTGATATTGGCTTCGAGCGCGTCTGCCAAGTCCGCAATCGCGCCTTCGCGGTTGAGCGAGCGCAGGAAATTCGTTACATCTACGGAGTTCACCCCGCCGGGCGGGGCGTCGGGGTCGAAGTTCCGCATCATGCACACCGAGCGGATGCGTGCTTTGCGGTCGTCAATCCAGCCCTGAATCTGGGCGTCGGAGATCGACCCCGCCGAATTTCTGACGAAGCGGGGGAACGCCGAGCAAACATCGTCAACGGTCGAGTAGCCCATGTGAAGAAGTCGAAGGTCGAGAGTTGAAAGTCGAAGGGGTTACCTTTCGACCTTCAACCTTCGACTCCTCGACTGCCCTTTCACCCTTCGACGTAGATCGAGCAAGTGGTTCCGGTGCCCACGCCAACGTTGACGTAGACGCTGGTCGCGTCGGCTGCCTGGTATTCGTAAAACGTACCATTCGAGGTCGGCTCGATGCCCACCGACTTCGGCACCACGCCGTTGCCGGCTTGGTCCTTCAGGCCGTGGGGCACGGTGTTGTTGCCGCTCGCCAGGCCCGTCACGTCAATCCGTACGGCGCGCAGCGGCGGGCCGTCCGCCTCGCGGAAGCTGTACAAGTTCACGTTCGTCGTCCCAATCGCCATTTGAACCTCCAAACTCGAAACTAGAAGTCAGAAATCAGAAGTCAGAAGCCAGAATGTTCGAGGTCTCTTTTCTGCTTTCTAGTTTCTGCTTTCTGATTTACTTGCCCTTCCTCTTCCCCCGCCGCGCCTCGGCGTCCTCCGCCGTGTCGCCCTCGTCAGGCGCGTCCGCCCCTTCTGATTCCTGACTTCTGACTCCCCCTTCGACAGGCTCAGGGCGCTGAGCGGAGTCGAAGCGTGACTCCCGACTCCTGACTCCTGCTTTGGCGATCACCGGTTTCTCCAGTTGCAGGTTCGGCCCCGGCGCTTCGCGCACCGCGCCCGCCTTCACCTCCGCC
>QHZN01000220.1 GCA_003225365.1 Acidobacteriota bacterium
CACTTTTTACGGTTTGAGCACGCGAACGTTCCACATCATCCTGACCACGGGCAAGAGGTATAACTTTGCGGGAACGTCGCTCAAGCAGGACGAGTCACAAATGCTGGTGAATGCGATTCGCGCTGCGCTCGAATAGGGCGGAGCGCCCCCCAAGAGGTGGGCCACTTCGAGCCCACACTTGCCTAAGGCGAAGAGAAGCAATCCATGCCGGGGATGGTTGTGCCGAGCCTCTGAATTCCTGCTCTCTCGCCCTGCCAATCTAAAATAACGGTCGATGCATCAGGGACGCGAGTGGTTTCACGGTCCGGTGACCCACATGTCCAAATTATGCGCAATTATTTATTGCGCTGCGTCGTTACTGTACGGTTGGCCCTCCGGTCTGGCGCACGAACCAAGTGCGGGCGGCGCCGCTAGGCAAGTTGCTGTTGTGGTCGTCGGGATAAACGATGTACTCGTTCCCATCCAGATACACATCCGGCGTCCAATACTCGGCCATATTGCGTGTTCCGGAGGCGCAGGCAAGACCATTACTGCAAATTGGGCCGATGTGATTGATGCCGCTGGCGGTGCTCTGAGTAAACAAGGGAATATTGGCGAAAGCGTTTTGCGTCTGAGCCATGAATACCTGCCACTGAGCGTTGGTGTCCAGCACGTTGCTATCGCTCGAACCCAGCCAGGTGATGTTCACCTTTCCAAATGCGCCCGCTGTGACCCAAGGCTGCATGGCGCTGCGAGTCTCAGAGCCATTGTTGACGCGGACCGGGGGCGTCCAGCTCGCGCCCAAGTCTTTGGAGCTGGTAAGAAAGACGTGGTGGCTGTCAGAAAACACGACATGCAGGCCGCTGCCTTGGTCAATCGCCAGGGCGGCAAAAATATTGCCCAGAATAGGCGCGCCCACAGGCTCCGCGTAGACCAGCTTGAGACCCCAGGTGGCGCCGCCATCCGTCGATCGGGCGATATACACCTGACTCGTGGTGTTATCGAAAAACACCGTATATACATAGCCGTTGTTTGGGTCCACCGCGATGTTGCCTTGGTCGCCCGGTTGCACGCCAAACACCTGCGTGGTGACCTCTACCGGCGGCCCGAAGGTGATTCCTCCATCGGTTGATTTGACCACGAAAATGCTATCGGTTCCCACCAGCAGCACGCCGAGCTGCTTGTAGGTGAGGTAGACGATGTTGTTGCCGTAATTTGCAATCCACTGCCGGTCGTCCGCGGGGATGTTGCTGGCAACCGGGTTACATAACCAGGTGCTGCCGCCGCTGGTGGAAATGCATTGAGTCGTGGATCCCAGCCAAAGCGAATTCATCCACACCGTGCCATTCGGAGCGACGGCGAGATCTTCATCTCCACCGCCAACGCCGGCGCCGGTGGCGCCAGCCATTGCCGCGGCCTGAGCGCCATCGGGCTCGCCGAGATAAGTGAAGGTTTTGCCGGTATCCATGGACTTCCACATGTCCACGCCCCCAGGGACCCCCTCGATTCCGGCAACATAAAGATTGCCGAGCGGATCGTGCGCGATGCGCGGCTCAACATCCTGATCGAAGGTGACGATGAGAACGCCATCCGAATTTTCAATGTCGGTAGGACGGTTCAACTCAAAGGGCGTGCTGAAGGTGAAGCTTCCGGGCTTGTAGCGCGCGCGTGCGCTGGGAATGGATGGAAAGGGAAGAATTCCTGCCATGCCGGAGTAGGTGGAGTTCACCGCCGGCGAGGCCACGATCCACACGGTGTAATTACCCGCAGGAAGCTGGCCGGCGTCAATGTTCTCAAAATTTGCGAACGATTGCGCGGAGGAGGCAACCAGATTTCCGCTGGAATCGTAGACGAAGAGATCGAATTCGTTGAGGCTAGAAGGCCAGTTGATTCCGATCTGGACTTCATCATTCGGAAAGCTCGCATAAAAATTGGACGGAATCTGGACGCTGAGGTTAAACTTGTCGCACGTGAGCGAAGTGCAAAGAGAGGTGTTCAGCGGACTGTTGTCTGGAGTGACGCCGGTGTAAGGGCCCCCCGACCATGTCACGGTTTGGTTGGCGGAAGAGAGCGTGCCTGCGGAGGGTGTGGCAGCGAAGACCAGACGTCCACTCATGAGTAGCGTGATTACCAGAGTCAGCTTTTTCATGTTTTGTCGGCTCCTATTCGTGTCCAATCCTAATCTTCTGCCTCATAGTCGTCCTACTACTACAGAGCTAAGCGCCCTGTCAAGGATTTCTTTAGCGGGCTAATTTATTGAATTTCTTGCCCGATGCTGGCATTTTCCCGTCCCCCGCCGCTATCCCCCAGGCGCTCATCCCCTTACGACGTTGTTTGTCGGGCGAGGCACGATTGACATTGCGGATCCACTACTGGGGCCGCCCCCATGCAATCGTCCGCCCGCGGACGCAGCGACGAAGGATTCGAGGTGTTGTATTACGCCAGCAAAGGTGTGCTACAATCCTGAGCATGAAGGCGAATGTGCAGGCGCGATTGGACCGCCGATCCCAAGTCGCTTTGGAACGCCTGGTGCGCTGTCTGGGTTGGAGCCCTTCCCGCGTGGTGCGCGAGGGAGTACGTTTGCTCGCCGCATGTTACGGTAGCCACTCTCGGAAACGAGTGATCGGCCAGGGGCGCTTTGCTTCGGGTCTTCCCGACCTCGGCTCGAACAAGAAGCACTTGCGCGGATTTGGCCGGTGAGGCCCACGCTCCTGGATACGGGGGTGATCGTGGCGCTTCTGGACCGAAGTGAGATGCGTCACAGCCGGTGCGTAAAGGTCATTAAGGGTTTGGAAAGGCCGCTGGTCACCTGCGAGGCGGTGATCGCCGAGAGCTGTTATCTGCTGCGGGGGATGCCCGGAGCAGCGGAGGCCGTCCTGGAGAACGTCGAGCGCGGAGTCCTTCAGATTCCGTTTCAGCTTTCCCGGTCCGCAGCCCCGGTTCGAGCTATCCTGGGCAAGTATCGCGATCGGCCTGCGGACTTTGCCGATGCGTGCCTGATTTACCTAGCCGACGAGTTGAACACCGGCGATATTCTCACACTGGACCCCGACTTTGAATTCTTTCGCTGGCGCAGGAACCGCCCTTTTCACTTGCTGGTGCCCCTCGACTGAAAAGGTGTTTGGGCTGAGCTGGCCGTCCAAATTCTCAAGGAGCGCCTCAGGCGTCGCGCCCCGATTTATCGGGCGCCTCTTTGGCTGCGGTTCCTGAGCGAACCAGGCCGCCGCAGGCGGGCCGGCACATGAAGCCACCGCATCCTGACAGGGTGGCGCGCGGCCAGGCGCCAGCCTCAGCGCTTCTCATTCAATATCCGCCAAAGCGTTCCCGAGAAGATGTTGGCCTGCGCCGCGGGTGGGACAGCGCAGGCGTCGAGCATTTTGTGGTAGCGCTCGAGCTCGCGGTCGAACTCGTCCAGTTCGCCATTAAAAACGTCCGAGCCGAACACCAGTCTCTCAAATGCGCTCGTGCCGCTTGGCGGCGTGTGAGGGCTCACCACGCCGGACCACCAGAAGATAGACTTCCAAAAAGTCAGGTCGTCCTGCTTCTTGATCAGCGAGGAGCCGGAGAGGTCGAAGTAGAGGTTCGGGTTCCAGCGCGTGATTTCCGCCGCCCAGGCGTAGTCGGGGTTGCCGAGGTGCGCGCCGATGACGGTGAGCTTCGGAAAGCGGCGCGCGATGCCGTCGAGCGTCGTCGGACGCATGCGGTCCACGCTGATGTCGGAAGGCGCTTCCGGGTGCTCGCGGTTGACGATGCCGGTGTGGAACAGCGCGATCATGCCGTATTTCTCAGCGCGCTCGTAGATGGGCCAGTAGGTTCGGTCGTCGTAATTCTTTAGCGGCGAAGTCATTTCGCCGATCCCCCGGAAGCCCGCCTCGTGGAAACGGTCAATTTCCTCGAGGACGTCCGGGTCGTCGAGCTTGATGTCGCCGAAGCCGAGGAGGCGGTCGGGGTGCTTCGACATGGCGGCGCGAACGGTCTCGAGGTCTTTTGGCGGCGTCAGGATAAACGCCAGGCCGTCCACGCGCTCGAGTTTTACGAGGACCTTATCGAGGTACGCCGGGTCTCCGTCGTAAAAGTGATGGTGTGCGTCAATAAGTTTCGGCGGGCGGGTTTGACCGCGCGCCGCGACGGCAAGCAGTGCCCAGGCAACAAAGAAAGTTAGCGTTCGAAGGTTCTTCATAATCGCCTCTGTTTCGCAAATTCTGCCCGCCCATCATGCCACAATTTGCCCGGGGAGTCCTCATGTAGCTTGCTTGATCGGTTGGAAAGGCACTATATATAATAGCGGAAGCCGGGTGGCAGGAATTAATTCCCTGCCGGAGGAAGCGTTATGGGTGCCCTGTCGGTTCCGATCCCTTCACGGCGTCTCGGGTGTTTTTACCGGCCGCTGATAATGGCGGGCTGGGCGGCAGTGCTGCTCAGTGTCTTCTGGTTCGCCTCGCGTTATCCGCAACTGATGAGCAAAAGTCACCAACTCGGGCAGACGATGCCGAGCATGACTTACAGCCATGAGCTCGTTCACGCGGCTGCAAACGCACCTCTCTTGGAGAAGACTCTGTTCGCCGCCATCAACTGGCTCGACGCCATGAAGATCGGCATGGCGTTCGGCATATTGCTCGGAGCGCTGCTGCACACGATGCTGAAATATTACCCATTGAAAATCGGCAAGAATCTCTACCTGAATTCCGTGAAGGGCGCGCTGGTGGGTGCTCCCATGGGCGTGTGCGCGAACTGTGCCGTCCCTGCGGCTTGTGGTGTGACGCGCGGGCACGGGCGGGTCGAAGTGGCACTCGGGTTCCTTTTCAGTTCACCCAATTTTAACCCCGTGGTGGTAATGATGACGTTTACGGCCTTCCCGCTGGTCATGAGCGTGTCAAAATATGCGGTCATGCTGCTGGTAATCGTTCTTCTCGTTCCGGGCCTGATCGCTTGGCTCGAGCGGCGTGAGCCGATCAAGCCCTTCGCAAGCCGGGACGATACCGCGTCCTGTGACCTCACTCTCCCTGCGGAAGATTGCACGGAAAATTTCTGGTCCGTCCTCAAGGGTTTGTCTGCGGACTACGGCAAGCACGTCTGGATGCTGGTGAAGCCGACCATCACGCTCATGGTTGTAGCGAGCGTCCTGTCGGCGGCGATTCTGACCCTCCTTCCCTGGCCAACCCTGCTTGCCCAGGTCACCCCCGCCCGCGCCGCTCTGGTAAGTTTGGTCTCCGTGTTCATGCCCGTTCCCATCGCTTTGGATGTGATGTTCGCGGCACAACTCCAGGCGCAGGGGGTTGCTCCCGGGTACGTCATGCTCTTCGCCATGACCCTGGGAACGTACAGCATTATCCCCACCATCTACCTGTGGCGGGAAGTCTCGAAAAGGCTGGCGGCGATCCTGTTCGTGTTCTTCTTCGCAGTCGGATGGATAAGCGCGCTGCTTTTCTAGACAGGGGAACCACGCCAGACAGCGCACGGCCGACCCTCACGAGTCTCCCACCCTCTCGCTAACCTCGTTAATAGGCGCGCCCGCTCACAGGCCTTCACCACACAATATATGTGCCAATGCTTACATTTCCATGTGACGGCGGTCACTGCGCGTTATGGGCGTGTCGTATAAGCTGCTATACGAACGCTTGTGCCGATCTAACTTGGTGTGCCTATGTGCCATGCCACAAAGCGGGACCGGAACACGGGATGCAGTTGGCCGATTGGGACAGAGCAGGCCAGGAATAGCCCGCCTGCCGCCGGTGAGCTTTCCACCGAGGAGGGCGAGCGGCTGATTGACCAAGTGGCAGCCATCGGAGTGCCGGTGTTCGTGCTGACCGGCGGCGACCCACTGAAGCGTCCGGACATTTTTTACCTGGTCCAATACGCCACGGAGCGGGGTGTGCGGACCTCGATGACGCCGAGCGCCACGCCCTTGCTGACGCGCGAGGCCATTGCGGAACTAGAGTACCGAGGCCTGGCTCGCATGGCCTTGAGTCTTGACGGCTCGACGGCTGAAATCCACGACGAATTCCGCAGGGCTGCCGGCTCCTTCAATCGAACGGTCGAGGCTGCCCACTGGGCAGCCGGATTGAAACTCCCTCTACAGATTAATACGACCATCACGCGGCAAAATCTCGACGACTTCAACGCCATCGCCAAGTTTGTCGAAAGTCTTGGCATCGTCCTGTGGAGCGTGTTCTTCCTGGTGCCCACGGGCCGGGGCCGCATGTCCGACTTGATCACGGCGGAAGAATTCGAGCAGGTTTTCGCCAAACTCTACCAGCTCGAAAAGATCGTGCCGTTCGACATCAAGACCACCGAGGCGCCACACTATCGCCGCTACGCCCTCCAGCAGCGCGTCGCCGAGCGGCGGAACGGGACGCGGCCGGTGATCGAGCAGGCCGCGGGGCCGTGGAACGGCCGCGGCGCGCGGGCTTTCGACGCCATCGGCCGCGGACCGCGAGGCATCAACGACGCCAAGGGTTTTGTTTTCATCTCGCACCTCGGCGAGGTCATGCCAAGCGGCTTCCTGCCCATCTCAGGCGGAAACATCCGGCGTGAGAAGTTGCTGGACATTTACCAGAGTTCGCCGATTTTCGTTCATCTGCGCGACACTTTGCACTTGACTGGAAAATGCGGTGTTTGCGAATATCGCGATGTTTGTGGTGGCTCGCGGGCGCGGGCTTACGCCGTTACGGGCGACGCGCTTGCCGAGGAGCCTTGCTGTCTTTACCAACCTGCGCGAGCAATTCAATAACCAGCGCGGTGAACGATTTCGACGGAAAGGATGACGGCCCTATGCTCCGTACTCCGATTCGAAGATTACCCTTACTCGCATCTCGGGTTCTTATCTCTCGCCACCCGCGTCGGACGGCGGGTGGGGTCATCCTTGTGGCAATGGGGATGTTCGGTTGGGCTGCCAGGCCTGCTTCGGCGCAGAAGATTCCGGTAGCGACGGCTGGCCCTTCACTGGCGTGGAAGCTGGCACCACAGCCCGCTTCGGAGAGCTACGTAGGCGCGGAGCGTTGCCGGTCGTGCCACAAAGCCGAAGTGACGGAGTTCGGCAAAACCGCCCACGCCGAGATCAAGGACGAAAAAGCGCACAAGGCGATGGATTGCGAAACCTGCCATGGCCCGGGCAAGGCGCACTCGGACGCGGTGGAAGCGGCTCACGGCGACGACGCCCAGATTGCCGCCGCCCTGAAGCAGTACCCCATCTTTGCTTTCCGCGGCGCGCCCAAGGAAAACGCCGAGCGGTGCATGAGCTGCCACATCTCTAGCAAGGAGCAAGAACACTTCGGCGCTTCCACGCACGCCTCGATTGGAGTTTCCTGCAACGACTGCCACGTAACGCACTTAGTGGACGAGGTCAAGGACCTGAGTAAGGGCGGCCTTACTTATCCTCAAGCCTACTTCTTCACACTGCCGAAGCTCGAGGAGGAGACACAATGGCTGCGCGGTAGCTTGCTGAAGCGGCCCCAGCCCGAGCTTTGTTTCACCTGCCACCCGACGGTCCAAGCCGCGTTCGCGCTGCCCATGCACCACCGCGTTCCCGAAGGGTTTATGAAATGCACGGACTGCCATACTCCCCACGGGACGATGAACGCCTTCCAGCTTCGAAAGGCCAACTGGGAGGCATGCGTCACCTGCCATGTCGAGAAACGCGGGCCGTACGTCTTCGAGCATTCCGCCGCGCGGGTGACAGGCTGCATCGCCTGCCACACGCCGCACGGCAGCGTTAACAATTTCATGCTGGCCCGGCGCCAGGGCCGCTTGCTGTGTCTCCAGTGCCACACCGGATTCCACGGTCAGGCTGGCGTGCCTCACGGGCGGCTGGGGTTCCAGACTTCGGGTGAGTGCACGCGCTGCCATGTGACCGTCCATGGCTCGAACTTCGACGAGTTTCTTTTGCGATAGGAGGCGTCCAGTGAAACTGCGAGCATGTTTCCTTATACCTGTCATTCTAAATCTCACTGGCCTTCCGCCCGCCCGAGCGCAGGACCAAGACCAGGCCGAGACCTTGAAGGTTTGGGGGGGCTACCAAGTCCAGGGCTCGGCCACTGCCGGTTTCCGCTTTGCAGACGTAAAGGGCTATCGCCCCATGTATCTTGAACTTTACGACCTCCAGAAGGGGTTCCGAGTCAACGATTTCAATATGTTCGGCACGTCCCAGGTGCCGAGCCCCTTCGCCGATCAGTTCTCTCTGACGATGAGCGGACTGGGGGGAGACCCCTTCCCAAGCGCGCAGTTATCACTCTCCAAGCGCCAGGTTTACGATCTGCGTGTCAACTGGCGTCAAGCCTATTATTATTGGAACCAAAACGACGGCATCATCCTGCCGCCGCTAGTCATCAGGCAGTTGACTAACAACCACGATTGGGCGAACGTGCGCAAGCTCGGCTCGGTGAATTTAACGTTGCACGCCACAAATCACCTTCGCTTCAATTTTGAGTATTACCGGACGTCGTTTGACGGCGCGACGTTTACCACTTTCTCGCCGGACTTTGTTGGGTCCCCGGGTTTCTGGGGGACCTACGCGCGCGCCAACCCCTTTCCCCTTTACTCGCCGATTTTGGACAGCGCGAACCGCTTCACGGGCGGACTCGATTACACCTGGAACGACTGGAACTTCCACTACAAGCTCGGCTATCAGACCTACACTGAGACTTCGACGTTCAATCCTGTCTCCCTGGGCGAGACGAGCATAAATCCGACAGGGGTCTCGCCGAACGAACCCCTGGCCAATGTCTCCTGGTCGGATTACCGGCAGCTCAAGACGCCGGTCAGCGAATTTTCGTACGTTGGAAAGCCCAGGCCGTGGATGGAAATGCGCGGCGGGTACATCTACTACCGCTACCGAGGCCCGGCGAGCTTCGACCAGGCGTTCAACGGAATCGCGCCGAACTCTTCCGGGGCGCTCGCCCCATATTCCGTTTCCCAGGACGGCCGCACCACGGTAGCTGAGCCCAATGACATCGTGGACCAGGGATTCACTTTCAACGTCAAGCCCTGGTGGGACGTTGAGCTCGACTACCGGTACTCGCGGTTCACGACGAATACAGTGGGGACCCTCCACAGCTTGTTCAACGGGACCGTCGCGACGGAGAGCCAGACGAACCGGATGTGGCGGGATGGCATCGAGCAACTGGACCTCAACATGAAGTTCACGCCCGCGAGCAACCTGCTTGTCCGGCCGGGCCTGACGCTCCTCGAGGCGAACGTGGAGACCATCGAGGACGGAGACATTGATGACGCGCGCACGCTGCGCACCAAGACCGTCGCGCCAATTTTGAGCGTCTTCTACCAGCCTTTCAAACGCTTTACTCTGCGGGGCGATATTCACAGCTTCACAAACGGTGCTTCCTATACCGCGATCGCGCCCCATACGGACGTCACCGAACATGTGGTGGGAAGCCTTCACATCACCGACCGACTGGCTCTGGATGACGAGGTGAACATCGTCAATCAGAAGCTCCTGGACACGAACTTCCACGGCAAGATACGCCAGAACTCCACCGTCCTGACGTTCGCCCTGAATGACCGGTATTCCGTCTTCGCAGGCTTCACCTACGACGATGAGTTTGTTTCCGGCGACATCGTGTACGTACGCGGCACGACGCCGCTCGTGAACTCCTTGCGCGACCAGGCCCTGAACCGAGTTTGGCAAGCGGGCCTCGAAGCCAAGCCCTTGCGCTATCTTGGTTTTCGTCTTAGCGGCAATTTCGATCGCACCACCGGCCTCGGCGCCGAGACCGGGCAAAAGCCCGCCTACGGTCCGGTGACCTGGCCGCTCGCGACCGGCACAGTCTATGTGGACTTCCCCAAAGCCGGACGGCTGTCGCTCGATCTCCAGCGGACGTACTACATCCAGCAGATCCTGACAGGCAACAATTTCAGTGCTAATCTGCTCGCGATACGATGGACGCGGAATTTCTAGGTCTCGCTCGGAGGAGGAAAATGCCAAACTTTGCAAGAATATCTTCCAAGGCGTGCGCATTATTGCTGATAGCCACTAGCCTGGTTTTTGTAGCTAAGGCCGTTTCCGCAATGCCTCAAAAGAGCGTGGAGGACCTATACCTGGATAAATGTTCGGTCTGTCACGGCAGGGATGGCGCCGGAAAGACGGCTAAAGGAAAGAAAGTAAAGGTTAAAGACGTACGCGACACCATCACCACGATGTCGGAAGACGAAATGATCAAAATTGTAAACAATGGCAAAGGCAAAGACATGGACAGTTGGAAAAAGGAGTTGTCGAAAGAACAGATCAAGGAGCTGGTCGACTATTACCGCAGTCTGGCCAAGAAGTGAGCTTTCCCCTGGCCCGCGTGGAAAGTGTCCATGGCCACACCAAAGGCGCTCGAAACCTTAGTTATTATAATTACAATCGCCCTGGCTGCCCTGTTGGCTTTTCGGGCCGACCTGACGCGCGCACAGGGCGGCAAGGTCCTGGCTTTTTTCGCGCTGTTTCTTTTCCCGTCACTCGCGCTTTGGACAGGCTTCTCCGAACAGATGGAGCGGTCGAAGTCCACGGAGTTTTGCCTTTCCTGCCATGTCATGACCGACTTTGGGCGGAGCCTCCACGTGGACGACAAGAGCTACCTGCCCGCTGCGCACTTCCAGAACAACCTTGTCCCCAACGCCCACGCCTGCTATACCTGCCACTCCGACTACACCATGTTCGGCGGGGTTCGGGCCAAGCTGCACGGTGTTCGCCACCTTTACGTCAACTATCTCGGCAGGATCCCCAAACCCGAAGATATCAAGCTCTATCAACCTTATAACAACCGCGAGTGCCTGCACTGTCATGCGGGCGCAAGGTCTTACCTCGAAGCCTCCGCGCATCACAAAAGGCCTGATATCCTGGCCCAGGCTGACGCCAATAGGCTCTCTTGCATGGCGAACGATTGCCACGACATCGTCCATAACGTGGCCGACTTGAAGGATGCGACCTTCTGGAAGGAGCCGAAATAGCATGGCGGCGGCTGGAATCGAGCGAGGTATTCAGATATCGGCCGTGTTGATTGCGCTGGGCTTGCTCGTTCAGTTGATCACATTGGCGTGGACCCACCCGCTCTCATTCGTGGCTTTTCTCGTCATCGGATGCCCTCTGGAAGTCGCTGGCGTGCTGTATTTCCTCTACGCACTGGTTTCGAGGAGCCCCGCCCAGCCGTAGCGCCTCACAATTCCCCCTGACTTCGCCGGCCTAGGTCCTCCACTATCCCGGGGCTGGGCACATTTAGCGGTGCGTGAACGGAATTTACCTGAAAATAAAGGCCTTAGCATGCATAAGAGGGCTTGTCAGAGAGTTTCAAAGGTTTCGCCAGCCGTTCGCTTTCGGACTTCCTTTCGGCATGATATATTGGATTCTTCCAAACCCCAGGCGTACGCCCGCAGGGAGACCTCCTCATGAAGCGTTACGGTGAGCATCGGTTCGCCGGAAAGCTCTTTGTCGTCGAAGGGATAGACGGCTCGGGCAAATCCACGCAGTTGATGCTGCTCCACCAGTGGCTTCAGGCTGAGGGCTACGGCACGGTTTTCAGCGAGTGGAACTCATCCCCCTTGGTGCGGGACATTACCAAGCGCGGGAAGAAAAAGCATATGTTGACTCCCGCGACCTTCTGCCTGATTCACGCCACGGATTTCGCCGACCGGATGGAGCACAACATCATCCCGTTGCTCAAAGCCGGCGCCGTGGTGCTGTGCGACCGGTACATTTACACCGCGTTCGCTCGTGATGTGGCGCGCGGGATGGACTCGAAGTGGGTGCGGGAACTCTACGGATTCGCCGTGAAGCCCACGGGCGCGTTTTACTTCCGCGTGCCCCTGGAGGTTGCCATGAGGCGCCTGCTTGACGCCCGCGACGGCTTTAAATTTTACGAAGCAGGAATGGATTTGGGGCTCAGCGGCGACCCCGAGGTGAGTTTCCGTCTCTTCCAGTCGCACATTATCGATGAATACGAGAAGATGGTCCCCGAATACGATATTACGGGGGTGGATGCGACCTTGCCCATTGAAGCGCAGCAGGCGCAGATGCGGCAACTGGTCAAGACCAAGCTCGCCCAGGCGAAACGATTGAGGGTGGCGCCATGAGAGAGACTTACGGTGTCGTGCTGCCGGGGATGAACCTTACCGACCTGACGGGCCGGCTGATCGTCATCGAAGGCACAGACGGCGTGGGGCGCACGACGCAGATCAACTTGCTGAAACCCTGGCTCGAGCAGCAGGGCCGGGCGGTGCTTGTGACCGGAATGACGCGCTCCTCGCTCGCTGGGAAGGGCATCAAGCAGGCCAAGGAAGGGCATACGCTCGGCCGCGTTACGCTCTCCCTATTTTACTCCACCGACTTCGCCGACCGCCTGGAGAACGAAATCGTCCCCGCGCTTCGCGCCGGTTTTGTGGTTCTAACGGACCGCTACACGTATTCGCTGATGGCGCGCGCCCTGGTGCGCGGCATTGACCCAGCGTGGATCCGCAACGCTTACAGTTTCGCGCTCAAACCCGACGTGGTCTTTTATCTTCGCATTGGCGTGGATGACCTGATCCCGCGGGTCGTCTTCTCGCGCGGGTTCGATTACTGGGAGTCGGGCATGGACCTCCACCCGAGCGAAGACATGTACGAAAGCTTCCGGAAGTATCAAACGGACCTGTTGAAGCAGTTCGATGTGCTCGCCGAAGAATATAGATTTGAGGTGATCGACGCTTCGACCGACGTCCGCGCCATCTTCGACCTTTTGCGGGACGGCGTCTCGCGGGTTCTGACCGCCGAGCCGCTGTTCGCCGCCTCGAAACCTCAGGCCGCCGAAGAAGCAGCGCCCGAAACCGCACCCCAGCTTGCAGAAGCATCGCCCGCTGCCTCCTCGGCCTCCGAAGCCCCTCCGCAAGCACCGGAAACCCCTGCCGCCCCCCAACCTACGCCGCGCGCGGCGGAAGCGCATCGAGCATCAGCCGCCGAGGAAAAGCCTGGCGCTAAGGTCCTGGTAAACGCCGCCGAGGGCGAGCCGAGCACGTAGGCCACACGCCGTTTCACGCACCCATCGCGTCTGCCCGATCGAGATTAATCCCGCCAACCGCAAGAATATCGTGGCTGACAGGCCCACTCAATGCTCGCGGCCATAAAAAACCCGATCGGGCGTCGTTAATGTAGCCGCGCTGTCTCAGCGCTGGTTCGGCAGTCAGAGACCGGCGCTGCAGCACCCGCCGGTGAGGGCATCGGCGCTACAGCTACTTTCGGTAGTTGCGGCGCATAGGGATGCGTCGCGCCTAATTACGCCCGCGCGATTGCCTGCCCCGAGTGATGCCGAAGCGTGGCCGCCACAGATGTGCATTAGTCGACCGTCAGGTTCTCCTAAGACCGTGGGCATTGAGCATCCTGGCATGCACGAAGTTCTTCCGGCAGGCTGGGACAATCAATCTGGATCGCGCGCTTGCAAAATCTATTGGGTAGCAGACGAGGAAACTCGACAAAGAAGCGAATCAAAAAGGTATCATTGCCCAGAGAGCGCATGGCGAGGGCAATAGAGATTTGAAGTGAGACTGCGATGGCGGACGAAACTGAAGGACTCCTGAGTGAGGCAATAGCGGTGCTCAAAGCCGCCGGAGCGCGTGAGGTATACGTGTTTGGTTCGGCAGCCAGGGGCAAACTGAGCGAGAACTCAGATGTTGACATGGCAGTTTCCGGCCTGCCGCCCGAAGCATTCTTTCGAGCCATGGCTGCCGCGCACGATGCCTTGCGGCGTCCGCTTGACTTGATTGACCTGGATGAGGATAACCCCTTCACACGTTACCTCAAAGAAGAAGGTGAACTGCGGCGTGTCGGATAAGCTGAGCAAACAGGTCGCCGTCGAACGGCAGCAGCTTCACCGATTGCTCGAGAGTTACCGTCCGCTTCTTGAGAAGTCCACGGCCAGCCCGCCGAACGATATCGAGCTTTCCGCTATGGCCGCCATGCTCCATTCGTTCTATAACGGCATCGAGAACATCTTCAAGCGCGCCGCAGTGGAGCTTGGCGATCCCTTGCCCGGCGGGGAGTCCTGGCACCAGGAACTCTTGGAGACCATGGCATAGGCTACGAGGCACAGGAAGCCGGTCATCTCGCCTGGGTTGCGTGGCCGACTGAAAGAATAAATGGAATTTCGCCACTTCTTCCGCCACACCTACGTTTTCAGCCTGCGCTGGGACAGAATGAAAGGCTTGGTGCTGGGCTGCGAGGACACCCTTCGCCAGCTTGAAGCGGAATTGGATGTATTCTTGCACGATTTGCGATGAAGCTCGTCAGGCAGCCGCAATGGGAATTTAGGCTCCGGCTTTGGCGAACGCGGCCGAGGGCGAGGCGAGCACGTAATCCACCCAATCGTTCAACCGGCGCGGGCCCTCGGGCTCTCGAAGCATTTGGAAGTAGCGGCCGAGGAATTGCTGCTTGGTCCCGCGGTTCTTGAGGATCAGTTTTTCAACCCCCAAAGCCAGCTCGAGGTGGTCGCGGAGGAAGGCGGGCCGGGCCACCATTTCAATCATCAACTCTTCTAGCACTTCGAAATCGTGCCAGTCGCCGAGGTGTTCTTGGAGGCCGCGCAGCCAGGCGAGCGCTTCGGCGCTCCCGGCAACTTTGAACTCCTCGAACACTTCGATCAGGTAGCGAAGGCGCTTGGCGGCGATGCGGACCCCATGGACGACGGGCGCGCGCGGGTCTCGCTCGGCCAGCTCGACCTGCGAGCAAAACGCTCGGCGGAGCTTTTCGAGCGATTCGGCGATGCGCTGGTAAAACTCATCGGGGCCGAGCGATTGACTCAAAGCCAGGGTTTGCGCGTGATGCGGAAGGCCGTCTTGCGCGCGAGTGTTCGATTCCGCAGGGGCTAAGAATCGCTTGAAGTTGATATAAAAGACCGCAAGGTTTACTTTGCTCAGCTTGCGGAGGGCGCGCTCGAAGTGCTCCGCTCGGCGCTCGACGAGAAAGTGCTCGACCGCCGTCCAAGTATCGCGCCGCGCGGCGCGCCTTCGCCGGCGGGACGATTCGACTCTCTGGATGAGTACGTCGCAGTTGCGGACGTTCGACAGTGCTCGGCGCGCGCGGCGAATCTTGCGCCGCAGGCCCCGAATCTCGTCCGACGGCGGTGGCGGATAGAGAAGGTCCAAAACCTGCTGAAGGCGGCGACTGGCCACACGCATGTCGTGAATCGCGTCCGTATCGTCTCCACGCAGGACCTTGGGTTCGAGCGAAACGAACCGGTCGAGTTGGTGAAGCGCCAGCTCCCTCACCTTTGCCCATTCATCAAGAGGTTTTTCCGCGGGAGGAGTCGCGGGCTTCGGTTCAGTCGGTTCGGGCTCACGCGGCGCTTCAGGGGTACGGACTGTGGCGGCTTTCGAATGGTCCATCTTAGGCGCCTCGCGAGCAATAGCGCGCTGGTGAGTTCGGGCGGTGGAAAAATTCTTGCTCCCTCGCCTCGAAACCCGAGCGCGATAACCTGCTGTGAAGGGGAGCAGTCTACCTTGACCTAGGGGCGGGGCACAAGCGCTGTGCTCGACGGTAGTGATGTCCCGCCGCGGCGGGCGAGACGCGGGCACTCCTTCGCCGCGCCGGGCAGTCATCCCGATGAGGTGAATCGGGATCTACTCCGCAAGCCTCGCCGCGGCGAGGAAATGCGCCCACGACGAACTAGATTCCCGCTATCGCGGGAACGACCCGTGCTTCGAGAGGGATCCGATTCCAAATGACACCGCCACGTGCTCGACCAAGCCGATTTGGGTGGCGGGAGGGCGCGCCTGGAGTGCCGTGCCTTTTCGGAGTGAAACTGGAAGGACATCTTGGGTGATAATTGTTGCGCGAGCTGCGCTGCTCGATCACTATGACCAAGCTCGCTCCCAAGCTTCGCACGCTCGATTACTTCTCGCTGGGTTTTGGGTCGATGGTGGGCGTGGGCTGGTTGGTCGTGATGGACGACTGGCTGGCGCGCGGCGGCCCGCTGGGCGCGATGCTGGGCTTCGCGCTGGGCGGACTGCTGCTCGTCCCCGTCGCCTACGTGTACGGCCGGCTGGTGATGGCCATCCCCGATGCCGGTGGCGAAATTGCCTACACGCAAAGAGTGTTTCCTTCCGGGGTGAGCTTCGCGACAGGCTGGATGATGTTCCTCGCCTACTTCATCGTTTGTCCGTGGGAGTGCGTGGCGGTGGGGAAAATCGCCGCCTACCTCATGCCCGGACTTAATTCGTGCGAGCTTTACCGCGTCGCCGGCCGGCCCGTTTACCTGCCTCAATTGGCGGTCGGCGTGGCTCTCGCCCTGGTGATTACGGCGGTAAACTTCCGAGGCATCCGTTGGAGCGCGACGCTTCAAAACTGGGCGACGTTCGGGCTGCTCGCGCTGTTCGCCGTCTTTGTTGCGTTCGGTGTGGCGCGCGGGTCGGCGGCGAATTTTGCGCCAGGATTCAGCCACCGCGGATGGGTGTCGGTCTCGCTGGTTCTTCAAGTCGTCCCCTACTTCATGACCGGCTTCGAGTCGGTCCCGAAGTCTTCGGAAGAAGCCGCCCCGGAATTCAAATCGCAAGGTTTCTTCCGCGCCATCTTGTGGGCGCTGGGGGTCGGAGTGCTGTTCTATGTTTCGGTTATCGCGGTCGTGGCATTCGTTCACCCTTGGCCCTCTTTGACCCATGCGAGCTTCGCGACGGCAGTGGCCTTCGAAGAGGCATTTCGCTGGCGCTGGGTCGTCCATCTGATCCTTGCCGCGGCGCTCGTTTCGCTGGTCAAAATCTTCAACGGCAATTTCGTGGCCTCCTCGCGCCTGGCCTTCGCGCTGGGGCGGTCGAGGCTGATTCCTTCGAGCCTCGGCGCGGTCCACACGCGCCACCAGACGCCTTCGGCCGCGGTGGTCGGAGTGGGCGCGCTCACCGTTGCGGCGACTTTGCTTGGCGAGGCGATTCTCGTTCCAGTGACGGAGGTTGGCTCGATGGCTTCTGCGGCGGGATGGTTCGCTGCCTGCGCGGCTTACTTCCGGATGGAGCCCAGGGGCCGGGAGCGAGCCCTCGCCGCTGCTGGAGCGCTGGTCGCTCTGGCGATGATCCTCATGAAGCTCTTGCCCATCGTCCCGGGCCACTTCACAGGGGCAGAATTCGTGGCTCTGACCATATGGGCCGCCGCCGGCTTTGCGCTTCATCGAGTCGCCTAGACAGGAGGGTAATATCGAACCTCCCGTAGCGCCGGCTTCCAGCCGGCTCCTGCCGTCGAGGCAGCGGCGAGACTTACGCCAGCTTGCGCATGATGCGCGGCGTGAGCCACCATACGAGTTCGCCGGGCGCTTTCGGCGGGAATTCCGTAAAGCGGATCAGGCAGCACCCGGCTTTCTTGAATCCGAGATTGGCGTTCCGGCCCGCGCCGACCAGGCGCGCAGCCATCTCGCTCAAGTCCGGTTCGTGACCCACCACCAGGATGCGCCGCCGCTCGAGATGCCGGGCGAGGAAGGTAATCACCGCTTCGGGTGAGCCGCCCGGCTTGAGCGCCTCCACAAAGTCCGTCGGCACGCTGGGCCGGAGGGCATCCGAGACGATCTCCGCCGTTTCGACCGCGCGCACCAGAGGGCTGGTCAGGATCCAATCCACCTCGAAGCCCAGCCGAAGAAGCCCCTTCGCGATCTCCTGCACTTTCATTTTTCCTTCGGGGGTCAGCGGTCGCTTTGAGTCGTCGGCGAAGCTCCCGGCGCCGCGCGTCACCGCGATGCCGTGGCGCATGATGTAAAGCTCGTGATCCCGCTTGGGAGGGGTGGTTGCTTGCGCGGGCTCTTTGGCTGCCATCAGTAATTACTCGCCTGCGGCGGGTTTGATCTTTTCCGCCGCAGCCCAGAGCAGTTCAAACTCACGGGCGTACTCCGCGATCGCGTCCGCGTCGCGGAGAACAATCAGGTTATCAAAATTCAAGTCTTCGGATTCCGTCGTCCAATTGTAACTTCCGGTGAGCGCCGTCCGTCTATCGAAGATGGCAAACTTGTGGTGCATTTTGGCGCCGGGTCCGCGGCGGCCGGAGAGAAGGCGGAAGGAGAGTCCGTAGCCAGCCAGCAGTTGACGCGTGCCCGGTGATTCCGCATACTTCTCTTGGTCGAGCACGAGCCGGATTTGGAGGCCCCGCGAGGCGGCTTCACCGAGCGAGCGCGCCAGTGACGGATGCGTCAGCCGGTAGAGCGCCGCATCCACGGACCGCCGAGCCTCGCGAACCTCGGCGGCGATGAGCTCGGCCACCGAGCCGTTGCGAGTGAAGTGTACGGCGACTTCCTGGCTCATGGTGGAGGCCCCCGATTTTAGAGGGATTTCGACCGAGATTCAACCGGCCGCGACGCGAGACGAAAGATCTGGACGCTCGCTCCGGCCAAGGACAACTCCTTCATTAATTCTGAATTCTGAATTGAGTTGACGCGTCGGTTTGGGATCGGGATATGCAGCGATGAGGCTCCGCCATGCGTTTGTGGTGGGTGCATTAACGGTCCTAGCTACTCTTGCCGCTGGATTATTCGTGCCCGCCGGTGTCGAGTCGAAAGAGGAAACCCATTATTTGGCGTCGTGGTCTCCCATTGAGGGCCTGGCCGCGCGAAACGCCTATGTCGGTGCCGCAGCTTGCCTCCAGTGCCATTCCAACCTGGCGAAGACCGCGCCTGAAACCCCGATGGCCCAGGCCGCAATCCTTTCCGGCCAATTCGATCTGCTCCACAACCAGCCCGAACTGACTTATCAACTCGGTCCGTTTGGTTACAACATTCGCCGCCGGGGAAACCAATTGGTCTATTCGGTCAGCGATGGCAAGGACACCCTGTCCGAACCGATCCAGTATGCCTTCGGCTTCGGACTGAAGGGCCAGACCTACGTCTTCACCCACGACGGGGTCTACTACGAGAGCCACCTGAGCTATTACGTCAACACCCGCGGGCTGGATATCACGTTCGGTCACCCGTCCCAGGTTCCTTCTTCTTTGGACGAAGCCTTGGGGCATCGGTTATCGCCCGGCGACGCGCAGCTCTGTTTTGCCTGCCACACCACGGCGGCGGTCATCGAGGGAAGGCTCGACCCCAGGAGTTTAATGCCAGGTGTCGGCTGCGAAAGTTGTCACGGACCGGGCGCCGAACACACGGCGGCGGTGAAGGCGGGCAAATTCGACCGCCCGCACATTTTCAATCCCGGACGGTTGCAACCAGGGGACCTGGTGGATTTCTGCGGGAATTGCCATCGGACTTGGGAGCAAGTGATCAAGATGCAGATTTTTAGCGTTCGCAACGTCCGGTTCCAGCCCTATCGCCTGTCGAGTAGCCGCTGCTGGGGTTTCGACGACGCGCGAATCAGTTGCCTGGCCTGCCACGACCCTCACCAAAACCTGCGACCCGACGCGGCGTTTTACGACTCCAAGTGTTTGGCGTGTCACGTCTCGGGTCGCGGCGCACGCCCCGGTAAGACTCACCCGGGGGCTGCCTGCCCGGTGGCGAGCGAGAATTGCGTCACCTGCCACATGCCAAAGTACACCCTTCCCGAAGGGAAGTCCGAATTCACCGACCACTTCATCCGCATCGTCCGTAAGAACGCGCCCTACCCGGGGTAGGCAACAGAGTCCCTCGCCACCCGCTCGAGTAGGTAGAAGCATCGCCCGCCGGGTTGAGAGGGGGGGAAGAAATCCGTCACGCGGTACCCGGCGCGGAGATACGAGCGGAAAGTTGTGCGCATCTCCAGCCGCCAGCGACGGGCAAGCGACAAGGCCTGAGCGCGCATACGGTCCGTGTCCGCCGGGATTTCGACCAACAGGCGCGGCGCGCGCTCGCGCAGCTTGAGGGTTTGATTCTCGAGGAAGCCTCGCCGGTTCTTGCGCGTCGGATTGACCGCTGTCCAAGCAGGATTCAGTGGCCGAGCGCCGCGCCGGCCGAGGCGCGTCACAACACGCTTTGACGCGATGGCCCACTCGACGACAAAGCGGTCGCTCGCCAGCCCTTTTTCAATAAGGCTCGGGAACTGGCCGTAACAGTTGGGGATGTATTCCTCAACCAAGCCGCCCAGGCGCCTGATGTTGAGATATGCGTTCCGGCTCTGGAGCGGGTCGTAGGTCCAGCATATCGCGCGGACGCCCTCGGCGAGCGCCAGCCGACGATGGGCAAGCTTCATCCGGAAACCCAGGCCGAGGTCGCGGAAACGGCCCTCGACCGCCATCATGTGCGACCAGTGAATCAGCTTGCCGTGGCGCCGGGCAAGGAAGGCGTAGAGAAAACCTGCGAGGCTCCCTCCCACAAACGCTCCGAGCACCGCGCCGCCGTGTTTCGCGGTGACGGTCAATACCTCGGCGCTGACGCCGACGCTTCCCCAAACGTGTTTTTGAATCCGCTCCGAGGCGCGAAACTCTTCAGCAGCCTTGAGCCGACGGATGCTGACCTGTGGCATCGCGTTGTCGCGTCCCTCCCCAACCGAACGGGGCGCTTCCCACTCCCTCCTGATTCGCGAGCGCACTCTCGGGCGCCGGACGTTCAGGGCTTCTTTCGGTCGAGCCGCTTCCACACTTGGTGGAAGAGGGCAATTGAGCCCGGCGCGAACCCGGCATAGTGGTTGTTAAAGTAAGCGTAGACTCGCAGGCGCCGCGCCAGCAGCTTCCGGACCTCCGGAATCCAGCATTCCATCTCGCGCTCGCGGCCGACGACCAGCCGGTCCCAATGCTTCGTCGCTTCTTCGATGCCCTTGCGGTCGCCGAGCCAGCGGATGTAGGCGAAATCCGCCGTCAAGGGGTCGAGCTTGCGCGCCAGTTCTTCGATCCTCGGCATCCAGGGATGGTCAATCAGCGCCAGCGCAACGTTTTTCCGCCGCAAGACGTCCAGCAGCTCTTCATTCAGCCAACCCTTGTTGCGGATTTCGAGGGCGAAAGCGTGCCCCGAAGGGAGCTTTGCGACGAACGGCCGCATGCGCGCGAAGAAGTCCTCGGGTTTCGCGAAGGCTTTGCGATTGAAGTACGGCAACTGGACGAGCAGAGGGCCGAGCTTGTCACCGAGCAAGTCCATGACGCCGAGGAATTCTTTGACCTCCGCGTCACAATCCACCAGCACTTTTTCGTGCGTGATGACCTGGGGGAATTTGGCCGCAAAAACGAACCCGGGCGGGGTGCGCTCGCGCCAGTTCTTGACCATGGCGGCCGAAGGTGTGCGGTAAAACGTCGAGTCCACTTCCACGGTGTCGAAGTGGCGAGAGTATTCCTCGAGAAATTGCGCGGAAGGCGTGCCGGGCGGATAAAACGCCCCCACCCAGTCTTCACTCGACCAGCTCGAGGTCCCCAGGAATAGATTCGGAATTTTTGGAGCGTCCACGTCTTTGTCCGGCCGCGCCGCCACCGCTGCATTCTTTGGCGTGAGGCCATTATCCTAACGCGGACGCGGGTTTTTTGTTGGAAGAAAGGAAAGGCGGAGGGAATTGTCGCGAATAATAAAGGCGGGCCGACGGACGCTTACTCCCCGCACATGCCTCGGCGTGGAGCGCCGCAGGCACCGCAAGGGCCGGGCTCCGCGGCGCTCGATTTCCGCTCGCCAGCGACGGCGAAAACCGAGAGGAGCATCCGCACCTCAGGGCTCTGGCAGTTCTTGCAGGTGACGCGGGCCGCAGACGAGGCAACGATCTTCTCAAATTTCGCACCGCAGTCGCGGCACTGATATTCAAAAATGGGCATACGTTTCTCGACACCTCCACGTTTACTATAAACGGACGCTTCCCTTCGTTCAATCTTTTCCGCGCCTGCAACTGCCCATAGCCTGGGCAGCGTGCCCAGATTCATCTAGCTCCCGTCCGTCGGTTGACGGGCCCTGCCAGGAAGCCTCAGGCCCAAGAAGGACTTGGAACCCGCCCGGGAATGGCGTGTTCTGGGAAGTGTTCGTTGGGGTTGAGTTGGCTGGGGATGTCCCCTATAATCCACTCAACATGGCTTCTCCGACGAAGCAGGACGACGCGGGAACAGCAGGTCCGCTAGGCCGTCGAAGCACTCGGTTGGCGATCGCCATCCCCATCGCGCTTTCGGGAAAAAACTCCGCCGGCGCCACCTTTAAGGAAAATACGCGGACGATTACCGTTAACAAGCACGGCGCCAAGATTTCGACGGCGCAGCCGTTGACGTTGGGGACCGCGTTATCCATCGAAAACCGGCACCTGGGGACGACGGCACGCGCGAACGTGGTGTGGTTGGGAGAAAGAAAGGGGCCGAAAGACCCCATTGAAATCGGCGTCCAACTGGTAGAGGCATCAAACATCTGGGGCATCGAGTTTCCGCCGGAAGACTGGCAGGAAGCCCCGCCTGCGCAGGCGATGCCGCGCGCGGGCGTAACGACCCCTGAAAAGCCTACAGCGCCTCCGGCCGCAAAGGTTTCGGAAGGGCCAGCGGCGCCGAAGGCATCCCGCGCGGCGAGTGCGTGGGCGCTTCCCGTGAAGGCGCCCGAAGCGGCAAAGGTGGCGCTCCCCGCGAGGCCGATCGCGACGCCTTTGCCCTCTCGAGCCGAACCGCCCTCCGCGCTTTCCTCTCCGCAGATGGAGCCGGTGATATCGGCGGCGATCGAACGGCTGAACGCGCAAGCCGAGAAGACGCTCGAAAGTTACGCCAAGATCTTTGAGGAAAAAGTGGCTCGGCTGGGGCAGGACTTGGGCTTTCAGGCCCAGGCGCAACTCCAGCAGGCGGCAAATGCGTTGGAAGAAAAACTGGTGGCGACACTGAAGGAAAACGTCGCGACTCTCCGCGACGACCTGGGATCGTCGGAGAAGCAGCTCGAATCCCTCGTTACCCGATACGGCGAACTCAAGGAAAGCGGGGCGCGCGAAGTCGAGAAAACCAAGCAAAACCTTGAGGCGGCGGGGTTTGCGGCGCTACAGTCGGCGGTCGAACAACTGAGCGAAGCGACCGAGAAGGAGCTTCTGGAAGTCCGCCAAGTGTTCGTGGACGAAACCCGCAAGCGTGTGGGGGAAGAAGCCGCCGCGTCGGTTGAGAAGTTCGGTCAGGAGGCTTCAACGCGGCTTGTGCAGTTGACCGAAGAACACTTGAGCCGCGTCGAACCCGAAATGCGCGAACGCGCCACCCGTACTCTTGACGAATTGGCAAAGCGAACCGGGGAAGTTATCCAAGCCTCCGAGGGCGATTTTCAGGAGCGCGTGCGAAACGTTTCAGACGGCGCGCTCGCCGCCGTGCAGAAGGAAACGCAGGCGCTTGCGGCCCGGGAAGTGGAGTCCCGTCGCAGCGAGTTCGTCGCCGCCGTCGAACAGGAAATAGGCGGCCGGACCGTCGAAGCCCTCGAGTCATTTTCTAAAGAGGTCCGGGCGCGCCTGGCGGGGCACGGCGAAGAACTCCTGGCGCGGACCGAGGCGGACTTCAAGTCGCGCGAGGAAGAAGCGCGAACTCGCTCCGCTGAAGAAATCCGGAAGGCGATTGACGCCGCCACGGCCGATGGATTGAAGACGCTCGCGATGGAATCCGCGGCCAAAGTCGAGAGCTTGGAAGCTCAATTCGACAAGGCTGCCAAGAGGGCGCAGGAGAAAACCGCGAAGGAGCTTTCAGAGCACCTCAGCAAAACCACCGAGGAGCTCCTCGCTCCCGCGACGAAGGAACTCCAAAAGAGCTTGAGCGAGGCGCGGGCGGAGCTGAAGGAGGAGTTGAAATCCACATGGAAGACCCTCGCCGGCGAGGCGAAAAATCAGCTCGGCGCCATGACCAGCGCGACCGTGGATTCGCTCAACAAGGAAGCCAAGGCGGGCCTCGACCAATTCCGCGATAGCTTGAAGAAGAGCGCTAGCGAGCGCGTCGAAAAGGCGGCGCGCGAGCTGGAGGGTGACCTTCGGAGGGCCACTGAGCGAGAGCGGCAAGAGCATCTGAAGCGGTTGGAGAAAGAAAGCGCGGAGGCCTGCGGGAAGGCTCTGAAGGAACTCGAAGGCCGAATGAGCCAAGCTGCCCAGGCGGGCGCGGCCGCCCAGGCGCATGCCGAAGAGGCCCTCGGCCGCCTTCCCGAAGCCGCCGCGGAGGCCGCCGAGAAGGCGCTTGCCGCCATCGAAGAGCGAGTCGAGAGGGCGCGCGAGGCAACTGCGAAGGCCCAAGAGCAGCGCGAGTTGTCCCTGCGGCAACTGAAACAAGAAGCCAGCGAAACGATCGAGGGGGCGCTCGCTGAACTTAGCGAACGCTCTGAGCGGGCCGCCTCGGCGGCCGTCAAGGATTTCGAACAGCGGGAGTCCACGCTGCGGCAGCTCCGGAAAGAACTCGAGGAGGCGCGGGGCGAAACTCTGGCGGCGATTACCGACCAGGGCAAAAGGACTCTCGCGGAGGTAACGAACGCGGCTGCGGAGGTCCGCTCCGAATCGCAAACTCGGCAGCGGGCCGCGACGGAGGCCCTCGACAAGCTGCGGGCGAAAACCGATCAGGCCGTCAAGGAGGCTTCCGATGCTGTCAATAAGCACGTCGGCTCGGGCGCGGTTTTCCTGAAGGAACTCGAAGAACAAGCCCGCACTCGCCTGGAGACGCTCTCGGCAAAAATGGACGGCCTGGCTCGCGGGTCCGAAGGTGAGTTTGAGCGGCTGTCCGCGGAGTTCTCGGCCGCGGCGATGGAAGGCTTGCGCGCAAGTTCCGACGCGCTCGTCGAGCGAATTCAGCAGCAGCTCCAAAGAGCAGCCGACGAGTTCTCCGAACGCTCGGCCGAAACTCTCCGGACGCGGTTGGAGGACATCACGGAAAAACTGGTGGAAGAATCCGCGGCGACGCTCGCCAAGCAAAGCCAGGAAAACGTCGAGATGGCGGCGGCGAAACTCGAAGAGCAAAAGGAAAAGGTCGTCAACGAAGCCGAGGAATCAATGCGCGCGAAACTTGCGGAGGCCTTTGCGTCCGTCTTCAGGCCGGGAGGCAGAAGGGCCATCGACCGGATTGTGGAAGAGTCCCAGAAAAAACCCTGATTCACCCGCTCCTTCCAAATTCCCCCGCCTATTAAAGAATGCAAGATAGAGTGGCGCTCATTGGGCGTAGCGTCCCGACGCGCCGGGCAGTCATCCCGATGAGGTGAATCGGGATTTACACCGCCAGCCATTGGAAATTCGCCTCCGACGGACTGGATTCCGATTCATTTCATCGGAATGACCGGCGTTTCGAAAGAGATCCGATTCCAAATGACACTACCACCAAGAGGTCGAGCGAGAAGCGATGGCCTGTCGGGGGATGCCGGGCGTGACTTGCATGCGGCAAGCGGGTACGATGACCGCGTGGGCAAGGATTCGGGAGCGAAGCTCGGGCGAGGGGAAGCGGAGCGTTTCATGCGCGCGGCGCTCGGCCAGGCTCGCCTCGCGGGAAAAGAAAACGAAGTGCCCGTCGGCGCCGTGGTCGTGAAAGACGGGCGAGTCATCGCGCGCGCGCACAACCGGCCAATCCATTTGGACGACCCGACCGCGCACGCCGAGGTCCTGGCGATGCGCCGCGCCGCGCGCCGGCTCGGGAACTACCGTCTGAACGGCTGCGCGCTGTATGTTACAATAGAGCCTTGCGCGATGTGCGCCGGCGCGGCGGTTCACGCCCGCGTGGCGCGCATCGTTTACGGCGCCCACGACTCGAAAGCCGGAGCGTGCGGCGGCGCTCTGAAGGTGCTCAACCACCCGAAGCTCAATCACCGCGTGGAAACTTCCAGGGGTGTCTTGAAAGAAGAGTGCGCTCGGCTGCTGCGTGACTTCTTTCGCGCGCGGCGGGCACACAAGCAGAAATTGGGAACTCGAAATTCGAAATTCGAAACTTGAAATTCGAAACTCGGCGCGTGATTCGTTTCGATTTTCGGATTTCGAGTTTCGATTCCCCATTGCCGGAGAGGTACCGAAGTGGTCATAACGGGGGCGCCTCGAAAGCGTCTTGCCTGCCAAAAGCGGGCACGTGGGTTCGAATCCCACCCTCTCCGCCAATCCGCCGCAGGCGGATTGCCCTGAGCGAGCGAAGCTTTGATGAGCGAGTCGAAGGGCTGGTCTTGTTACATCCTCGAATGCGCGGACGCCACCTATTACGTTGGTGTCGCAACCGACGTGCGGGAGCGGAAGGACGAACATAACGCCGGACTCGGCGCAAAGCATACACGCTCGCGCAGACCTGTCCGCTTGGTTTGGTCGCGAGCTTGCTCCAGTTATGCCCAAGCGCGCGGCTTTGAGGCTCGTCTCAAGGGCTGGTCGAGGGAGAAGAAACGGCTTCTGGTTGTGGGTTCTCTTCGACTCGACTAGCGTCTCGCTCAGAGTGAACGCAAGGCGTTCACGAATCCCACCCAATCCGCCGCAGGCGGATTGCCCTGAGCGAGCGATTCCTTGATGAGCGAGTCGAAGGGCTGGTCCTGCCAAATTCTGCAATCAGATTTCTCGTGTACCTCTGGCGTCCCCTTCGTCCCCGGAATGGCCTCCCAAGTTCGGAATTGCCGCTTCCTTGAACACTCCTTTTAGCGCACGTTGCCAATCTCCTGTTGCGCTTTCAATCTTCGATTCACCAGTCCAGAAAAAATACCTCTGGCTGGTCCTCGGGCTCCCCTCAAGCGCAGTTAGAACGAAATCCGGCAAAGGGCAATAGACCGGGGTTCCCGTCTTAGCTGTGTAGAGAAACAGTTTGTCCCTGGTGATTCGGCTCCGTTCGAGCGTCACAGCGTCACCAATCCTCAGTCCGGTATGGCGAAGCAAGAGCACCAAGGCTCGGATGCGGCGCGCATTCTCCGGTCCCCAGTACTTTCCGCCGCGACACTTGTTTCCGTATTGATCGCAGGCTTTCAGTATTTGGGCCATTTGTTCCGGCGTGAATGGCAACGTGGCCGACGGTCTGACCTCAAGCGCCCTCGCCCCTGACAAAAAAGATTCCAACGCGTACGCCTCCTCCGGAAATAAGGACCAGCTATTACTATTGTCGGGACGGGCCCTGAAAAGTGACAGCCGTAATATCGATGATCCGCAATCTTGACCATCCGTCAGCTTGCGGAATACAAGCGAATGATCAGCCGAATAATGTGAATCACGTATCGAATGGCAAATGGCAGGACTCCGACACGGGCGTCTATACTAAAAACGTGGTTTTCGGCGATCTACCGGGCGGTGGCCGGAAATACTCAATAGTGCATGTGCGCTCCGCTCTCTTGGGTACGAACATACGCTTCTCCGAGATCTACGTATTCGAAAAGTCGTCTCAAGGTCTGAGGTTCTTCGGAAGGCTTGGGTCGTCGACGGGAGACGGTGCAGGGGAAGTGAATTGGAGCCACGCGACCGACATTCGAGCAGTAAAGCGTCAGCGTATAATCAGCTGCGTGACGGGAGAATGCCACAAGTGCGCCGATAGGGCCGTTACTGCGTCATTTGAGTGGAACGGCGACGGTTTCGTCCGCACTTCCCTGGATCGCAAGCGACTTACGCCCCCAAATAAAAAACTGAAAGGAGTACAAGATGTGTACATCTTGAGCGTTCCGAACTTGATTTTAAGTAACTTACCATGTCCCTCGCGCGCCTCAGCGTGCAGCCAAAGGCGGCCTCAAGCGCGGGTCGAGCTGGTGGGCCCTTCCGAATTCGGCCAGGGCTTCTTCGTGACGGCCCCGGCCGAGCAGCGCCAAAGCTAATTGATAATGCGCGGGAGCGAAATCGGGCGCGAGTTTGAGGGCCAGCCGGAATTTCGATATCGAACCCTCGATATCTCCCGCGCGAAGCTGCTTGGCGCCCGCGTTGGTAGCGAGCGTCGCGACCTGCGTGTTCATCAAAGCTTTGTTCAGCTCCTCAACCTTCTTGAATTCCTCCGCGGCTCCGTTTATGTCCCCCTTCATGCGCAGAGTCATGCCGAGCGACTGGTGCGCGCCCGCATCGGCGGGATCAAGTTCGATCGCATGGCGGAGTTCCCTAGGCGCCTCGTCCAGGTCGCCCTTCTGACGTAGCACGGACCCCAGGATTGAGTGTGCTTGCTCATAATCGGGCCGGGCGCGAATGGCCGCGCGGAATTCCGTCGCCGCCTCATCGAGCTTTCCTTGCTGCCAGTAAATCACCCCCAGCGTATAGTGCGCTTCGGGAAGGCTCGAATCAATTCGGATGGCGTTCTCGAGGGCCTCGACGGCGCCTTCAAAGTCCTCCTTCTGTTTGAGCGCCACGGCCAAGTTGTAAAATGCCTCAGCGTCGTTCGGTTCGAGCTCCAGGAGGGCGCGATATTCGCGGATGGCGTCCTCCCATTGTGCCTTCTGGAGCAAAGCCAGTCCCAGATTGTTCCGCGCTGAAACAGATTTTGGGTCGGCAGCGATCGCAGCCCGGAACTCCGCCAAGCCGCCGTCACCGTCACCTTGTGCGAGAAACACAAGACCAAGATCGTTGTGAGTTTCCGAATCCTCGGGGTTAAGTTTAAGTGCTTGGCGGAACTCGGCTGTGGCATCCACCAGATACCCCTCCTGCTGATAAGTCAGGCCGAGCGTCTTGTGGTAGCGCGGGTCTTGCGGCGCCAGATTCGCGGCCGTCCCTATTTGTTCAATCGCCAAGTCGGGCTTCCGGTGTTGCGCATACACCAAGCCCAGGTAGTAGTGACCATCCGCCAGATTGGGTTCGAGCCGAGTTGCCGTTTCGAGCTCGGTCGCAGCCTCGCTGTAATTTTTTAAGAACCAGTTCGCCACACCCAGGTGGTAGTGAGCGGGTGCAAAATTAGGTTTGTCTTGGATGGCCAGCTTGAACTCTGCGCTCGCCGCGAGGAGGTTACCTCGATGGCCGAGGATGTTGCCGAGGGCGTCGTGGGCTTCTGCCCAGTCGGGCCGTATTTCGAGGGCACGCTCGTAGGATTGAATCGCACCCTCCTCGTCCTTGCGAGCTTCGAGGAGTCGCCCCAAGTTGTAATTTGCTTCGGCGAAATCAGCCTTAAGTGCAATGGCCTTTCTATATTCGACGGCGGCTTCACCGAATTGGCCAGCATTGCAATACGATAGTCCAAGCTCATTGTGTGCTTCTGGCGATTTTGGTGCGAGCTCGACTGCCAGCCGGAATTCGCGTATCGCCACCAGCGGCTCAGACTTCGCGAGCGCCGCCATTCCCCGTTGGTAATGAATTTCCGAAAGCCTCTTGCGAGTGACAGATGCTGTTGGCTTGTCAGGCTTGGCTTGGTTGTGCGCGGTGAACGGCGTCGTAGCTCCGATCACCATCGCCACCAACGGGACAGCCCATTTCTTCATTTTTGGACACGCCGCCCGGAAATAGATTAGCTCCTGGAATTCAACGAGCTTACGATTCCCTTACCTTCTTCAACGCAGACCACCTGATCGGCTCGAACGTTTTCGAGCGTCTCCACATGTCCGCTCGGCCAGCGGATTTCAAGCCGGTCCACCTTTGCGACCTGTCCAAGTCCGAAGTGGACGCGCAAATCGTTTTGGGAAGCCCAACTCCCTCCGCTTCTTACCTCATCAATCTGGTGATGCTTGCCGGTCACACATCGAATGCGTGCGCCGATGCCGCTGCGATTGGATTTTGTTCCGACGGTGCGAATCTTAATCCAGTGGTTGCCACCCCTGGAAGGCCCCGGCGAATCGAGGCGCAAGAGTTCCGGCAAATCATTAACAGGGTTGACGACAACATCCATATTGCCGTCATTATCGAAATCGCCGAAACCGCAGCCACGCGCAGAAACGGGATTAAGGATGGCCTCCCCCAGTTCGCGCGAAACGTCCAGGAAGCGTCCGTTGCCGAGATTGTAATAGACGGTCTTGGGCTCGCGATATTGAATGTCGAGGCTCATATTTAGAATTTCCGGATAAATATGGCCGCTGGCCACGAAGATGTCAGGCCACCCGTCGTTGTCGAGGTCAAAGAATCCGCAGCCCCAGCTCAGGTAGCGCGTGTTGATCCCCAGACCGGCCGAGAACGCCACGTCGTCAAAAAACCCGTTGCCGGTGTTGTGATAGAGCGACGCCGTGTCCTCGGAGAAGTTCGTCTTAAAGATGTCGAGCCAGCCGTCGCAATCGTAATCCGCGGCGGCCGCGCCCATGCCCGCCTGAGGCTTCCCATCCTGGCTGTAGGCGCAGCCGACCATGACCGCCACATCCGTAAAAGTGCCGTCGTGGTTGTTGCGATAAAGTGCGCTCGGCTGGGAATCATTGGCGACAAAAATGTCGGGCCAGCCGTCGTTGTCGAAATCCAGCGTCAGCACACCCAGCCCGTACGTGCCGGGCGTTTTCAGAATGCCGGCCCGCTCAGAGACGTCGGTGAACGTCCCGTCGCCATTGTTGTGAAACAAGATGTTCTTGCCGCCGGGCAGCCCGGGCGGTCCGCAGGCGACCTGGCGGCCTTTATACAAACACGGTCCGATCTCCGGCAGCGGCCAGGTAGAGGGGTCGCCGTCGCAATAATTTGCCACGAATAAATCGAGCTTGCCGTCGCGGTCGTAATCCACAAATGCGCAGCCCGAGTTCCAGCGCGTACGCGTGCCCGCCACTCCTGTCTTTTCCGTGACATCGGTAAATGTCCCATCGCCGTTGTTGTGATAGAGAACGTTCTTGCCCCAATAAGTCACGAAAAGGTCGTCCTGTCCGTCGTTATCGTAGTCGCCGATGCAGACACCCTGGCCCCATCCTGAATGCGCGAGCCCGGCCTTTTCGGTCACGTCCGTGAACGTCCCGTCGCGATTGTTCTTGTAAAGGCGGTTCGTCGGCTCCTGGCCTTTCGGAAAGCCTTCCAGGCGCCAGCCGTTGACGAAGAACAGGTCCGGCCATCCGTCGTTATCGAAGTCGAAGAATGCCACGCCGCAGCCGGTGGTCTCGAGCAGATACTTATCGGACTTCTCGCCTCCGTAAATCGTCTTGTGGGTAATCCCCGCTTGGCGCGCCACGTTGGTGAAAGTAATGCCGGGCGAGAGTTGGGTGGCGCGCAGCCCACGCGGCCCGACCAGCGGAGCGCCCGCAAGCGCCCCAACTGTGCTCAGGAATCGACGCCTGGACCAATGTCTGTCTTTTGGTGCCATCAGCCGTCCTTGTGGCTGTTGCGGCGGTCTACGTCCGCCGGTACTCGTTTCGGTCCTTCCCTCACGCACCTTCCGAACTTAGAATTAGGATAGTCGAGGAGTGAAAGTCTTGGCCAGAAGATTCACTTGTGGGGGGAGGAAGGGGGATGCGCTGGGATGGCTTCCAGGTGAATTTCAGCCATTTCGTCGGTGGACTGTTCCCCCCAGGTGACCCGCTTTGGTGGATGGTTGGGGTTGCGCGGGTTGGCGGCGGAATTGTCAAATGTCATTTCCATATCCACGCGAGTACCCTGCGGCAGGAAAAGCGGCGAGTTGTACCAGTATTGCCGCTGCCAATCGAAGTCCCAGTCTTGGATATAGATAAGCGGGACCGACCCGCCGCTCGGCAGCTTGGCCGTGACTTTGACCGCGCGGCACAGCAGATGACAATGCGGAATGATGCTCAGCACTTCGACATCCTCGGGCACAAAAACAAAGCTCGAGACTCTGTGCTCTGGTTCTCCTGGCGGAATATCTATGTCCATTGTGCCAACTGAAAGGTCGAAGGGGATGTGCTCGGGAGGTTGCTTGGCGAAGTAGAGCCCGAGAGAAATCTGCTCCTTCGCGGGCTGACGCGCAGGGTGAAAGTGAACCTGCACGACTACATCGCAATCTTTCTTGAGAAGCCGCGCCACGCCCGGAGGTTCGCGTTGGGGTTGGACGCCCGGCGTCCAGAATCCGATGTAGCCGGGGGCGGGAAATCCGAAGCCGCCAAAGCAGGGATAAGCGCCGGCACCCTGCGCCATCCTGCGGGCGGCGCCGAACTTATCCTCTACCACGATCGAGTGGTGAACCACTGGCCGGTAGCTCGGCCTCTCCTCAATCGCCACAACGTACCGGTCTTCCGTTAGGTGGGTGGGAAGAATGAAGCATTCGTACAGGTCCGGTGTGTTGGCGGGGACTTCGAAGGGTTGCGCCATGGTCAGCACGAGATCGGGCGACCCAAGTTGCCAGCCGGAAGTGAAGCGTGGTGCAGGTGGTTGCGCCTTCGGGTCGCCTTCAGGCATGCCTTCGCGGACCCAGCTTTCGAGAGTAGCGATCTCGGCGTCGCTCAGTCGTGGGTCACTCTGAAACTCACCGAAACCGGCAACCGGCTTCCAGGGCGGCATGAGGCGGGCGCGAACAGCGGCGGCAATGGCCGGCCCCTGCTGTTTGGCGTCCTGGTATGTCAGAAGCGGTAAACGGGCAACTTCTCCGGGGCGATGGCAGCTCGAACAATGGTCGTGAATGATCAGGGCAACATCTTGGAAATATGTGACTTGCTTGTCAGTTGCGAAGGCGTGTTGGATTGTGGGACCCTCTAGCGAATTAGCCAGGAAGGCCAGGGCTAAGACCAGCCCAATCTTAGTCCAAGATCTGGTGTGCCAAAGACACAACCGGAGACCTGGCGGGATATTGAGTCTGGAAATCATCTGCCCGTACGCGGAGCCAACTCAGCGGCGAAACTCGCAAATAAACTTAGTGCCTGAGATTCGGGCTGTCAAGGAATGCCCGCCCGTACCCGCTTGTCAGGCTTATCCGTCGCTTTGAAGAATCAAGCCGTCTCTGCACTCAGGCTATAACCTGGTTGACAAGCCTCTCTAATCCGTTTAGATTACACCGGTCTCGGGACGTACTGGGATTCCTGCTGTACTTGCGCCGTGTTGGTCTTGGGCTAATCAGCAAAAAATAAAGGGAGGGAGTCTACCATGACGCCTCGCCGCCTGAACGTCGCGCTGGTTCTTGTGGCTTTGGGTCTTCTTTGCCCCGTCGAGAAGGCCTGGCCGCAAATCGTGTTTGGAAACATCGTCGGAACCGTAACCGATACATCCGGTGGCGCAGTCCCCGATGCTAAGATCACCGTGACGAACGTCGGACAAGGGGTCAGTTTCAACGCCTTGAGCAATTCGTCCGGGAACTACGAGCAGACTCACCTGATTCCGGGGACGTACAGCGTCAAGGTGGAAAAACAGGGTTTCCAAACATACGTGCAGGAGAACATTGCGGTCGCCGCGGATACCACGACGCAGGTGAACGTCGTCCTCAAGATCGGCGCCGTCACGCAGGTGGTTACGGTGACC
>QHZN01000406.1 GCA_003225365.1 Acidobacteriota bacterium
TGAACAAGAGCTGCGCAACGAGGACAAGGGGTCGCCGACACGCACCCCTGACACACTGTAACGCAGCCGAACTGTAACGCAGCCGAACGACCGACGGTGCTCCGAGCACATGCCGGACGATGGCCAGCTCCAAGATCTGCGGCCAACTGGAGTTCTCGAATGGCCAACAGGACATGGGCGGCAAGCATGGCGGTCAGGCGGGCATGCCCAAGCCTGAGGATCGAAGCTCAGCGCAGCAGGGCATCGTTCGCGACGAGAGGGGACAGGAACTGCCAGCGGACAAGGCGCGTGCTCAACACGTCAGCCGGAAAGATCGGGGCGATGATCCGCCTGGTGATCCGAAACAGCGATAGCCCTTTTCGACGACGCGCAATTAGTTCGTGTACTCATAAATCGAGCTTGATTGGCGCGGCTTGATCGATGTCCGCGTTGCCCCGATAGCGACCAAATTCCTCACCGCACCGAAATGACGCGATGTGCCACTTCCGGACCTTTGCGGGCAAACGGCGACCTGCGCCGAATCGGCCGGGAGCCCGAAGCCGCCTAAGGTCAGAACCGGCATCCTGCCGAACATGGTCAGATCGGTTTACGTCTAAAAGGCCCCCGAAAGCGGACCGGATTGGACGGGGCGCTCGACGACTGCAACTCGCATGGAGAGGATTCGCAACTCGCGAGGGCAAAGACCTGACGCGGCCTACTGTGCCTGCAACATCCGCGATCTAGGTTACGTCGCGAAGGCCAGCGCTGAATGACACTCTCTTATGAGACCTGGGCGGCACGTATGAGACCTGGGCGGCACGCTACCACCGCTCCATCCAGGACTGGTTGGGCGTAGCTCCAAGGGGGTTACTGCGAAATTTCCATAACTAATAGTTGAACACATCGTGCGCGTCACCGGACTAACGGCTACGCAAGGAATGCGACCGCTCGGCGTGGGACCGCGGTTGATCCTGAATTGTGCGAACGCCGTGCAGGAAGGCCCTCAGCGACGCATAGGAGGAGGAAGTCATGGCCGTTGCTGCGCCTAAGGCGGCAAAGACCCAAGCCACCCTTGTGATCGCCACTCGACACGAAATCACAGCAGCCGGAATTGAAACAATTTTGCGGGCGGCAGGTCATCGTGTTGTCGCGCGCTGTTCGCGCGAGAGAGCTTCATCGAATGTGTGAAGAGCGTGCATCAGGGCCAGAAGTGGATCGACCCCGACCTGCTGCGCCAGTTCGCGCTCGCGGAACGGTCCCCCCAGACTATGTGTAACCTGACGTCACGCGAAGCTGATGTCGCCCACCTCATATTGCGAGGTTGGCACAACAAACAAATCGCCCGCGAACTACATTTGTCCGAAGGCACGGTGAAGATGCACTTGCATCACATCTACGAGAAGTTTCGCCTCAGCGGCAGAACGCAGCTGGCGCTCTCGATGGCCTCAGTATCTGCGCGGAAGCTACTAGATCACTGAGGCCTGCGCCGCGGGGGAGCCGGTCCAGCCAAATTCCGCTGCTGGGGCTAGCATACTCGCGGAACGCGTGCCGAAGACCTTGGCTTAGCCAGTTGCACCTACCGGCATTCCAAAGGCCCTGGTGCAGATCGAGAAGCTAACGCCACTCGGAATATCTTTCGATCACCATCGAACGGAAAGCGGAACGTTATCCGAAGATGAATTGCTCCGAGCGGTGCGATTGCGCAACGATGTGCGCCTGACCGCGTAATGGAATGTTGGTCAGAGGCTCATCTGATACAGATTTGAAGAGGATGCGTCATGAATAGTCCTACTCCCTTAAAAGAGATCGACGAAGCCGAGTTGGATCAGGTCGTTGGCGGCGACAAGCCCAACCAGAACGCGGGCGGCGGCCCCGGCAACAGCGGCCCCGGCGATAAGAATTCCCCGGTGGAAGGACCTCCCCCGGGGCGTGACCACTAAAAATTCCGATGTGAGAGCAGCCGTGTCTCCTTGGTCGGAGGCACGGCTGCTGTCACTCATGTGGTGAGACCGTGGCCACAGAATCACGTGTAGGCGCCGAGCCTCCCGTCAAGCTCGGAGCCGTGGACAGCGCGGCTGCTCCTTTCGGTGCGAACCCCGTTTCAAACGGAACGGCGGGCGTGGGTGTGGACGCGCCAACGGAACCACCGATCCCGATCTCCTATGAGAATTTGTTCGCAAGTGGCTCGCCTGCGGTCCCGGGCGGCAGGGGCGATGCACTGCTGGCGGAGTTGACGGGCCGCGCCGCTGAGGATTTGGCCATCGCGTCGATCCGTGGCGCTGCTGTGCCGTATGTCCCCCGGAGTGCTCGCGCTGTCCGTTCGACCCTGTTCCGCGAGGAAGCGGTCCAATTTCAGCAGCACCGGCGTCTATGGGGTGACGTCGCACTGCTGCAGCCGCTGTCTACAAAAATGCTGACTTGGTTCATGGCTGCAGCCGCGGTCTCACTTGGCATATTCCTCTTTACGGGACAGTACGCCCGCAAGGAGATCGCGAGTGGATATCTCACCCCGGTC
>QHZN01000221.1 GCA_003225365.1 Acidobacteriota bacterium
GCGGGACGCTCCAAAGCCCGACTGCTTTTCGGCGAATTCATTGGCTCGGTGCTCCTTGAAGTTTCGCCGGAAATAAACCTTCAACGGTATTTTCCGAACACCCCTTGGCTCGCACTCGGCGAAGTAACTAACCAGCCGACGATCACGATTACTGAAGATGGCGAGATACTTTGGGAGCAAAAGACGGCGGCGCTGGCCGAAGGTTGGGGCAAGACCTTTCAGGAGGTTGTCGAATGAGCGCGGCCACCATTGCAATCCTTTACGCTCCGGGGACGAATTGCCACGAAGAGACTGCGGCGGCCATCGAGCGCGCGGGCGGGGAGTCGGAGCTGGTGCTGCTTCGCGACCTCGTGGAGGGCCGCGCGCGGCTTACCGACTATCAAGCCGTTATCATCCCTGGCGGTTTCGCCTATGGGGACCACTTGGGCGCGGGGCGGATTTTCGGCGTTATGCTCATCGCCCGGTTACGAGAGCAGTTGGCGGAGTTCCTGGAGGCAGGGAAGCCGATGCTCGGCATTTGCAACGGATTTCAAGTGCTGGCGGAGGCAGGGATTCTGCCCGGCCGCTCGCCCGGGAAGCGCGGAATGGTGCTTCTCGAAAACGCTTCGGCGCGCTTCGAGGACCGAAGGATCCGGCTCGTAGTTTCAGCGGAGAAGTCGCCTTGGACCGAGGGCCTAGAGGGCAAGATTCTCCAGATGCCCACGGCGCACGGGGAGGGTCGGCCACTTTTCTCAGACACCACCTCTCCCGCCCGCGTAGCCTTCCGCTATAGTGACCCGCAGGGCCGCCCGAGCTCGCATTATCCTGAAAATCCCAACGGCGCTCCAAACGGCGTCGCCGGCCTTACCGATTCGACGGGAGCGGTCCTCGGCTTGATGCCCCACCCGGAACGGGCATCCTTGCCCGCGCACTACTCCCAGGACGGGCTAAAAATTTTCAAAAACTTGGTTCGCTGGCTCGGCCAGTGATCGAGCGATAGCCGGCCCTTTTGACCGAGGGGTACCTGTTCGGCGGGCTCACGGTGAGCCATGTCGAACTGGGAGCGTGGTCGAAGGGAGGGCGCCCTGAGCTCTGTCTAAGGGTGCGGTTCTCAAGTTTCACGTCGCACCTTCCGATAGTACTTTAGGCGCGCGGCTCAGGCGGGAGACCTTGCCTCCGGGCGAAGCGCAAATCGAAACGGAACGCGAAGAATTTGAAGGCGTCGGAATTCAATATGAAATCTCGTCCAGTGGAAGCAGATGGCGAGTCCGGGCAAAGGATCCTCCCGGCCGCCGCTAAAGCAGAGGAAAGCGGGGGACCGGTGAAATTCCGGGCGCTGCTGGTGGACGATGAGGAAGCCATTTGCGCCTTGCTCTCCCACCGGCTGGCCCGCGAGGGATACCAGTGCCGCACCTGCCAAAGCGCCTCGGAGGCGCTCGAGCTTATGAAGCAGGGTGAGTTCGATGTGGTGATCAGTGACCTGCGAATGCCAGGGATGTCCGGAATGGAACTGCTGCGGAAGGTGCGGGCTCAATATCCGCGGGTCACCTTCTTGGTGGCGACGGGGGAGGGCGACGTGCGCGTGGGAATTGAGGCGATGAAAGAAGGCGCGGCCGATTACTTGCTGAAGCCCTTCCAAATGGAGGCCGTCGTCGTGAGCGTGGCGCGGGCGCTTGAGAATCAGCGCCTGTCCCGGGAGATCGAGGAGTACCGGAAGAACCTTGAAAAGATGGTCGAGCAGCGGACCAAGCAGTTGCAGGCGGCGACGAAGCGCATCGAGTCCACCTACGACGAAACGCTCGAGGCTCTGGGAGCGGCGCTCGACTTGCGGGACACGGAGACTGAGGGCCACTCACGCCGCGTCAGCCGATACTGCCTGGAAATCGCGCGCGCCATGGGCCTGAGCCCCGAACAGCTCCGCCAAATCGCCCGGGGGTCTTACTTGCACGATATCGGAAAGATTGGCATCCCTGATTCCATATTGCTCAAGCCAGGCAAGCTGACGGATGAGGAAGCGGCCATTATGCAGACGCACGCGAGAATAGGGTACGACTTGGTCAGCCGCATCGCCTTTCTCGCGCCTGCCGCCGAAATCATCCTGACTCACCAGGAGCGCTACGAAGGCACAGGCTATCCGCAAGGGCTGGTGGGCGAGGAAATCCCCATCGGGGCGCGGATTTTTGCCATCGCGGATACCCTTGACGCTATGACCTCCGACCGCCCTTATCGGCGCGCTCTGCCCTTTTCCGCGGCTTACGAAGAGATTCAGAGAGAGGCCGATCGCCAGTTCGACCCGAAAGTCGTCAAGGTGTTTCTGGAAATTCCACAACAAACCTGGGAGCGCATCCGGATGGAAGTGGCGGGCCTTCGTCGTATGGGGGAGACTCCGGGGGATCCACAAGCAGCCTGACATGGCCCCGCGTCCGCGAGAGCGAGGCGTGCCTGAACGCGGCCCCAGGATGGGGGATTCTTTGTGCCCGTGCGGATCATGGTCGTGGACGACGAGCCCGAGGTTGCCAGGGCCATCAAGGCCATGATGGAACCGCTGGGGTGCGAGGTGGTGATCCTCACCGACAGCCGGGAGGCCGCCAAGAGTCTCGCCAGCGAGAAATTCGACGGCGTCTTTGTGGACGGGCGAATGCCGAACATCGATGGATTTGAGTTGACCGAGAGGGTACGTGCCTCGGCTCTGAATGCCCGCGTTCCAGTCGTCATGCTGACCGGCTACGACGATGTCCAGACAATGCGGAAGGGCTTCCGCGCCGGAATCAACTTTTTCCTCGGTAAACCCTTCACTTCAGATCGAATCCTTCGGCTGTTCAGAGCCATGCAGGGCTCGATCCTACGGGAGAAGCGGCGTTATGCGCGCCTGCCGTTTCGCGCTACCGTCGCCTGGAGGTCGGGGCCGCGCTCGGGAAAAGCCGTCACCGTCAACATCAGCGAGGGCGGCCTGTTGATGGAAATGCCGGCCGCCTTGGGCCTGGGCGATTCCGTGGAACTCGAGTTCGGGCTCCCTTCCACTCCGCAAAAACTCAAGGTCGATGCCATCGTGGTTCATACCGAGCCCGAAGCGGCCGATGGCCGAGGCCGACGGCTCGCGGTGAAGTTTGCGCGCGCCGACGCCTTGGACATCGAAGCCATCCAGCGCTATATTCTGGGTGCGCTGCCAACTTAGCGAGCGCCTCTACAAACTCGCCCGCCTCGCCCCGCGTTACTCGTGCTTCATCCCTCAACCACCAGTTGCGGGCTCTCGCAGACCTTCTGCACGACGATGAGAAACGTTTGTGACGCTGTCATCCTGAGTCCGTCGCTTGTCATTCTGACCCTGAGCGCAGCGAAGG
This sequence comes from Acidobacteriota bacterium, assembly GCA_003225365.1. GTDB lineage: Bacteria > Acidobacteriota > Terriglobia > UBA7540 > UBA7540 > Gp13-AA74. The sequence continues at coordinate 3,321 of QHZN01000221.1, forward strand.
GGAAGAATCCCTTCATTCCCCGCTCAGGGCAAACTCCGCGAAGGATCTGCTTTGCGGCGGCGTCGGGGAAATCGCCCCTCTCGAGCAATTGCTTGCCGTGATAAACTTCAACTGGCAGGGAGCAAACTAACGAGGGCGCGTCATGCCTCGCCAGAGTATAATGCGCGAGAAGCATTCGAGAATTGCAGACCCCGCAGGCGCGGGGTCTGCGCCAGCCTGCCGGAGAGGCGTAATCAAGGGTGACATCGAGCCAGCGCTTCACACCATACCGCCACTGGGAGCCACTATGATCATGGCGGCGAGGGCAGGTCAAGGGGTAGCAGAATCGAAAAAGTCGTGCCCTCGGCGGCGGTCGCGTCCAGGCTGATGCGCCCGTTGTGGGAGACAATGATCTTCTGCACCAGCGTGAGCCCCAGGCCAGTCCCGGTCTTCTTGGTGGTATAAAAGGGCAGAAAGATCTTGTCCCGGTCCTCGGCGGCGATTCCCACGCCATTATCAGAGACGCGTATCGCCAAATAATCCTCTCTCCCCTGGCGAGTGGGCTCGGCCCCGACTGTGACGCAGCCGTTCTTCGGTTCGCCGTCGAGAGCCTCGCAGGAGTTTCGCAACAAGTTCATGAATGCCTGCCGCAGGAGAACCTCGTCACCTTCGACGGGCACGAAATCTCCCTCCGAACGAAACGCCACATTTTTGAACTGCTCGATCCTGGCAAGGTCGTCCATCACGCCGCGGACAAGTTGGCGCATGTCTACGGCCCGGGTGGCGACCTGCAGGGGTTTCGAAATCGCCAGGAACTCGGTCACGACTTGATTGAGCGAGCGGATTTCCTGCACGATCTTTTCCGCGTAAACGTGCTGCTCAGGCGGGAGGGATTCCTCACGCAGGAACTGTGAGTAACCCGAAATCGTGGCCAAGGAATTTTTGAATTCGTGGGCGATGCCGGCCGACATCGAGCCGAGCGCGGCCAGATGCTCTTTCAATCGGACCTGCTCCTGGAGGCGCCGCGTTTCCGTCAAATCGGTCAGAAGGCAGACCGCACCCTCAATCTCATTGGCCGGACCGTGGAAAGGCGAAAGCGACATGCCGAGGACGCGAGTCTCGCCTTTCGCCGTCCGGTATTCGACGGTCTCGCGGGTGACGGTTTTCCCCCCCTCCAGACACTCGCGAATGAGCCCGGCCAGCGCCGTTTCCGGCCCCAGTATCTCCAGAAAGCGCCGGCGAGCCCAGGTGTCCACGCCCAGCATCGCGCGCACAGCCGGATTCGCCGTGGAGGTCTCATTTTCGGCGCGCGGGCTCTTGGGGCTGAAGTCAAGCTTCTCGCGCCGCTCCTTGAAAAACTTGTGGATGAAATAGAGGACTACCGCAAGGAGCGCGAGGAAAAGGAACACGCTTGCAAGCAGCATCCGGGCCTCGAGAGGTGTCAGGTGAAGCGCCATGGCGTCACGAGTCTGTGTAATTATCTCGTTCTCGCAGTTGCAAGCGCTGCGAAAGGGCACGGATTTATCCGTGCCGCAAAAAGGCCGACTATCAAGAAGGCCTTTAGGCCCTGAGGCTTGCGCGCTCAGCGGCTAAAGCCGGTTGTTTCATCACCACTCCCCCGGCTTCGATGAATCGGGGCCCTTTCGCAGTTCTCACACAAACTCGTTACCCCAAACCTGTCCAGTGAAGATAACGCTCGAGCAAGAGGTCCCCGCCCAGGCTGACGAAAATACCGGCCGCACCGAGGAAAGTACCGTAAGGCCAGGCGTAGTCTTTGAAGCGCGAGTCGGCGACGGACAGTGGTAAGGCGACCAGCGTCCCACCGAGCGACCCTAGAAGAATGGTCTCGAACGTGAGCGGAATTCCGAAGAAGGTCCCGATCATCAGCATCAGCATCACATCGCCGAAGCCCAGATATTCTTTCGCCTGGAACTCTTCCCCCGGGTACTTTTTCTCCAGGTACTCTTTCCTTCGCCGGCCCACGAAGTAGAATATTTCACCGACGGCATAGAATAGCCCGCCCCCCATGAGCGCGCCGCCAAGCGAGCCCGCGAGAGACAGCAAAGGGCCGCTCGCCGCGAAACCCCAGCGCGCCAGCAGCCAGCCCAAGGGGCGCGCATCCACCGGAACGAATAGGCTCAAAATCAAACCTGCCGCTATCCCGAAAATGGTGATCTTATGGGGAAGGCGCCGAGTGCGGAGGTCGGTGAAGGTCAGAACGATGAGGAGCATCAGCACGAGTGCAGCCTTGATGAATTCGGGGCTCAACCGATAACGCCAATACGCCAAGGCCAGCATCGCAGAAGTCAGGATTTCGACGAGCGGATAAATCCTGGAAATTGACTGCTTGCAATCGCGGCAACGCCCCCCGAGCAGGAGGTAACTCAGCACCGGGATGTTGTCACGCCAGCGGATGGCGTGCCCGCAGCGAGGGCAGCGCGAGCCGGGCACGACGACAGAATCACCCTCCGGGATGCGCGAAATACAAACGTTTAGAAAGCTGCCGAAGGCCAGACCGAAGACGGCGACCAGCGCTAAAGGAATAAGAATGCTCATACGGGAATGCCGCCCGCTCGAAACAGGCGGTCGTAAAGCGACTCGGTGCGCTCGACCATTATATCGCTCGAATAGGACTTGGCTTTCTCGCGCGCCGCCAGGCCCATCTGACTGAGCCGCTCGGGATCGGAAGCCGCTCGGGAGACCGCTTCGGCAAGCGCCGATGGCGAGCCGGGCTCGACGAGCCAGCCGGTTTTTCCGTCTTCCACAATCTCCGGGACTCCACCCACTCGGCTCGCGACGACCGGCAGGCCGTGGGCCATGGCGAGAAGCGCCGAGGAGCCCAGGCCTTCAGCCTTCGAAGGTAAGATGAAGAGGTCGAGATATGCGCAGAAATCGGCCAGGCTTTCGACGTAACCAAGGAGCCGCACGGATTCCCCGATGGCCCTAGCCTGCGCTTCCACTTGCCGCGCATAGGCGCCGCTCCGCTCCCCGGCCAAGTGCCACGAGATTCGCGGATGCGTCGCACGGAGCAACTGAGCGGCTTCTAATGTGATGTCCTGGCCTTTTTCGGGTGTGAATGCGCCGACCTGGCCAACCGCAAAAGTTTCTGGCGCGACGCCCCAGGTTTCCCGGACTCGATCGCGTTCGCCCCTTTCCCGAAGCGCGGCGGGGATCTCGCAGCCGTCGGGAATGACGGCGACCCGCCCCTCGGGGACGCCGCTTCGGACGATGAGGTTTCTCACGTAATTCGACACCGCGATAACCTCCTGGCAGCTATGGCCGTATTTCCAACGTGAGTCGAGGCTGCGGCGGGGCTGGAACGTGACGCGGCGGCTTGCTACGCGCCGCACGGCGAGCCCTACTGAGGCGAGCCAGGCGAGCGTTTGTCCGCGGCCATCGTGCGCGTGAAGAATCTCGATTCCTTCCTGACAGATCTTTCCGCGGAGCTCGAGCATACCGTAAGCGTGGCCAAGGTCGTAGCGGGGAAGCGCGAAGACCGGAAAGCCCTCGGCGCTTGCCCGCCGCTCGACGGCCGAGCCCTCCGGGCAGACAATCCATTGCCGGTGACCGCGCGCGCCGAGACCCCGGGCGAGCATCAGGAGCTGGACCTGGCCGCCGCGCATTCCATGGCCCGTGTCCACGTGCGCGATTCGCCGGCAGGGCAGCGGTTCGCTCATGCCGCGCGACCCCCTTCGGCGGCGGCTGCTTTGGCATACTTGCAGCGTACGTAGCGCGCCGCCATGCGAGCAATCGCGAACCCTTGCGGGCCGTCGAGAACCCCCAGGCGTAGGAAATAGGTTTCGATGAAGACCCAGGGCGGGACGAGTAACCGTCGCGCTGGGCCGGGCCTCTCTCCGCGTTCGATCATTTCCTGGGCGGCCAGGTCGGTGTAGTACTCAATGCGCTTTTCGTGGTCCTCGATCGAGTCGCAAGTGTAATGAAGGATTTCGCCCGCGAGCGTTTCCACCGGCCCTTGGACCACCGCGGACTCGTGGAGATGAGCGCCCTGCCAGGCGCCGCGGCGGCGGTCGAAGAGTCGCAGTTTGAAATCCGGGTACCAACCGGAATGCAGAATCCAGCGGCCGAGGTAGCGGGCGCGGCGTCGAAAGCGGTACCCTGCCGCCTTCGGTTCGGCCGCTTTCCAGTTGCGGACGGCCGCCTGCGCGTCCTCATTCAATTCCTCGTCGGCATCAAGGCTCAAAATCCAGTCGTGTTTAGCCTCGCCGCTCGCGAAATTCTTTTGCGCCGAGAAACCCGGCCAAGCATGGGCGACGACTCGCGCGCCCAGGCTCCGCGCAATTTCCGGCGTGCCGTCGGTCGAACCCGAATCCACCACCAACACTTCGTCCGCGACGGCAAGCGAGCGTATGGTGCGGGCAATACTTCCCGCCTCGTTGAGCGCAATAATCGTGGCGGAGATCGTAGTCATACCAATAAGGGCAGATAGCTAGAAGCCGCGGTTAGTCCGTGTTTTAGTTAACCGAGGGTTCTTGGGCACCCCAGAGACCCACGGTTGGAACAGCGCAAATCCTGGCTGCCGTTTTCAGGCGCATCAAGATAACCCGAGAGTGAATAGAGCTAAGGCTGCCTGATACGGATTCGGCCCGGCTCGGCAGTAATGATCGCTCCTTGTGTGAGTTCGCTTGCGTGTTTCGTAAGGATTTGGAGGCAGACAAGCCCCTGCTCGGCGGCTCGGAAGTTAACCAGCCGAACGAGTCCGCTGTGGGTAAGGCCTCGAAGCACCCCAAGTTCGCCAAAATCTTTAACGAGCGTAATTAGAGCACGGCCTTCGCGGCGGGCTAGGTTGAGCAAGACCACATCACCGGGGTCTTCCCGCCAATCCCCGGCCCAGACCACGTCATGTCCGGCAGATTCCAACTCGGTTTTGGCGTTCGGACTGGGGCAGGTGTCCAGCAGGACCTTCAAGAACTGACCTCGATAAAGAGCGGCTCAATGCGTTCGTTGGCGGCGATACGGCGTGCGTAAATCAGGCAGGCTTGGATGTCCTCGCGCTCCAGCCACGGATAGGCTCGAAGCACGTCTTCGAGGGTGTCACCCGCGGCGAGCATGCCGAGGACATGCTCTACTGCTAGCCGGCACCCACGGATGACCGGTTTGCCGCCGAAAATCTCCGGGTTCACAGTGATGCGCTTCAGGAATTCCGGTTCATTCATAAACCATCCTTTGTCGAGACTTGCTACATCGCCGATTCTAACATATGCCGTGTAGCGGATGACCGCCGACCTGCGGGGGTCGGAGCCGCCACCAACACTTCGTCCGCGACGGCAAGCGATCGTATGGTGCGGGCAATACTTCCCGCCTCGTTGAGCGTGACGATAGTGGCGGAGATCGGAGTCATGCCACTCGAGGGCTTTCGCCCTCTATGGTAAGCGAAAATGGGGCGAAATTATCGGGAGAAGGAGCGGCGCGCGAGGCCGTCACGGGCAGGATGTTCCTCGGAGGCCTGGTAGCCACGGTTGGCGCATTCCCAATCGCGGGGCTTTCCCTGTGTTTACGAACCCACGGTTAATCCCGCGCACGCGGGACGAATTAACCGTGCCTACCAGTTCCTGAGAGAATGTCGGCGAATTGCCCATTTGTGACCAGCTCTGCCACGCGAGCGATGTCGGCGGAGAGAGGGCGGTCGTGAGCGAGTGGCCGGACCGCGCTCCGGACGCGCTTCCGCGCCACTTCCGCCAGGCGGCCCGTCGCGAGAGGTGCCAGCCGGTCAATTCCTTCGGCCGCCACCATGAGCTCCATCGCCAGAATGGCACTTAGGTTCTTGAGAATCGGTCCGAGCTTCAGCGCCGCCCCCATCCCCATGCTGACGAAATCTTCCTTGTTGCCCGAGGTGGGAATCGAGTCCACCGAGGCCGGATGCGCCAGGAGCTTGTTTTCAGAGGCCAGCGCGGCAGCGGCGACCTGCACGAGCATCAATCCGGACTCGAGCCCCGGCGAGCGCGCGAGGAAGGGTGGCAAGTCCGAGGTGAGGGGGTTCACCATGCGGTCCGTCCGTCGCTCGGAGATTCCGCCGAGTTGAGCGAGCGCGAGCGCGGCGAGGTCCAACGCTATAGCCAGTGGTGCTCCGTGGAAATTGCCGCCCGACAATATAACCCCCGAGCGCGCGAAGACCAGAGGGTTATCCGTGGCGCTGTTCATTTCGATTTCGAGCACGCGCTCGAGATACGCCAAAGCATCTCGAACGGCCCCGTGGACCTGTGGCATGCACCGCAGGCTGTAGGCGTCCTGGACGCGCGCGCAGCCCAGGTGCGAGCGGCGGATGCTGCTGCCACGATTCAAGCGCAGGAGATTTCGCGCCGAAAGGAGCTGCCCCGGGTGTGGCCGCGCCCGTTGGAGGCGCTCGTCGAAGGCAGCCGGCGAGCCACGCAAGGCGTCGAGGGACAAAGCCCCGGCGACGTCGGCGGTATCCACAAGGACCGAGGCGCGCCGGAGGGCGACGAGGCCGAGGGCCGTCATCACCTGAGTGCCGTTGACGAGCGACAAACCCTCTTTCGCCTGGAGCTCCAGCGGCCGCAAGCCCGCCCGCGCCAGCGCCGCCGCGGAACTGAGGCGCTTTCCCCGGTAGGTCACTTCGCCCTCTCCGACCAGAGCCAACGCCACGTGCGCGAGCGGGGCCAGGTCGCCGCTCGCTCCGACCGAGCCGCGCGAGGGAATTACGGGGAGGACGTCCCGATTGAGGAACTCGCAAAGCTCGAGAGCCACCGCCGGACGGACTCCGGAGAGCCCTGAGGCTAGGCCGTTCGCGCGCAAGAGCAAGACGCCGCGCACCACCTCAGGTTCGAGCGGCTCACCCACCCCGCAGGCGTGGCTGCGCACGATGTTCAATTGCAGGCGGCGGGCTTCCACCGGTTGAATGCGCGCGGTCGAAAGGCTTCCCACGCCGGTGGTCACGCCGTAAACGACTTCGCCGTCGCGAATCATCCGTTCGATGACGGCGCGCGAAGCGGCACAGGCTTGCCGCGCGGCAGGCGCGAGCGCAATACGCCGGCCCCGGAAGGCCACGTCTTCGAATTCGCGACGGGTCAGCGTGCGGCCGGTCAATTGAACGGGGCGTGGCATGGGAGATTCAATCGGAAGCGGTGCTGAATTTCGCGGAGCTATTCTTCTTTCGGCGCGCGGGCCATGAAAATGTCCAGGTATTTCGCGGGCAGGGTCCGCGGCCTGCCCTCCCGGTCGGTGATGACGTGGACGGTCTCGCCCTCGGCGACGAGCGTTTCGTCGAGCGGCCGCTCGATTTCGTATTCAAACACCAGCACGCGTTTGCGGCAACCGGCAAGCCGCGTGCGCACCACCAGCTCGTCGTCGTAGTGGGCGGGCGCCTTGTAACGGCAGCGCGTCTCGGCCACCGTGATGTAAAGGCCGTCCTCGACTTCCATCTCCCGGTAAGCGAACCCGAGCTGGCGGCAATAATCCGTGCGCCCGATTTCAAACCAGACGAAATAATTGGCGTAATAGACGATCCCCATCTGGTCCGTTTCGGCGTAGCGGACGCGCAGCGTGGTCGAAGTCACTTCCGGAAATGAAGGAGAGGTCATCACGTCGAACCCGCGCCGAGAGTATAGCAAAGTTCAAAAAGCGCGTAGTGATGTCATCGGGAATCTTGTCCCTTTCGAAACCCGCCGCGGCGGGACAACAGTACCGGCCGGCTCTCTGGCACGGCTAACTGCTGGGCGGTAGAGTGGACTGCGAAAAAAGTCCTTGACACACAACCACGCCTGTAGTAGGAGTGACTACGAGGATAGGCGATGTCTAACCCGCGAGTCACGAAGTTCGAGCTCAAACTTCTTGAAAGACTCTGGGCTTTGGGGCCCTCGTCGGTGCGCGAAATTCATTCGAGCCTGCCCGAGCACAACCGGCCCGCCTACACAACCATTCAAACCATGATCTACCGCCTCGAGCAAAAGGGCGCGGTGAGGCGCGTGAAGAAGATTGGAAATGCCAACGTCTTCGAGGCGAAGTTCACACGGAAGGTTGTTCACCGGCGCCTGATCAGCGATCTTCTTGAGCTTCTCGGCGGCTCGGCTGCCCCGGTCATGTCGCACTTGATCGAAGTCGGCAAGCTCACGCTTGCGGACGTGCGGGCGCTCGAGAAGGAGCTGGCGTCGAGGAAGGTGAAGAAATGATAGGGGAGCTCGCCCGCCACATTCTTGAATCCACGGTGCTCGCCGCGGCCGTCTCTTTGCTCCCGCTGCTGATGACGAAGCGGAGCGCTGCCGCACGGCACTCCGTCTGGCTGATCGCGGCATCGAAGTTTGCGGTCCCGGCGGCATTGTTTGCAGCCATAGGCTCCGAGATTCGTACGCTTGTTCACGCTCCTTTCGTACAGGTCAACGTTTCACCCGCCTTCTCGAGGCTCGTGTTTTCCGAGCCATCAGACTGCGCGCCTCCGAGTCAAGGACGGAGCCGGGTCTCGCCGGAATCCTGCATCCCACGATTACGATTCCTCAAGGACTCTCCGCCCGACTTACAAGCGGGGAATTCGACGCCGTTTTAATTCACGAGCTGGCGCACGCGAAGCGCAGGGATAATCTCACTGGGGCATTCGTACACGCGCTGGTTTGCATCTTTTGGTTTCACCCGTTGTTGTGGTGGATTGAGTGGAAACTGGCGAAGGAACGCGAGCTTGCTTGCGACGAAATGGTCGTCCGTTACAGTGGCTCCCCGGATGAGTACGCCGCCGGAATTCTTAAGGTTTGCCGATTTCACCTTGGAGAAGCCCCGGCAGGTGCTTGCGGAATATCGGGGCTCGATCTCAAGAGAAGAGTGGAGGTTATTATGTCTTTTCGATTAGGGATGCCGGATTCTCGCTCCCCGCGAACGCTCGTGGGGGTACTGGTCTCTGTCATGACGATCCTTCCTTTGGCTGGCGGTTTCCTGGGGAGACCTGGCCTTTATGCTCAGACCAGCACCAACCCGAAATCGGCTTCGGGGGCGGCGGAGGCCAAACATTCCGAAGGTTGTGTCTTCGCCGGCAAGAACTTTGCCGAAGGCCAAGTCATCAAGGAAGAGGGAAGTGACAGGCAACAAATGTGCGCTCACTCCTATGGCGGAGCGCTATGGGTTCGAACAAGTGAAGCTACCCGCGAACGTAGCCGGGAAGTCATCACAGTTCCGCGGACTCCTGTCGTCGATTGCCAACCAAAGCCCTCGCCATCTGCGAAGTTGTGCGCTTGTCAGACCGGAGTCTTCTCGATCGGGTCTATTGTGGACTCGGCGAATGGCAAGCTTAGATGTGACAAGGGCAAGTGGCGGCCCGCGACGCCCGCCGAGTTGGCGCACCAGAATTGACGGGCCCGCGGCCGCGAACGACGGGAGCTCTGGGTGCTCGCGCCCGGCGCGATTACACCAGCGAAACGCCGTTCTCATCCACAGGGTCGGCGAGCACTTGGCGGAGGCAGGTGCAAAAGGCGTGGAGGAGCGGGCGCGCCTTCGCCCAGGCCGCCGGGTCGCCCTCGCGTTTGATTTCGGCCTCGGCGTCGCCTCCCGCTTCAATGAGGCGGAAGAAGCCCGCCGCCGACGGCCAAGTGAGCGTCAAGTCGGGACGTTTCACCGGCCGCCGTTCGATGCTGACTCGGCCGCGATCGAGGATGACAGTCCAATCGAATTCCCAATCTTCGAGCACCCAGAGCGTGGCGATGCGCGCGCTGCGAGTATGCTGGCGGACGTTTCGATCGCGTCCCGCCAGGACGAACGCGCGTTGGATCATCCGCCGCGCCGCCCGTTTGGAAAAGGACGGGAAAGCGAGATCCGCATTCCCTTGAACATTGGCCGCTGTCGGATTCATTCCCCCAACCACACGGGCTTGCGCTTTTCGAGGAAGGCCGAAATGCCCTCGCGAAAATCGGCGGTGCCGCGCATCTCGGCGCTCGCCGCTATCGCCTGCTCGAGTTCGCGGTCGAGTTCGCGCTCGGAAAAGCCCACGATTAGCCGCTTGGTATGGACGAGCGCCAAAGGGCTGAGCGAGGCGAGCTCCTGCGCCAACCCCTTCGCGCGCTCCATGAGCTTATCGGCTGGAACGACTTCGCTCACCAACCCGATCCGGCAAGCTTCCTCCGCGCCGATAAGCTTTCCCGAAAGAAGCAGTCCGCGCGCCGCCTTCTCGCCAATTTGGCGCACAAGGAACGATGCCACGATCGCCGGCATGAAACCGATGCGGACTTCCGTGTAGCCAAAGCGCGCCTCGGGCGAAGCCAGGGTGAAATCGGCGAGAGTGGCCAGGCCCGTGCCGCCGGCAATCGCTGGCCCGTGGACGGCGGCAATAAGCACCTTGGGGAAACCCCACAAGCGGCGAAATAGCCCTGCGATGCGGCGCGCGTCGGCCCAGATATCCGCCTTCGACAGCGAGGGAAACTCCCGCAGGTAATTCAAGTCCATGCCGGCCGAAAACACTGGACCCGCCCCAGCCAGGATGACCACGCGCGCCGGCGAGAGCTCGATCTCCTGGAGCGAGCGATGGAGCTCCTCGATCATCTCGCGCGAAATGGCGTTGCGTTTTTCCGGACGGTTCAAAGTGAGGGTCGAGACGTGATCCTCGGACGCCAGAGTCAGGGTGGAATAGGCCATATCCTCCTCCGCGGATTCCTCAGGGAGCGTATTGCTGGCGCAGTTCGCGGGTGGCCTCGACCGCCGAGAGCAGGGCCCAGGGCTCAATGCCGGTCAGCGCCTCGCGCTCAGCGAGCGTGGCGACAACGACTTCGGTGGGGATGTTCCCGACCAGCGCATCGCCGGCAAAAGGGCATCCGCCGAGCCCGGTCAGAGCGGAATCAAACCGACGGCATCCAGCGTCGAACGCCGCCTCGACCTTCTCCCCTGCGCTTTCCGGCCGGCTGTGGAGGTGAACGCCCAGCTCGACGTCGCGGCAAAGCGGCTTCACCGTGCGAACCAAGTCGCCGACCCCTCGGGCGTCCGCAACTCCGGCCGTGTCGGCAAGCGAAATCGTCTTGACACCGGCGCCCACCAGCCACCGAACCGCCTCCTCGACCAGCTCTGCCCCCCAGGGCTCGTCCCAGGGATTCCCGAAGGCCATGGAAACATACGCCACCAGCTTGCGGCCGGAGCGCTCGGCGTCCGGCACCAGCTTTTCCACCAGCCGGCGCGATTCCGACTGCGACATGTTCGAATTGGTCCGCCGGAAATGCGCGGAGACCGAGTAGGGATAGCCGAGCGTGGTGACGCCCGGCGTCGCGAATGCGCGCTCGATGCCGCGGGCGTTGACGACGATGCCGATAATCTCCACTTTGGCGGCGGAGCCGTTGGGCTTGAGGACGCTCCCAGCGAGAGAGCGCATTACGGCCTCGCTGTCGGCCGTCTGCGGAACGTATTTCGGCGCGACGAAGCTTACAGCGTCAATGTGGCGGAACCCGGATTCGATGAGCCTACGCAAGTAGGCGGCTTTGGCTTCCGTGGGGATAATCTTATCCAGCCCCTGCCAGGCGTCGCGCGGACATTCGACAATTTTGACTTTTTCCAAGGACTCCGTCCTTTGCGTTCTTCCCTTTGCGGCTTAGCGCCTTTGCTTGAAGCTTTTCGAGGTTACTCCGGAAGCTTATTCACGACCCTGGCGATTCCGTCTTTGATCAACTCCGTATCGAAGTTGATTAGCAACCCCAGCTTCTTGCCCGCCAGGCGGAGGTAAGTAAGCAGCTGCTTCATGTGAACATGAGCAACGCTTTCAACTGCTTTGATTTCGATAATTACTTTATCCTCGACGATCATATCGGCCCGAAATCCGGTGTCCAGGTGCACATTCTCATAATCAAGAGGAATAGCCTGCTGGCGCACGACGCGAAGCCCCCGCCGGCACAACTCTTCCGACATAACCGCCTCGTAGACCGACTCCAGCAGGCCCGGTCCAAACGTCGTGTGAACTTTATATGCCGCGTCTACGATTTGGGTGGCGATCTCATTCTCAGTCAAAGCCTCACGCAAAGGCGCAAAGACGCAAAGCTTAAGCACCAATGTGCTCACTTCCCGCAACGTAGGTCGCGAAGGATGGAAATCAGACCAGCAATCATACAGATTAGGCCGACCCAGAAAATACTCTGCAGGAAGGGGCTTGGTTTCAGGTCTATGTAAATGTCCCCTTGCTCAGCCCAAGCCAATATACGCCGATGCTTAATATAGAACACCGCGATTGATCCAGATGCAAGGGCAGCGCCACATAGCAACAGCTTTGATCTGTTACTGATCACGTTTGTGGCATCCGCCTCTTGAGTTCTTTGATTTTCACTCTTTCCATTTGGCTTTCTTTGCGAGCTTTGCCTCTTAGCGCCTTTGCGTGAGGCTTTTCTTTCAAGTCTGAAGAACGCCGGTCTTGAACTCCCTCACCTCCGGATTGAGCGCCGCGGCGTCAAGCGCCCAAATCAGCGCCTTGCGTGTTTCCGCCGGGTCAATGAGGGCGTCCACCCAGAGCCGCGCCGCGGCGTAACGCGGGTCGGTCTGTTCCTCGTAGGTGGCGCGAATGGAATCGCGCAGCGCCTTCAATTCCTTCTCGCCGAGCTTTTTGCCTTCGCGCTCGAGTTGTTTGGCTTTGATTTCGACCAGTGTGTCGGCGGCCTGGTCGCCGCCCATCACGGCGTAGCGCGCCGTGGGCCAAGCAAATATAAACCGCGGGTCGTAGGCCTTTCCGCACATAGCGTAATGCCCGGCTCCAAAACTGCCGCCGCAGATGACGGTGATCTTGGGCACGATGCAGTTCGAGACGGCGTTCACCATTTTCGCTCCCGCGCGGATGATGCCGCTCCATTCAGCTTCTTTGCCGACCATAAAACCATTGACGTCGTGAAAGAAGACCAGCGGCACCAAGTTCTGATTACAGTCGAGAATGAAGCGCGCGGCTTTTTCCGCAGCTTCCGTGTAGATGACGCCGCCGAACTCAATGCGCTTTTCGCCGCGTCCGGCGGCGGCCACCTGCACGTGTTTCTTCTGGTTGGCGACAATCCCCACCGCCCAGCCGCCGATGCGCGCGTAACCGCAGACCACCGTCTGCCCATACTCGGCGCGATACTCGTCGAAGGCCGAGGCGTCCACAAGGCGGGCGATGATTTCCCGCACGTCGTATTGGCCGGCAGCTTCTGATGAAAAAATGCCGTAAATCTCCTCGCGCGGATACGCGGGCTCTCGGGCCGGCTGGTGATTGAACGTCGCGGAGGGGGCGTTCCCCATCTTGTCCACGAGCGACCGGACGCGCTCCAGGCACGCCTCGTCGTTGGGCTCGCGGAAATCCACCGTGCCGCTGATGCGCGAGTGCACCTTCGCGCCCCCGAGTTCTTCGGCGGAAACCTTCTGGCCGATCGCGGCTTCGACCAGCGCCGGGCCCGCCAGGAACAGGCCACTCCCCTCGGTCATCAGGATGTGGTCGCACATCACCGGCAAATAGGCGCCTCCGGCCACGCACATGCCCATGATGGCGGTGATCTGCCGAATGCCGAGCGCGCTCATCACAGCGTTGTTGCGAAAGACGCGGCCGAAGTCGTCGGTGTCAGGGAAAACGTCTTCCTGGAGCGGCAAGAATACGCCCGCCGAGTCCACCAGATAAATTGTGGGAATGCGGTTCTCGATGGCGATATTTTGCGCGCGAATCACCTTCTTGGCGGTCAGGGGGAAGAATGCGCCGGCTTTTACCGTGGCGTCGTTGGCGATGACCATGAACAAGCGGCCCTGGACGCGCCCGAGGCCCGTCACCACTCCCGCGGCCGGCGCGCCGCCCCACTCGGCGTACATGCCATGGGCGGCAAAGAGAGAGAGCTCGAACCACGGACTCCCCGCGTCCAAGAGTTTTTGCAGGCGCTCGCGCGCCGTCAGCCTGCCTTTCTGATGTTGCGCGGCGATATTCTTCGCGCCGCCGCCCTCGCGGATTTTTTCTTCTTCGTCCTTCATCGCCGCCACAAGTTCCACCATGCGGCGATGGTTCTTTTGCGCCTGGGGCGAATCCAGGTTGAATCGCGTCTCAATCTTCGTTGAAGTCAATTGGCCAACCTCTATTCCGCTCGCCCTGCCTGCGGCTTGCCAGGGGCAAGCAGGCACCAGGGCGGGATACGCTCCCCTCGGCGGACGCTCATTGTGCGGCCATTGGGATTCAATGCGCAAGCGACCCGGAGCGGCGCGCGCTCAGCTCTTCCACCCAACGGACCGCGGCATCCCAGAGCTCTCGGCCGGGGACGACTTCATCCACCAGGCCTGATGTGAGCGCCTGAGTGGCCGGGACTCGCTCCGCGGTGAGCATGATTTCGAGAGCCTGCGATTTTCCGATGAGACGCGGCAAGCGCCAGGTGCCACCCCACCCCGTGATCAGACCAACCGCGACGCCCGGGCAGCCGAACGACGCGTCGAGGCTTGCTACGCGGGCGAGACAGGACAGGGCGAGGTCAAATCCGCCGCCGAGACAAAACCCTCGCACGGCGGCGACGATGGGAAGAGGGAAGCAGGCGATCTTACCGAAGAGGCTTTGCCCTCGCTCGGCAAATTCACGCGCGCCCACGCCCGAGAACCGTGATACCTCCGCGATCTCCGCTCCCGTCGGCCACGAGATCGAGTTCGCGGCAATTACCACGCCTTGGAACACCGGTTCGCGGCGAATCCGCTCGAGAAGAGCCTCGATCTCGTCCAGGATTTCGCGCGTCAGCCGGGGGTATTCCGGGGTTTCGGGAAAAACCAGGAAGGCGGCGGAGTTGTGGGAGACAAGGCGCATCGAGTCGCCGCGACCACCTCCCTCGGCATAGCGCGGCGCTAGCAGTTTGTTGAAAAACGTTTCGCCGCTGTCATTCTGAGCACTTTGCTTGTCATTCTGAGCGAAGCGAAGAATCCCTTTCATTCCGCGCTCAGGGTAAACTCCGCTTAAAATCTGCTTTGCAAGCAGTTGATCAACGGAAGAGAATCTTCGCCGCCTTCGGTTTCTCAGAATGACAAGCTGAGCGAGTTTTCCAACAAACTGCTAGGCCGGTTCCTTCGCGTGGTCGCGGATAAACTCCACGATTTGCTGCATGGAAGCGCCAGGCTGAAAAACTTCGGCAACACCGGCCTTTTTCAGCTCCGCGATGTCCTCGTCGGGGATGATCCCGCCCACGACCACCAGCACATGCTCCTGGCCCTGGCCGCGGAGCAGCCCTAAAATGCGGGGCACAATGGTGTTGTGCGCTCCAGAAAGTATGGAAATGCCGACCGCGTCCACGTCTTCTTGCAACGCCGCCACGGCGATCTGTTCGGGCGTCTGGCGCAGCCCCGAATAGATGACCTCCATGCCGGCGTCGCGAAGCGCGCGCGCCACGATCTTGGCGCCGCGATCGTGGCCGTCCAAGCCGGGCTTGGCGACCAGAACTCGAATGGGACGCTCGGTCATTTGCTTGAAAGGCCAGCTTTCTTCGCGCGAAGCACTGAGAGGGCTTCACTCCGTCCCAGGGCTTTGGTGGCCGTCGTGCCGTTCCAGCCCGCGAATGAAAGCCTCCAGGCGCTTGAACAAGGCTGTCATCGCGGATTGCATGAGGTGCATGCGTTTGCGATTCTCAGCCCGCTTAACCTCGCTTTGCTCGATTAGTAGGGTGACCCGGTCAAGCCTTTGATCAACTCGATTTAGCAATTCCGCCTGCTGCTCGATCAAGTTCTCCTCAATTCGTGACACCCGCCGCTCGTGAAGCTCCAGGCCGCGCTCAAGTTCTTCGTCGGTCATTCCCGCCTCCGAGTGCTCTTTCCCTACTTTTCAACGGAACGCCGGCTCTTCGTAAGTCCCGAAAACGCGCCGCAGCACGTCGCACATTTCGCCGAGCGTGGCGTAGGCGCGGACGCAATCGAGGATAACAGGCATCAGGTTCTGGTCGGAAGCGGCGGCACTCGCCAAGGCTTCGAGCGCTCCTTTCGCCCACGCGTTGTCGCGCTCGCGGCGGAGCTTGGCCAGCTTTTCGCGCTGGCGCGCGGCCACGCTTTCATCAATCACCAGAAGCTCGATGGGACGCTTTTCCTCGGTCACGAAATCGTTTACGCCCACGATAATTTCCTCTTTCCGGTCCACGGCTTTCTGATAGGCGTAAGCGGCGTCGTGAATTTCTTTCTGCGGGAAGCCCCTCTCAATCGCCGCCACCATGCCGCCGAGCGCGTCAATGCGGTCGAAGTATTCGTAGCAGGCGCGCTCGGTCGCGAGCGTCAGGCGTTCGACGAAGTAGGAGCCGCCGAGCGGGTCCGCCGTGTTCGCGACTCCGGACTCGTGCGCCAGCACCTGCTGCGTGCGCAGCGCGAGTGTGACGGCTTGCTCGGTTGGAAGCGCCCAGGCTTCGTCAAGGGAATTGGTGTGGAGCGACTGCGTTCCGCCGAGCACTGCCGCGAGCGCCTGTATCGTGGTTCGGATCACGTTGTTATAGGGCTGCTGCGCGGTAAGCGAGCAGCCGGCGGTTTGAGTGTGGAAACGGCAAAGCCAGGAGCGAGGATTCGTGGCGCCAAATCGTTCCTTCATCGCGCGTGCCCAGACTTTGCGCGCGGCGCGGTACTTGGCGACCTCTTCGAAGAGGTCGTTGTGGGAATTGAAGAAAAAGCTCAGGCGGGGCGCGAATTCGTCCACGGCCATCCCGGCGCGGATGACCCATTCCACGTACTCGATGCCGTCGCGCAGCGTAAACGCCAGTTCCTGAACAGCCGTCGAGCCCGCTTCGCGGATGTGATAGCCGCTGATGGAAATCGGGTTCCAGTGAGGGACTTCGCGAGCACCGAACGTAATCGTATCCACGACCAAGCGCATCGAGGGCGCGGGCGGGAAAATATATTCTTTTTGAGCGATGTATTCCTTCAGGATATCGTTCTGAATCGTTCCCGAGACTTTCTTCCAATTCGCTCCCTGCTTTTCCGCGGCTACCAGATACATCGCCCAGATCATCGCCGCGGGCGAATTGATGGTCATCGAGGTGGTGACGTGTTCGAGAGGCAGGCCGGCGACGAGCGTTTCCATGTCGGCTAGCGAGCTCACGGCGACGCCGCATTTGCCCACTTCGCCCTCGGCGAGGAGGTGGTCGGAATCGTAGCCCATCAGCGTCGGCAGGTCGAAGGCGATGGAGAGACCCGTTTGTCCTTGCTCGAGGAGGTAATGCAAGCGGCGGTTGGTGTCCTCGGGAGTCCCGAATCCCGAAAACTGGCGCATCGTCCAAAGCCTCCCGCGATACATGGTCTCGTGGATGCCGCGGGTGTAGGGGTAACGGCCCGGGTCGCCCAGCTCACGCTCGTAGTCTAAGCCCGCCAGGTCGGCGGATGTGTATAACCGGTTGATCGGAACGCCTGAAAGGGTGGTGAATGACTCTTTCCGCTCGGGAGATTTCTTAAGGGAAGGAATTAAGGTTTCATCTTCCCATCGCCGCTCGTCTTCGGAAGGCGTGCGGGAGGCCGGGGTTTCTGTGCCGAGTTTGAAGCTCTTCCTCATTGTTCGGGGTAGTTGACGCTGGGTTTTTATCCCTGCGAACTGAGCTCGGCCACGCGCGCTCCAATTCCGGCATGAGCCAGAATCTCAATCCATATTGCATCTTATTTCGCGCCAGGTTCAAAGTCAAAACTGAGGGCGAATTTACGATTCCGAGAGGAATTGTTGCGGGCGCGCGTCCGAGAGCATCAAGCCGACTGATGAAAAATCCCTCCACTATGTCATTCTGGGGAGTCCCGATTCATTCCATCGGGACGACGAAGAATCTGCTTGGTTGTCAATTTATCGATGAGCAGATCCCTTCGCGGAGCTCAGGGCAGGCTCTTCGCGGAGTTTACCCTGAGCGGGAAAGAAGGGATTCTTCGCTCCGCTCAGAATGACAATTGAAGAGCTTGCCCTGATCCCGCGTACGCGGGAGAAGGGGCTCAGAGCCTGCCCTCCCTTCGACTCCGCTCAGGGACAGTGAGCGAAGTCGAACTGTGACCAACGGGAAGGGATGACAGCGCACAAGCGTTTTTCATCATCCTGCCTGGGGCGGGGGAAAGGAAGGCCATAGTCCCTTGACGAGGGGCCATGGCCTGCCATTAGCTAGTGGTCACCGGACGCGGGCGTTCCCGGAATGTTGGGAACGTGGTTCACGTGGCCGGACTTGGCTTCCGCCAATTGGATGTGGAAATGCTCGAGGGTCGAGCCGGTGGCCGTGCTGTACTGATTGAGCGCCGTCGCGTAGGCTTGCCGCGCTTTGGCTTCGTCGCCCTCCCTCGCCGTCAGGTCGCGCTGGTCCTGGATGATCATGAAGACTGTGGACTCACCCAACTGGAACTTTTTCTGCTCGGCTTCCAGTGTCTGGCGGGCGAGGATGGTGGCTTTCTGGGCGGCGTTGATTTGCGCCTTGGCTTGAATCACCGCGATTTCCGCGTTTTTAACGTCCTGGGTGATGGTGTTCTTGGTCTGCTGGTACTGCGTTTTCAACTGCCGTGATTGGAGCAGCGCCGTAGCCATATTCGCTTGGGACGTGCGATTCCGTAGTGGCAGGGTGAAACTGATGCCGAACGAATAATCTGGATAGACGCCGCGGAAGACCTGGCCAACAGAGGAGAAGAAGCCATTGCTCGATACAGTCGGAGCCGCGGTGCCGCCGCCCGAAGTATTGCTCGTGCATTGCAGTGTTTGGAAATCCAGCGAGAAACCGCTTGGGCAGTTCAGCCGGTTGCCGGACAGACCCGTGGGCGCATAGGTCGCGAAAAGGTCCAAGGTGGGCAGCAAGCCCACGCGGCTGGCTTGAATCGTGATGTCCTGGTTTTTGATGTTCAAGTCTGCGAGCGAAAGCTCGGGCCGATGGCTATACGCGATATTCAGAGCCTCTTCGAGCGTCGGAATGTCGCCGGGCGTAGGTTCGGGCAACGCGTCCGTTGGCTCGATTTGAGCCGCGGCGAGTTCCGGGTTTACCTGCTTCGAGATCGCCGTTTTCAGCAACTCCTGCTGCTGTTGGTAGCTGGTTTGGGCAACAATAAGGCTTTGCTGGTCGGTGGCAAGTTCCGACTCCGCTCGCACAACCTCGATAGGCGCGAGAGTGCCGATTTGGACTTGGCGCTTATTGTCCTCCAGCAGCTTCTCGGAATACGTCACCGCGTCTTGCGCTACCCGGACATTTTCCCGATCAGTAAGCAAGCCGTTATACAGGTTGACGACGTTGGTCACAGAAGTCATAACCTGCTGGCGAAATGTCGTGTCGGCCTGCTTGACGCCGTTTTGCGCAATGCGGAGGAATTTTGCGTTGGCCCGATAGCCGAAGCCGTTCAAGAGGTGTTGGTTAAAGCCAATCGTGAACCCACTCGGGACTTCGGGGTTGAAAAGGTTGAAGGTCGAAGTGCTGGATTGTCGGAAGCCGCTTACATCCATCACGAAGCTGGTTCCCGTGAGGAATCCCTTCCCAATAAACCAACTGGCGTTCGTCGTTTGCGTGCCAACCACAGGTATTCCTTGCAGGACCAGAGAGTTTAGGGGTGTGGTGCGATGATCCCAGCCGAAGCTCACGCCCGTGAAGGGATCGCAGCAACTGACTGAGCCGACGCTGGATGCAAAGCCGCCGCCCGAGAATCCGCCCGAACTGACACCGCCGCCCCCACCGCCTCCCAGCCCGCCCCCGCCGAACGCCGTGACCGCGCCGAACAGACCGGGGTTGATGCCTTGGGACGTGCTGCCCGCGCGGGTCCGTAGGATATCGGTTTGGGCGTAAGCCTCTTGGTAGCGAGCGACTTCGATATCCAGACTGTTCTCGAGCGCCAGCGCGATAGCGTCTTCGAGCGACAATCTCAGCTTCCCGTCGCGGATCAGCGAGTGAAGCCGTTCGGAATTCTTCATGTTCGGCTGGGGAACGAACGGCGAGCCATACGGCCGGAAGATATCCGGGAAAGCATGGCTGTGCGTGTAATCCAAGGCGGTCGCCGGACTCGTGGATTGGGCCTGCCCACGGGCTAGCCGCGGGACTGCGGTGGTCAGGATCAATGCCGCCAGAGTCAAAACCAGAAGCGTGGTAGCAGGGCGCGATAAGCTTTTTAGGTTCATTGCCTTTCGTTCTCCCTCAAAATGAAGTTGCCGCTTTCTTCGACGTACCATCTATACCTACGAATTCGTTGGACGAACAGTTTCAATTGCAGAAAAGCCGTCGGCTTTCGAGGGCGGCGAGAAGACCTTCGTTGAGCTGACTGAGCATTCAGTGATTCGCCGGGAACTGCCGAGGCCTGAGCGACTAGGGCGATTATCCCTCGATCAGGTCAGCCGACAGCCTGCAAGAGCAATTATCCTAGCATCCGATATTTCGCAGAGCAACGAATCGCTCTGGTGACCCTGAATCCCCTATGGAACATGCAACACAAAGAAGCTTTGAAAAAATCAACAGCCTCGCAACGGCGCTGAGGCGCCAACAAAAGCAAACTTGAACTCCTTTAATTACTTCGCGGCCGTTTGCGGCTTTGCCCTTCGACTTTGCTCAGGGCCGTGAGCCTGTCGAACGGCGCCTTCGCGAGAGATCTTTTGGTTGCGCGCCGATTTTTTCACACCTTCAAAGCGACAACCGACCTAGGGCAAATCAATTGCCACTCGAAACTCGCTCATAGCTTACAGAATCTTCATCCTTTAAGACGGTTCTGACGGCCCGAACGATTCAACATTTGACCGGTTTTGCTATTCTGGTGTACGAATCCGGACATCACTTGGGAAGCGCCCGTTGGCTCGGACCTTTCGGCCGACGTGGATGTCGGAAGACCTTGTCGAAAGTTTTGCGGAACCTCAAGCTCATTATCGCGTACGACGGTACGGATTTTCTCGGCTGGCAGCGCCAGAGGAGAGGTGCGACCGTTCAGGGAACGCTCGAAAGGGCGCTGGCGACAATCACCGGCGCTTCGGTCGATGTCCAAGGCTCCGGGCGCACCGACGCCGGAGTCCACGCCGCGGGCCAGGTTGCGAACTTCAAGACCAGTTGCCCCATCCCCACTGCGAACCTTCTCAAGGCGCTAAATAACCTCTTGCCCCCGACGGTGCGCATCCGAGGGGTCAGTGAGGTGCCTGACTCCTTTCACGCCCGCCACAATGCGCGCGCGAAAACGTATCGGTATCGGATCCTCCAGGCGCCCGTAGCGCTGCCGTTCATCAACCGTTTTGTCTATCACTATCCGTACCCGCTCGACCGGAGGAATATGGCGGAGGCGGCGAAACTCTTCGAGGGCGAACACGATTTCACGTCTTTCGCGGGCTCCGAGGGCCATGCGGTGGCCGGAGCGAGGGGCGGTGACAATGTTCGGCGCATCTTTTCGTCGAAAATTCTTTGGAGGCCCAAGTTGGACCTGATTGTTTACGAGGTTCGAGGCAACGGGTTCTTGCATCACATGGTCCGCAACCTCGCAGGCACTTTAATCGAAGTCGGGCGGGGAAAACTCGGGCCGCGTGATATGCTGAGAATTCTGGAGGCGCGCAGCCGCTCCGAAGCCGGGCCGACCGCGCCTCCTTCGGGGCTTTGCCTAGTCCGGGTGGAATACTGACGAACGTACCCTGGGCATCTTGCCCGCGGGCAGTGGACCCATTTGCGAGACACGGGCGATCCCCCGCCGCGGCGAGCAGTCATTCCCGCGGGAATCCAGTCCGACGAAGGCACGTTTCCAAAGGCTTGCGAAGTAGATTTCCGCTTTCGCGGGAATGACGGGGTTTCGAAAGGGAGGCAATTCCAAATAACATTATCACCTGCCCTCGCGCACTTCAGGATGGCCGTGCGACAATGAAAATGCCGGCTGAAACTACAACCGTCGCGCAAAAGCTGGTGTCGATAAACCCGGCGACGGGTGAAGTGCTCGCGGAATTCGAGCCTGCGAGCGCGGCCGAAATCCTCGCTGCTGTCCGCCGCGCCCGCGAAGCCGCGCCCGCGTGGCGTGCCCTCGGGCTTAAGGCCCGCGCGAGATATCTACGGCAGCTCAAAGACGTTCTGCTCGCGCGCCGCGAAGATATCGCCCAACTGATTTCGCGCGAGACTGGAAAGCCGCGGTTCGAATCCCTCGCCGCAGAAGTCCTGCTCGTGCTCGATGCCTGCGAGTATTATAGCCGTGAGGCGCCCGCGTTTCTGCGGCCCGAGCGCGTGCCGCACCACAACCTGGCGGTTAAAGGGAAGCGCGGGCGACTCGAATACGAGCCCTACGGGGTCATCGGCATCATCTCGCCGTCGAATTACCCCTTCAGCATTCCCTTGAACGAACTCATTCCGGCGCTTGTGGCAGGGAATTCGGTGGTCCTCAAGACTTCCGAGCTCACACCGCAAGTCGGGATCGCCATTCGGGACCTCGTAAGGGCGGCGGGATTTCCTCCGGGCGTCGCCGAGGTTCTGGCGGGCGATGGAATGACCGGGCGGGCGCTTGTCGCGGCGCCTATCGACAAGCTGATCTTTACGGGCAGCGTTGCCACCGGGAAGCGAATTCAAGCCGCGGCTGCTGAACGGCTTCTCCCCACCGTGCTCGAGCTCGGCGGCAAAGATCCGATGATCGTTCTCGACGACGCGGACCTTGAGCGCGCGGCGAGCGGCGCCGTCTGGGGAGCATTTACGAACGCCGGCCAGGCTTGCCTTTCCGTCGAGCGCTTGTACGTAGCGCGGGCCGTCTCAGACCGGTTCGCCGAGCTGTGCGTCGAGAAGACGAAGCAGCTTAAGCTCGGCCCGCCCGACGACTCTGACGTCGGCCCGCTCATTCGCGAGCGCCAAGTGCGGATTGTCGAAGAGCACGTCCAGGACGCCGTCCGCCAGGGAGCCGAGGTGCGGGTGGGCGGGCGGCGGCCGCCTCGCGACCGCTGGCCCGGGTTTTACTACGAGCCCACCGTCTTGACGCGCGTCCACCACGGCATGCGCGTTATGCGCGAGGAGACCTTCGGGCCGGTCCTGCCTATCCAGGCGGTCGAAGACGACGCCGAAGCGGTCAGCCTGGCGAACGATTCCGAGTTCGGCCTCTCGGCGAGCGTTTGGACTCGCGACCGCCGGCGCGGCGAGCGCATCGCCCGCGAGCTTCTGACGGGCGCGGTGATGGTCAACGACTGCGCCAGTTACTTCGGCATTACGGAGGCCCCACATGGCGGCGTGAAGCTGAGCGGGCTCGGGCGCACTCACGGGCGCCTTGGACTCCGGGAAATGGTTCGAGTAAAATACCTCGACGTGGACCTCGTGCCGAGGCTGCCCAAGGTCTGGTGGTTCGGCTACGACGAGCTCGCGACCAGGCTGATGAGCGGGTTCACGGATTTTCTTTTTGCGCGAGGCTTGCCCAAGCGCCTGCGCGGATTGCGGGACGTCGTCCGGGGCCTCGGAAAACGGCGGGTGTAGCGCGCGAATGTGGGACAGAACAAGCAACTCCGCATGCGCCTCGAGGGGCTCGAGCGTTAGATCAGGGAGCATCAAGCCAAGATTGGCAAGGAGCTGGCCCGTGATGCCCCGGATGAAGGCCGCATCGCTGCCTGGCAAAGGGAAATCGAAGTCTGGAAGCGACAGACGGAGCGGCTGAGCCGCCGCTTGAGGGGACGCTGACGAAAATGCCGAAGGCCAAGACCGGGACGAGTCTCGAAACGCTGGAGCATAAATTGGGCGAAATCGCCGAAGAGTGCAAAGCCATGGAAAGCCTCGCCCACAAGCTAGCCCGAGCGAAACGAGGCAACGAAGCCTACTTCGACCTGCTGGCGCAGATTGCTGTCAGCGGGAATGTTCTAACCGCAAAATTGCAGTCGCTTGAAAATATGATCGAGGATGTCGAAGATGCCATGCCCGACGAGCCTTGACACGACTGTTGACGCGAGCGCTTGAGTGCTGCATTTGCCATGCTGGGCCCCTTCGCTCTGCTCAGGGCAGGCTCTTCGCTTGTCATTCTGAGCGAAGCGAAGAATCCCTTTCGTTCCGCGCTCAGGATAGACTGCGCGAAGCATCTGCACTGGTTTGAGGGAGCCACGCAAAAGCAGATTCTTCGCTTCGCTCAGAATGACAAGGCATCGAATGCGCCACTCTCCTCCATCACGCAACACAGGAGAGCGAGGAACAATTGCCTGTCACCTTTAAAGAAAAAAAGCCGGGGCAGCGCGCGTGTGATCAGAAGGACGCCAAGGGCGAGTTCTGCGTCGGCCATCTGAAACGCTGGTATTACTCGGCAGATTCGGAAGTGGCGAAAGAGCTTGGCCTGGGGAAGGAGATTTACCGCTGCGAGCGCTGCCGCACACTTTACAGCCCCGCAGCGGCCGACGATTCGACCGCCGGGCAGCGTTACGTCGCACAGCCCGTAAACATCCTCGGCGATACAGTCAGGAAGCGGTAGCCTCTCGGCTCTCGTTCAGTAGGGGCACGGCGCGCCCCCTGGGCGCCGTAGCCGCTCTGGGGCGAGGGCTGCCGTGCCCTTGCGGCCAAAATGTCCCACCCCCACGAACTCATCTACGACTGGAACCGCGTGGAGGGACCCGAAATCCAGACCGCGCATCCTCCCATGCTCGACGATGAGACGCTGCGCGACGGGTTGCAATCACCATCCGTCCTCGACCCGCCGATTGAAAAAAAGATTCGCA
Organism: Acidobacteriota bacterium; assembly: GCA_003225365.1. Taxonomy (GTDB): domain Bacteria; phylum Acidobacteriota; class Terriglobia; order UBA7540; family UBA7540; genus Gp13-AA74. The sequence continues at coordinate 27,784 of QHZN01000221.1, forward strand.
TCCTGCATTTCATGGAGGAGCTGGGGATTGACTCGGTGAATTTGGGCCTTCCCGGCGCGGGCCCCCGAGCGAAAGCCGACGTGATGCGTCTTGCCAAAGAGATTGCGGACGCGAAACTCAAGATTCGCCCGAACTGTGCCGCGCGCACCATCGAGTCGGACATTCGCCCCATCGCCGAGGTCGTTGAGGCAACGGGTGTCGAAATCGAAGCCGCGACGTTTCTCGGTTCAAGCCCCATCCGGCAATACGCCGAAGACTGGACGCTCGATTTCCTGCTCAAGACCACCGAGCAGGCCGTGAAGTCGGCGCGCTCGATGGGCCTTGCCGTCATGTACGTCACCGAAGACACTACGCGCGCCCGCCCCGAGGTGGTGAAGAAGCTCTATACCACTGCCATCGAGTGCGGGGCGCGGGCCGTTGCCGTGTGCGATACGGTGGGGCATGTGACCCCCCGCGGCGCGCGGGCGCTCGTTGGCTTTGTGCGCGAGGAAGTCATCAAACCGACGCGGGAAAAAATTCGCCTGGACTGGCATGGGCACATGGACCGCGGCCTGGGCGTGGCCAATTCGCTGGCGGCTTTCGAGGCCGGCGCGGACCAGGCGCACGGCGCGGCGCTCGGCATCGGCGAGCGCGTGGGCAACACCCCCATGGACCAGTTGCTCGTCAATCTAAAGCTCATGGGTCTGATTGATCGCGGCCTCGGCCGACTCCAGGATTATTGCACGGTGGTTTCAGAAGCTGTGGGGGTCCCCATCCCGCCAAATTACCCCGTGGTCGGCTCGGACGCGTTTCGCACCGCCACCGGCGTCCACGCCGCGGCCGTCATTAAAGCGTTTAAGAAGAACGACGTGGAACTCGCCAACCAGGTCTATTCCGGCGTACCTTCGCATTGGTTCGGCATCGAGCAGAAAATCGAGATTGGGCCGATGAGCGGAAAATCGAATGTGCTTTACTGGCTCGAGAAGCGCGGCATTCACTCGACCGACGATCTAGTCGAAAGAATCTTTGCCCGCGCCAAGCAGTCCGACCGCGTGCTGACCGAAGCCGAATTGCTCGAGCTTTGCGGCCAGTCGGCGCACTAACCTCCGACCTTGGACAAACCTCAGGGCAAAGCGAACAAAGGGCTTCGGGCACGAGCCGAAGCGCTGCTCGTCCTCATCACTTTGATTTGGGGCTCGACGTTTGTCATCGTCAAGGCCGCCCTCCAAGACGCCACACCCTTGGCCTTTATCGCCTTGCGCTTTGTTGCTGCCGGGCTGCTGCTCTACGGTTTTCTCGCGCGCGGAAAGGTAGCTCATCGGTCGGTCTTGCCGGGGATAACGCTCGGCATATTCCTTTTCGGCGGCTACGCATTCCAAACCTCAGGCTTGGCGTTGACCACGCCCTCGAAGGCCGCGTTCATCACCGGGTTCAGCGTCATCCTGGTGCCGCTCCTAGTGATGGTCGAGGGGACTCGGCTGCGCCCGGCAAACATAGCTGGCGCCTTCTTGGGCCTTGCGGGACTTTATTTTCTAGTGCTGCCGTCAGGCTTCGCAGAGGTCAATCGCGGCGATTTGCTGGTGCTCGTGGGAGCGGTTTCCTTTGCGCTCCACATCGTTATGGTCGGAGTCTATGCCCGCAAGCACTCGTTCCTTCACCTGGTACCTCTCCAAATCCTTACCGTAGGCGCCCTCGCCTCACTAGCCTTGCCGGTATTCTCGGTCATGTCCGGGCACGCAGTCTTTGAGGTCCATTGGACCGGGCGCCTGACAATGGCGCTGGCTGTGACTGCGGTCTTCGCGACCGGGGTGGCGTTTTCAGTTCAGAACTGGGCGCAACAATATACCCCGGCGGCGCATACCGCCTTGATCTTCGCGCTCGAGCCCGTTTTCGCCGCCCTGACTTCCTGGGCGGTGTTGGGGGAAAGTTTGGGTGGGAAGACCCTGCTGGGCAGCGCGCTGGTCCTCTCCGGCATGGTGGTCTCGGAGTTCTGGGGCGGGGCTTCGCCAACGCCTGTCGAAGGGTGAATGGCGAGATCGGAAGGCATTCTACAGGCAATGCATGGCTACATGCCTTCCTGCTCAACCAAAGTTAGATCCCCTGCGTCAAACCGTGTACTCTTTATACGAAATTGGAAGCTTAGGGCCTTTTTGCGCTGCTCCTTGTGCAGTCTTGCCCGCGCTCTCTATCTGCTATGGTTCTGTATAAAAGTGAGTTAATTGAAAATCGGGCCTTCTCGAAGGAGTTTGGAACCCCCTTTGCGCTTGAAAGCTTGGCGAGGTGCAGTTTATCGCTAAGCCTAGTTGGTTATACAAGTTAAGGTTTTATGGGCAACTTTCAAAAGCGGGCCAGCATCTACTGTGAAATGTGGACCAAGGCTACCAAGACATACGGATGTCCCGGGGGGGAATTAAAAATGTCACTCGGCAGACGAAGCGGGTTTACTCTTCTGGCCTTGGCGATCACCATCCCTGGCTTCGCTCAGCAGAAGCCGACCGACAAAGCGGATGAGGAGAAGGGCTTCACTTATTACGAGACTTTTCAGGGCAGCACAAACGAGCTCGGGCAAGTGATGAAGCTCGACACGACGGTCGGGTACCAGTTCACCAGGCATTTTGGGGTGGATTTTGGTGTTCCTTTTTATTTCGTCAGCCCGTCTTCGACCGAGACTTCCTCCGGCGGCGCATCGCACAATGGTATTGGCGATGCCTACGCGGAAATCCGCGCCACGTTTAACAACCCGCTAGTCAATTACGCCACGGTCTTGACGGGCGCGGCCCCAACCGGCGACACCAAGTCCGGGCTCAGCACCGGGCGTGCAATGTTTGACTGGACCAACCACTTTGACAAAGGCGTCCTCGGCTTGCGGCCGTTTGCCAACGTGGGCGTCGCGAACACGATTTCCGATACTACCTTCTTCACGCGGCCTTTCACAACACTCGGAATGAACACGCACGAAGAGGGCGGGGTAAGCTGGAGCGTTTTCCCCTTTGTGCGCCTAGGCGCCTCGTATTACGCCATCGAGCCGTGGGGAACGCAGAAGGTGTTCAGCAGGTTTGCCCCCACGCCGACCTCTTTTCTGCCGGTGGCGCCTGGAGCCAGGCGCAGCCACGGTGTCTTTCAAGGCGCCGCGGAGACCACTGGCACCTCCGACCTCACTCGCGACAACGGTTTTTCCGCCTGGGTTTCGGGTCGGGCTTTTAATCTCGTGGACCTCGAGCTCGGATACGAGCGCAGCGTGAAATACGATTTGAATACGGTCTCGTTCCTGGTGGGTTTCAACTTTGGTTCACTCGTCCGCAAGGCCCGCGGTTTTTAGCGCGCGGGCGGGAAATCCGGTTTTAGAGGAAATCTGGTATTAAAGGAGGCAAAGAAATGAACGTCAAGCGTTTGATTGCTATGAGCACTTCATTCGGCGTATTGGTTTTCATGCTGGCCCTACCGGTTTTCGCCCAGCACGGTACCGGAGGCGGCGGCCACGCGGGCGGCGCCGGCGGGATCGGTCACGGCGAAGCCGGAATTGGCCACGGTGAAGGGGGCACGACCCACGGAAAGAACTCCACGAGCGGGCCCGCAGGCCTGGCTCGGACGAGCGGGAAGTCCATGTCGGACTTGCTTTCGCAGAACACCAAACTTTCAGGGAAGCTCGAAAGCATGCTCGGCTTGAGCGGCCCAAACGCCCTCACCGAGCTTCAAGGGGATGCTGCGGGTTTTAAGAACCTCGGCCAGTTTGTCGCAGCAGTACACGTCTCGCACAACCTGGGCATCCCTTTTGACCAGCTCCAGAGCACGATGATCACCGGCGACAAGCAAACGACAACCTTGGGCGGGGCCATCTATAAGCTCAAGCCCGACGCCGAAGCCAAGAACGAATCAAAGAAAGCGACGAAAGAAGCCAACAACGACCTGAAAGAATCGAGCGAGCAAGGCTAATCTTCCCGCCTCTCCTGACCTGCGATTATGGGGGGCGATTCTTGACTGCGGGGCCTGTTTGTCCAGGCCACGCAGTCGCGAATCGGCCCTCCGTGCGCTGGAATCCCGCAAAGCGTATATTGCGTTTGGCCGTCGATAGCCCCAACGGCACTTCGTGATTAGTTCCGTCGCGCGCTTGATTTCCGTCTTCAATGCCCATAAGATTCCGCTCATTGTGCCGAAGCGCAACGCCTGTCGAATCCCGCAAGGCGGCCCATGATCGGGACCACCGTTTCGCATTATCGAGTACTCGAGAAGCTCGGCGGCGGGGGCATGGGCGTCGTGTACAAGGCCGAGGACACGCGCCTGGTGCAATACCTGGAAGGCGAAACGCTCAAGCGGCACATCGCCGCCCGGCCGTTGAAGACTGAGGAAACCCTCGACTTGGCTCTTCAGATCGCCGACGCACTTGACGCCGCCCATCAGAGAGGGATCATTCATCGCGACATCAAGCCGGCGAATATCTTCATCACCACGCGCGGGCAAGCGAAGATCCTGGATTTCGGTTTGGCGAAATTGACGCCCGTAGGGGCGCAAGGCCTTGCGCCCCTACCCTTGTGCGGGGTAGGGGCGATTCATGAATCGCCCCTACTCGATACACCCACGGCGACAATCCAGCCCGAACAACTGACTTCCCCCGGCGTGGCGATGGGCACGGTGGCCTACATGAGCCCCGAGCAGGCACGCGGTGAGCAACTCGACTCGCGCAGCGACTTGTTCAGCTTCGGCGCCGTACTCTACGAGATGGCCACCGGCAAGCAGCCATTTGCCGGAAACTCCACGGCGGTCATTTTTACCGCGATTCTCACCCAGGCGCCCGTCTCGCCCGTGCGGCTCAATCCGGAAATTCCCTCGGACCTTGAGCGCATTATCTATCGCCTAGTCGAAAAGGACCGCGACCTGCGCTATCAGAGCGCCGCCGATTTGGGCAGCGAATTAAAGCGCCTCAAACGCGACACCGACTCGGGCCGCTCGGCGGCTGTAGCGGCGGCCTCTGACCGCCGTGCGGCGGTGGGGCCTGCCCTGAGCGGAGCCGAAGGGACACCGCCGCTACAGCCAGGCGCGCAGGCAGCGCCAGGGACTGTTTCACCGCTTACGCCCAGTGCCGGCGCGCCGGTCAGTGCATTGCCGATCCAAGAGACGGCGGCCGTAATCGGGCGGAGACGCAGCACGCGTCTTGCGCTCGGGGTTGGGGCCGTCGCCGTCGTCGCCATAGCAACCGCATCCATTCTCTATTGGCGATCAAGTCGTCAGACCCGCGCGGTCCACTCCATTGCGGTCCTTCCCTTCGTCAACGGCACTCGCGACACCGCCCAAGACTATCTGAGCGACGGGATCACCGAGGGCGTCATCAACAACCTCGCCAAACTTCCGAGCCTGCGCGTCCTGGCGCGCGCCACCGTGTTCCGATTCAAGGATCACGAGGACGACCCGCTCAAGATCGGCCGCGACCTCAACGTGGACGCGGTTTTGACCGGCACCATGTCCCGCGGGGGCGGCGGCATGGCGATTCAGGCCGACCTCGTCAGCGTCACCGACGGCTCAGAGCTTTGGGGCGAGCAATTCAATTTCTCTGCTCAGGAACTCGCGAGCGCTCAAGCGCAAATCGCAAAGCAGATATCCGAAAAGCTTCGTCTCCAGCTCACTCCCGAAGAAGCCCGGCAGCTCGCCAAGGCGCCCACCGAGAACAGCGACGCCTATCAAGCTTACCTGCGCGGGCAATACGCCTATAACCGGCGGACCTATGATTCGCTCAAACAGGCATTGCAATCTTTCCAGGAGGCGATAGCCCTCGATCCCAACTACGCGCCGGCCTGGGCTGGTTTGGCTGCCAATTACAATGTCATTCCCGGCTACGGCGTGCTTTCCTCGAACGAGGCTTTTCCCAAGGCCGAAGCGGCGGCGCGCAAGGCGATGGCGATTGATAATTCGCTCGCGGACGCGCACGCGGCGCTGGGCCACGTCCTGGCAGCCTACGATTGGGATTGGGCGGGCGCCGAACGGGAATTCCAGCTCGCCTTGCAACTTAACCCCGGCGACGCCCAGGCACGATACTTCTACGCCTTCCTGTGCCTAACGCCTCAGGGAAGGAATGAAGAAGCAATCGCCGAGATGAAGAAGGCGCTCAACGCCGACCCACTCTCTTTGATCATCAACGCCAATTTCGTTCGGGTCTATCAGTACGCGCGCCAAGACGATTTGGCCATGGAGCAGGCTCACAAGGCCCTCGAACTCGATCCTGATTTCGCCGTGGCGCGCGAAAATCTCGAAGGTATTTATGAACAAAAAGGAATGATCGAGCAGGCCCTGGGCGAGCTCGCCAAGGGAAACAAGGAGGACCAGAGAATGGCGCCCTTGCTTCGCCAGGCTTTCGTCAAGTCGGGTGCCCGCGGCTACTGGCAGAAGAAGCTGGAGCTACAGTTGGACCTCGGCAAGCGAGAGTATGTCGCCCCAACCTCGTTTGCCCTGATCTACATTCACCTTGGCGACAGGGATCGAACTCTCGAGTGGCTAGAGAAGGCGCGCGCCAACCGCGATGATTTTCTCGCGCAGCAGGCGGCCGAACCCGCCTTCGATCCTCTGCGCTCCGACCCGCGCTTCCAGGCCCTCCGAAAGAGCATCGGTCTCGCCCACTAGTTCCTTCGCGCCGCCATGTGTTCTGCCGCCGGCGGTTCGCGCTCTTATACATTAAGGCGAAAGTCGGTGCGAAGCCCAGAGCCTGTCATCTGATCCCTTCGCTGGCTGTCATTCTGAGCGAAGCGAAGAATCCCTTGATCTCCGCGCTCTGGGTAAACTCCGCGAGGGATCTGCTTTTCGGCAACTCAACAACAAAGCAGTCGTTCATGTCGCCTTGCGACACCCCGCAGCATGAAAATGGGTGTCGCGAGCCGGCGAAAGCCAAACTGAAGACAAAGGACTTAACACGAATTTTCGGAGCAGATTCTTCGTCGTCCCGATGAATCGGGACTCCTCAAAATGACATCGTCGCGGGGTTTTCCACCACCTTGCCAGAACTGGAAATGCGATTTCCTTGCGAGCCTTTAAGGAAGCAGTACGTCGCAGATATTTCGGCTAAACTGCGACCATGCCGCGACGCGCGAAAAGCGCCCGCGAGGTTCGCGCATGAAGGCCTGCTTGTTACGATCCGTCGCTCCGGTTGAGACGAATCCTTTAGAATTCGGGGACACGGCGATTCCCAATCCGGCGGCAGACGAAGTATTGGTGCGCGTCGAGGTCTGCGGCGTTTGCCGCACCGACCTGCACGTGGTCGAAGGTGAACTCGCGCCGCGCCACTCGCCCGTTATTCCTGGGCATCAGGTGATAGGCACGGTCGCAAAGTCCGGCAAGGAGGCCAAGCGGTTAAAGACGGGCACGCGCGTCGGCATCGCCTGGCTCCACCGCACCTGCCAGTCCTGCGAATTCTGCCGCGCCGGCAAAGAGAACCTTTGCGACCGGCCGGAATTTACCGGCTACACGGTGGATGGCGGCTTTGCGGAATACGCCGTCGCGCCAGAGGACTTTGTTTACTCCATCCCCGACGCTTTTCCCGCTGAGCAGGCGGCGCCTCTGATGTGCGCGGGGATTATCGGCTTCCGGTCGCTGCGCCTGACGGGCGTCGGGCGGGGCGGGCGCCTGGGGCTTTACGGTTTTGGGGCGGCGGCGCACCTGGCAATTCAGGTAGCGCGCCACTGGGGTATCGAGGTCTACGCTGCCACGCGAGACGAGCGTCATCGGGAGCTCGCGCTCGAGCTCGGAGCCGCCTGGGCCGGTGGGACCACCGACGAGCCGCCCGCCAAGCTCGATGGCGCAATTATTTTCGCCCCGGCCGGGGAAATAGTCCCTGCGGCGCTCAGGGCTTTGAAGAAAGGCGGGACGCTTGTGCTCGGCGGCATCCATATGAGCACCATCCCGCCGCTCGAATACAGCTTGCTTTATCAGGAACGCGTGGTGCGGAGCGTGGCGAATAATACGCGCGAAGACGGCAGGGACTTCCTGCGCGTGGCCGCCGAGATTCCCATCCGCACTCACGTCGAGCTATTTCCCTTGAGCGACGCCAACCGCGCCCTGAACGCCCTCAAACACGACGCCATTCGCGGCGCGGCGGTCCTCGACTGCCGGAAACCTTAGCTTGCGTAACTCATTTTCTTCTAGACCCGCAGCCCCTGCCTGCCCGGCTTAGGGCAGACGGGCCCGGGTCAGTGACACTTACCTTGTCCGAGCCGAGGCATGCGGTCTCATTTAGGGTCTTTCGGACTTATGACTCTAAACCATCTGACCTACAGCAGGACAAGAAGCCCGCCGCAGGCAAGGGAGATGCCATCCGCAGCAAAGTGAGGCTCCAAATTGAAAGCTTCGAACAAACTTCGCAGGGACGGCACTTGGAAAGAGGTGTATAATACAGGGATAGCGCTTTTTGGTCGGTGGAGCCTTGCGGCGCGAGGGTTGCGATATGGACTGGAACGGGCGGCGGTACCTCCCTCCCATTCTCATTGCTCTGACGCTCGGGGTGGGAGTCGTCATCGGCTCGGTCATCTCCCACGGCGTCGGTGCGGCGAAGGCTTCCGGGGGCGGGACGGATCCCGCGCACGCGGGACTTTTGCCCGCTCCTTCGCCCGCCGAGCTATCCACTTCGTTTGCGAAGGTGGCCGAGGCCCTTGAGCCGGCAGTGGTCAACATCTCGACTGAATCCACGATTCATATTAGCCGGCGGGGCCCCCACGGCCGTGATAACGGCCAGCTGGGCGATTTTTTCGACCGCTTTTTCCAGTTTGAGCCTCCGGAGGGTCTGCCGCCCGACGTAAAGACGCAGTCGCTCGGCTCGGGCATGATCCTCGACAAAGCGGGCTACATACTCACTAACTACCACGTCATCGTCCAGGACTACGAGGACCGGCCCGTGGACCGCATTCGCGTCGAGGTTTACGGTGATGACCAAAACCCGAAGGGGTACGTAGGCCGCGTCGTCGGGAAGGACCGCGACACCGACTTGGCGGTGATTAAGATTGACGCCGGCCGGCCTTTGCCCTTCGCACAAATCGGCGATTCGGACTCGGTTCGCGTGGGCGACTGGGTTCTGGCCATCGGCAGCCCCTTCGGCCTCTACTCGACGGTGACCGCAGGCATCATCAGCGCCAAGGGCCGGGACGTCGACAAGACGCAGGAAGGGCAGTTCAAGCGCTTCCTCCAGACCGACGCGGCGATTAACCCGGGGAATAGTGGCGGACCGCTGGTCAACTTGGGCGGGCAGGTGATCGGAATCAACACCGCGATCGCCACGCGGCGCGGGACTTACGACGGCGTGGATTTCGCCATCCCCTCGAATACCGCCCGCAAGGTCTATAACTCCATCATTTCCTCGGGCATGGTGCGACGGGGAGCAATCGGCGTGAGCTTCAGGAACGAGAACAATCCCGTCAAGCTTCGCATGTTCGGCACCGACCACGGCGTGGTGATTGACAACGTAGAGCCCGGCAGCCCGGCCGATCGGGCGGGCTTCCAGCGCGGCGACGTGATTACCTCGGTCGACGGAAAGCCCGTCCGGGGCGGCGACGAGCTGGTGGACATTGTTTCCGACGCCCCCATTGGCCGTAATCTGAAGATGGCCGTGGTCCGCGACGGGAAGCCTTTGACCAAAGAAGTCGAGGTCGGGGACCGCAGCCAGATTGTTCGCCAGATGAGTGGGGCGCTCGAATCGGGCGAACCCAAACAGGCTCGAGAGCCCGAGACGGGGGGCATCCTTGGGATGTCGGTTCATGGTCTGACCAAGGACCAAACCCAGGAGCTCACCTCTCAATTGCACCTGACGACGCCTCAGGGCGTGTTGGTGACGGAGGTAGAGGCGGGCGGATTTGCCTCCGACCTGGGCGTCCAGCCAGGAGATGTCATCCTGGGGATCAACCGCAAGCCCCTGGCCAGTACGGACGATTTTAGCCGGCTCCAGGGTCAGCTCAAGTCCGGCTCGGACGTGCTATTGCTCATCGCGCGCCGTTCTCAGCGGACATTTATAACTGTTTACTTAGCGGACCGTTTGCCGTAAAATATGCTTCTCAGGGTTCGAATCGCCTACCGGAGGGCTGTAAAGCGCACTTCGGGCGAATGGCGGCTGGAGGGGATGCCAGTGCAGCGAATACTCAATAATCGGGGGTGGTGGACTGTCCTTTTGGCGATGGCCGTGGCCGTCTCCGCCCATGCCACGACCAAGAGCCATAAGCCTGCCGCAAAGAAGCACGCGCCGGTAAAAACCACTTCAAAATTGGGAGCGCACCCCGCGGGCGTTCGTCGGCACCGAGCGCGCTCAACGCCCTTCCGCTATCGCCTTGCCCACCTTCAGATGAGCTCTGGCCGCGTCCAAGAAATCCAAAGTGCGCTGGCGAAGGGCGGGTATTATCAGGGCGAGACGACGGGCAGATGGGATGAGTCCACCAAAGCCGCCATGCGTCAATACCAGGGCGCGAACGGGTTTAGCCCGACCGGTAATCCCGACGCCAAGTCGCTCATGAAACTTGGCTTGGGGCCGCACCCGCTTCCACTCGAGCTTGATTCCACCGCCCAGTCACGAGTCAACCTCGAAACCGCTCCCAAAACTGACCCCGCCACCGGGGCCGTACCCAACGATAAGACTCGGCAACCGAACAATTTAAACCAACCATAGGCGCGGCCTTTAAGCGCGCTAATTTGCTCCCGCACATCCTAGGCGGCTTACGAAGCCATGCTCACAATTTTCTCACCGGTGTTCACAGGCGGAGACGCTCGAAGGGGCCCTTGACGTATTGTGTTCACTTGGATACGCCGCATGCCGATAGTCCATGAACTTCGCCAAGCCAAGTGAGAACCGCGCGCCCCTCGAACTGCGCGGCTTGCTTACCGCCCTCATTGTGTTTTGCGGGCTCTGGCTTGCGAAGCCTATTGCTTCCTGCGCCTGACCGGAAAAGGTTTTCATTTTTGCAGGCAATTGCAGGCTGAGATGTTTTCACCGAGTGCCCGCACCATTTCCTTCAGAGTCTGGCGGACTTCCCACCAAAGTATCGTAATTCCTTGAAACTAAAGGCAGTAAGCTTATTTACTCCCTCGCCAATCTATTCGCTGAGAATCTGCAAACCAAGCCTAATCCTGGAATGCTGCGTGCGAGTTCTTTTTGGTCGTCCGATGGGCGCCAGTGCAATTCCCGGCCCAAAGGAGGTGCCGTTCACCATTACGCAGACTGCCTGATGCAGACTCCTCAAAGGTGGGCGCGAGTGTGCAAGGGCTGACGAACGATCTGCTTTTCTCCGCGCCGACTGGAGGTTCGCGACGATGATGCCGACGAAGAACAGACCCGCGGTACACATGCTTCTGCTGATGGCAGGATTGCTCCTCCCTGCTTCTGTCAGTTATGGGCAAGCGGGAACATTCCTGGGCCAGGTGAATTTCGCCACCGATTGCGGCTTCACCTCTTCGACTGGGAACCGCGATGGCGTTGGCATTACATTTGATGGAACCAACCTCTGGTACTCCTGCTACGACTCCAAAGACTCGGACGACTCTCTCCATCGCGACCTATTTAAGGCCAATCCCAAGACTGGCGCCGTCCTTGGCGCCTGGGACATCGCCGGCGGTATAGGGGCCCTTGCGTACGACGCAACCCGCAACGTGATTTGGGCCGGTGAAGGAGGTGGCCCGGTCGTTGGCTGGGTCATCGAGATCCCGCTCGATGCGAACAAAAACGCCTCCTCCGGCAGCTACACGCTGGCCTTCCAGGTTCCAGAAGCCCATAGCTCTCCGCCTATTTCCGAGGATATCGTGGATGGCCTCGCCATCGACGCCACCACGGGCACTCTTTACATCCACTATGATTTTGCGACTGAGTTCGAGATGTACAGCACCAACAGCGGCAACTTTGGGTCGTTCCTGGGATACATCCAGCAAGCTGCGGACATCCCGAGGGGCACCCCCGTCATCCCGCCCCACTCCGGTGCTAACGGAAAATGTGTGCTGAGCGGCTTGGCCGTTGGAGGAAGCACGATATTCCAGGCTTCCGACTATTGCGATCACGTCTGGGCCGTGGACAAGGCCAACCCGCAGAATGAACAGACGGCCAACAGTTTTAGCATCACATCCTCCGTTCCATCGGGCTTCGATGAAAAAACACTCACGTGCGACACGAACACCTTCAGTGGATTTGACGCCATCTGGGTAAAGGGGGTCTTCACACCGCAGGCCTTTGCGTTCGAGCTTGCCCCGGGAAGTTGCGGAGTGGGCGGTCAGCCGGCCACGACCACGCCTTCGGCCACCCTTTCTCCCACCTCCGTCACGTTCGCGAGCCAATCGGTGGGAACGACCAGTGCGCCCCAGACAGTGACCCTCACGAATTCCGGCGGCGGCGCACTTTCGATCAGCGGCATCACCATCACGGGGACCAACAGCGGCGATTATGGCGAAACCAATAACTGTGGCTCGAGTTTGGCGGCGGGGGCCAATTGCACGATTAACGTGACCTTCTCTCCGGCTGCCACCGGTACGCGGACAGCAGCCCTGACGGTCACCGATAACGCCAGCGGCAGTCCGCATACGGCAAGCCTTTCCGGCACGGGAACGTCGGCGGCAGCGACCCTCAACCCGACTTCTCTTACCTTCGCAGGTCAGCAGCTCGGCACAACGAGTGCGCCTCAGACCGTGACCCTTTCAAGCACAGGCATCACGAGCTTGACCATTTCGAGCATCGCTATTACCGCGAACTTCGGCGAGACCAACAATTGCGGCTCAAGCGTGGCGCCGGGGTCGACCTGCACGATCGGTGTGACCTTCGCTCCGACAGCACCTGGCACTCTGACCGGAAGCCTGCAGGTTTCGGACAATGCTTCAGGTAGTCCCCAGACGGTCAGCCTCTCCGGCACGGGGCTTGGGCCCCTCGCCGC
>QHZN01000185.1 GCA_003225365.1 Acidobacteriota bacterium
TTCCGAAGATGCCGACACTGCCTCAGCTCCGCGAAGCGGAGTTTCGCTCCGTGGGAGCAAACCAATTGCGTATTTTACCATGATTCTAGGATTGACTGGGATTACCGCGAAGCCGTAGCGAGTCTGTTTGAGCCCAACCTGGGATGATTCCTCCGGCGGTCCGTAAACACAACGGCGTCAAACTGGGCCTACATTGGCTGGCGGCGATTCTCCGGGGAGCCGACTACACGGCGAAGTGGACGATTTGAGACTCGCGGTCCAGCCGCCATCGTGAAGATCCCGGCGATGCCGCATGATCCTAAACCCAGATTGCTGGTGGTAAGGGCAATCCCGCCAGGGACGGCTTCACTGAACCCGACCCAGTCCGCACAAATGCCCGGGGATGGAAATCTGTGGGATAATTGGAGTCGACTTAAGCTCATTCGTGTTGCGTTTTCCGCCGGTAAGGAGACCATGCGCTTGAACTTTCACGGTCTACGTCGCCTGAGTTTACCGTTCATCCTGTCCTCTGCCTTATACCATTCTACATATGCGAGTTTCCGCCCCTCATTCGATCTCGACTATTGTTCATGGCATGCAACAGACATCGTGCTAGTCGCCACGATGCCTGCGGACAGCGTTTTTGAAGTGGTTGAGTCCTGGAAAGGTGATCTGAGGGCCGGCGACCTCGTCACTGTCCCGGAGCTTAGACCTGCTGCAAGTGCGGTCCCGATCCCGCGTTATCCCGAACATGCCGACTTCCTTAATGCCGACGCCAATGAGGTGAGGACGCAGATTCCGAAGCAGGAGGTGGGTTCGCGAATGGTTCTGTTTTTGAAGCGCCGCCGATTGTCACAAACTTCGCCTCCCGGTGCGAGCCCGGTCGCACACTCCCAATGGCAGCCCTCCGACCCATTGGGTGACATGAAGGCATCCGTGATCTGGATAGATAGCGGGAAGCTTTACCGCTTCCAGCAATAGGTAAACCCCGGCCCAAGCATCCTTGTGCCTGGGGACTTGTCTGAAGCCACGCTAAGAGAGCGCGTGGTCGAGGTTGACCGCATCCAACAGCAACTTGCTGCGGCCCTCAATGTTCAGGATGGCCAGGCCCGCGCAGAACTCCTCAAGCCCTACGTCCGTTCGGCGGTATTTCCAGCCCAGCGGCTCGCGCTTGAAGAATTGGGTAAGTGCGGGCCTTTGGCCTTGGCGACGATCCGTGGAATGTTGGACGAGCCCGCTTTCGCCGATGAAGCGGCGGACTTAATCAAAGCATACGTCGAGGCAGGGGGCGAAATGGTGGGGAAGGAATTGAACGTGCGCCTACAACGGGAGTTGGAGTTCTGGCGAGCCACGGGCCCTTCTCTTTCCGAGGGTTGGTGGAATCAGGACCCAACCCCTCACGCACCACTCCGAGAACGGTACAGTCAGACTTTGCAGTTGATTCGCGGGCTTACACACACGCACTACGACGTGGCCTTGAGCACAGTAAAGCAGCTCCGCGATCTTTGGCGCTCGTATCCACAATTGAATGACCCCAGCGGCCTCAATCAAATGGCCGAAGAGTGCGACAGGTTGATAGAGCACCTGCAAGGTAATTAGGCGTCCAGGTCAGCCTAACCGCTGAGCGGGTCTAGGAACTCTTGTCCTTAATCATTATTGAAAGCGGCCCTTCCCTCAAGGAATCAGCGTTGCCGTCCTGCGATGTCATTCGGAAAATCTAAGGTGAGAGTGCGATTAGCTCTGCCTGAATGTGTAACGCCGATCTCGGAAAATAGGACGCCGCTCTTCGGTAGCAGGCTCCTGTTGGCCTGGCAACAGTAACGAGTAGTCGCCCTGAGTTTACGAACGCTGGAATTGCGATTCAAAATGACATTTCACCCGCAGGACAGACCTCGGTTGCTGCGCTGCGCCGTCTTCCGTAGAATTGCCGCCCTATCGTCGCGCGCCGGAGCTCAAGTTTGAATTTCCTAAGAACGCTGGCGTCCAATCTCGGGGCCTTTTTGGCGGCATACGGCGGCTGGGGTCTCATGGCTATCTCGGCTCTCGACTCCTCTGTGGTGCCCATGCCCGGGGTGAACGACCTCCTGCTCATCCACCTTTCAGCGCGTCTCCCCCTTCGTATGCCGCTCTATGTTCTCGCCACGACGGTCGGTTCCGTGCTGGGCGCTTACGTCATGTTCGCGCTGGGGTACGGAGGACGGCGTATGGTCCGGCGGCGCACGGCGCAGGAGCGCTCCGGCCGCGTGCGGCGTTGGCTGGAGCAGAACGATTTTCTGTCGGTGCTTGTGATCTCCTTGCTGCCGCCGCCGGCGCCGTTCAAGCTGTTTCTGGTCACCGCGGGCGCCATGCGCGTCCGTCCCTGGCGTTTCGGCATGGCCCTGCTGGTGGGCAGGGGCGTGCGGTTCGGAATCGAGGGCTTCCTGGCCGTGCGCTATGGCGAGCAGGCGGAAGCTTACCTCAGGAACCACTTTGCCGGAGCAACGCTCGCGCTGGCGGGGGCCGCCGTCTTGCTTTACTTGATCTTCCGGAAAATCCGAAAATCAACACCGCCAGAGCCGGACACCGACTCCTCGAGCCGCTCTTAAACATCTTGCCCACCCAGAGGAGCCTCAGTCGCCTTTAGCGATGAAGCTGAACGATTCCGAAAGTACTTGCAGGTTTTTGTCGAGCTGGATTTCGACGGTGAATGCCTGGCGCCGGGGTTCGGGAGAAAAAAAGCGCAGGTCGAGGATTTTGACGTCGTAGCCGTCGCCGGAGTCTTCGACTTCTGCCCAAGGAAAGCGCGCAAAGTCGAGAAAAACCTGGGCCGTGGGAGTCTTCATGGCGATGGTGAGGGCCGGCGAAGACTCGGGCTTGTGAAATATCCGGTCTCTGTCCATGTCAATGTCGGAATCGAGCGCGTTAACGGGAATTACGTGAATGGCGGATTCCGTCTCCGCCACGCCTGTCCACTGGAAGGGATTGGCCAGCGAGGGAAAGGCGGCCAACCGGAGGGGGTTCTCCTCAGCATAGGTGTGAGAATCGAGCAGGCTGACCACCCGGGTGTGCGCGAAGCCGCGCAAGCCCCACAGAGCGGCCATGCCGCAAAGCGCCACGATCGCCCCGTTCTGGAAGCCGGGTTTTTGTGCGCCCACTTCCTCCGAGATGATCCGAAATAACAACGGGGCGCACAGCCCCACGGCCAGAATTATCAAGAACAGTGGGTCCACGATGGGCATGATGTCCCAGGCGAACCACCGCCCGCTGAAAGGCTCAAGGAGGCGCACGCCGTATGCGTTCGTCAAATCCAGGAGCACGTGGCTCGTGGCGCCGACCCAGCAGCAAAACGCCAGCCATCCGAGGTTGAGCGGCGGCGTGGTTTTCTTCTTGGCTGGCGGCGCGCGACGGCCCCACGCGTAAATCCCTCCCGCCACCATCCCGGCTAACAGCGTCGCGCCAAGAATGGAATGTGTTACTCCGCGGTGGTGCTCCAAGTAGCGGGCGCTCGAAACGAAACCGGCCACCACATCTAGGTCAGGAATATTTC
>QHZN01000186.1 GCA_003225365.1 Acidobacteriota bacterium
GAAGGAATACCGAAACAGTTGGCGGATCGCCTCCCAGCCGTAGGCGGCCGCGCCGAACGCCAGCGCGTTCGAGCGCGTCAGTTTGTGGATGATGTAGGCGTCGAAGCCGATCCCGGCGACACAAACGAAATAGCGCTGCTCGGCCCGGGTCTCTCCCGCGGCATTCGGGCTGGGCCAGGTGGCTCTTCCCAGGGCGATCCGGCGAGGCTTCCATAATTTCAGTTGGCGCGCCGCCTCAGAGGGATCGTGCGGGAGGGCAAGCTCCTTGGCCAGGATGTTGGCTGTACCGCTCGGTAAAACTCCCAGCGCGGTCTCGGAGGGCACAAGGCCGTTCACGACTTCGTTGATCGTGCCGTCGCCACCGCATGCTAGCACTAAAGAATACTTCGCGCGGGCAGCCTGCCGAGCGAGCTCCGTAGCCGTCCCCGGTCCGAATGTAGTCGTCAATTCGACGTCGAGTCCGGCCGCGCGGAGCTCTCGGGCGGCAGAGTGTACCTGCCGTTGCCGTTTTCCCGAACCTCGCCCGGCTGCCGGATTATAGATGAGCAGGGAATTCTTCAAAGATCCCAGTGTCCCGAGTCGCAAGAAGGTTGAACAATTCCAGGCCGCATGGCGTCCTGTAAGTTCTTTGCGGTCTTTGTCCCGCTCTGCGGGATGAAACAGGGTTCTTGCTGTTCGTCGAACTTCTGACTCAGGACAATAGAGCCCGCCGGCGGGGAGTTCGGAAGGTCCGAGAACTGCCTTCAGGGTGAGTCCCACCGCTGTCGCCCGCGCTAATGCGCCGGCGCCGGCAGGATTCCGCTCAGAATTTTCTTGGCGGTCATGTCTCCGCTCTTCTTGTCGGTTTTCACCGCTACGTAGACCGGATCCCCGACCTGAATCTCCGCCAGTCTGCCGGGCTTCCCGTCGCGAACGTATTTTGTCTTCTTGTCCAATTTAATTTCCTTCTCCACTCCAAACTTGGTTTTATCCAGCGTAAGCGAGTCGGCGGTCTTTCCTTTGACCACGCCGTAGAGGTAGCCTTGCAAGTTCGGCGCCACGGTCATCGGGTCGCCAAAGCGGCCATGGCTTTGGTCCGGCGACTCGGTCAACTGGGCGGCGGCTGGCGGCGAAACCACACCCGAAAGCAGAATGGCGCTTAAGAAAATAGCGATAGGGTGGATCCGTCCCTTCCCGTGATTGCGCACCTGAGAATTCCTCCTGAAACGAAGCTAGCAGCGGTAGGAAGGGGAAGTCAAGACGAGTTGGAGGATGATTGCTGGATGCTCGCCTGAAGAAGCTCGCCCATGTTCAGTCCCCAGCCGGCTGCTTCAGCCAAAAGCCTTTCAGTTCGCCAAAGGTATGAATTCCCGCACGAATCGGCGGCCGTGACGGATGGCGACAAATTTGTGGAGGAACACGATGAGCATGAGAAGAAGCCCTGCGATAACCAAGGGCGCAGGGTCGTTGTTGCCCACTGCGGCGATCAGCAGCGTCACACACAAGACCGTCTCAGCGCCTTCACCCAAGAGACTTAAAACCCCCAGACCGGGATAGCCCACGTAGAAGTAGCCTCCTCCCGGAATAAGAAGCGCCCGGCGCATCAGGCTCCTTTCGTCCTTAAAGCGAAGATGGCATTGTGAGCACTCGTAGACCCCGAGCGTGAGGGGCTTCAAGCAATCCGGACAAACAGAGGTCATCCCCTGTGCGGGAGAGACTTCTCCACCTCCGGCTCCCTGAAACAAAGCGAGAAGCTGCTTGATCTTCTTGCCGTCGCCCCCGCGAATCTTCCAATAACCTTCCGACGTCCCGTTCTGATAGCGGATCCTCAACTTGCTTCGGATGAAGCCGGACACTTTGGCCTGCTGGATGTCGCCCCAGCGAGTCATCCTTAGACTCTTCTGCCAGCCGCCGCTTTTTCCCATGGAGAAATAAAACAGCCGGCGGTTTGTCAATACGAGCAAGCCGAATCCAGTGTACGCGGCAGCCCAGCCCAAGACAAGTTGCTCCAGGACGCCGGGTACCTTCTGAGCGCTGGCGCAATAAAAGACCGCTTCATCAGCTTCAAGGACTTTGCGCAGTATTTCCTGGATGCTCTCCAGAGCTTTCTCGCCACGTTTGCGGATGCCTTTGTCATCCCTCCCTTCGGCATTCGTGTAGGTGGAGTCCTCGCGCAACGGGATGCCCACGTACGAAGTCAGCCGCGGTGGCAGTTCAGGCAGCACTGGAATCCCAGTCGCTATCATGTCTGCATGCAACTCCGTTTGTTCGAGGATCAAGCAACTGAGATGGATACTAACCCGGCTCGTGGGCGGTGTCAAGGGAAGTCAGCTTCGCGCGCGGTCCGGGCCCCCCGGACGAAACTTAGGCCGATCCACGTTATAATTTCCTTTTTCAGTTTTCGACTAATTGCCGTCGAGGCGCGCCGTGCCGAAGAGTGTCGAGAAGGAGATCGAAAAACTTCGCGAGCTAATCCGCCACCACGAGCACCGCTACTATGTGTCGGACGACCCCGAGATTTCCGACGCGGAGTTCGACAAGTTAATGAGACGACTCCAGGATATCGAGCGCGAGCATCCCGAGCTTGTGACGCCCGATTCCCCGACCCAACGCGTCGGGGGGAAGCCCGCCGAGGAGTTTCCCAAGGTCCGCCATCCGAAGCCGATGATGAGCCTGGACAACACCTACACGGTCGAGGAGCTTCGCGACTTCGACCACCGCGTGAGGGAGCTGGCCGGACGCGACAGGATCGAGTACGTCGCGGAATTGAAGCTCGACGGGCTCTCGATGGCGCTGACTTACCAGAACGGGGTGCTGGCGCGCGGCGTGACGCGCGGCGATGGCAACGAGGGCGAAGACGTCACCGCCAATGTGAAGACCATTCGATCGCTGCCGCTCCGCATCGAACCGAAAAAGCTTGCGGCCGCCGCAGACTGGGCGAAGCGCTTTGAAGTGCGCGGCGAGGTCATCATGGCGCGCCGAGCTTTCGAGCTGGCCAACGTGCAACGCGAAGCCGCGGGCGAGCCCCGCTTCGCCAATCCCCGCAACGCCGCCGCCGGCTCCATCCGCCAGCTCGACTCCCGCATCGTCGCCGAGCGCCGCCTCGACATGTTTCTCTATTTTCTCCAGGTTGAGGGCGTGGAACCGCTGCCCGAGCACGCCACGGCGCTCGAGACGCTCAAGAAATTGGGCTTCAAGGTGAACCCGCACTGGCGGCTCTGCCGCGCCTTCGACGACGTCCTGGCATTCATCGGCGAGTGGGAGGAGAAGCGCGACAAGCTCGAATACGATATTGACGGCATCGTGGTCAAAGTCAACGACACGCGTCTGTGGGAGGAGCTCGGGGCGACGGCGAAGTCTCCGCGCTGGGCGATCGCTTACAAATACTCGCCCCGCCAGGCCACCACCGTCGTGCGCGACATCCGAGCGCAAGTCGGCCGCACGGGTACCATAACCCCCGTGGCGGATTTGGAGCCTGTGGATGTGGGCGGGGTCACCGTCAGCCATGCGACACTCCACAATATGGACGAGATCGAGCGGCTCGGAATTAAGATCCGCGACACCGTGCTCATCCAGCGCGCCGGGGAAGTCATCCCTCAGGTGGTCAAAGTCACCCGGCACGCAGCGGATGGGCGCGAGTTTACGATGCCGAAGAAATGTCCCGTCTGCGGCGGTGAGGTCCACCGGGCCGAGGGCGAAGTCGCCTATCGCTGCGTCAACGTTTCGTGCCCGGCGAAGCTCAAGGAGTCGCTGCTGCACTTCGCCTCGCGGCGCGCCATGAATATTGACGGCTTGGGCGACGCGCTCGTGGACCAGTTGGTGGACAAGGGTTTGGTGCGGGACTTGGCGGACCTTTACTCCTTGAAGAAGGATGAGCTGGCGAACCTCGAGCGCATGGGCGAGAAGTCCGCCGAGAACCTTCTCGCGGAAATCGAGGCGAGCAAAAAGAACGAGCTCGCGCGGCTGCTGTTCGCGCTCGGCATCCGCTTTGTCGGAGAGCGGACGGCGGAGTTCCTCGCGGGCCATTTCGGCTCGCTCGAAAAGCTCGCGGCCGCGACGGAAGAAGAGCTTCTGGAAGTCGAAGAGGTGGGACCGAAAATCGCCCAAAGCATCCTGGAATTCTTCCGAGAAAAGCGCAACCGCACGCTCCTCGAAAAGCTGAAGAAGGCAGGGCTGCAATTCGATGGGAAGAGAGCGCGCAAGGCGGAAGGCAAACTTTCCGGCAAGCAGTTTGTGTTGACTGGAACTCTCGCGCAGCATTCGCGCGACGAGGCTCGGCGCCTGATCGAGGAGGCCGGCGGACGCGTTGTTGGCTCGGTGAGCAAGAAGACCGATTACGTCGTCGTCGGCGCCGATCCCGGCTCGAAGTTCGACAAGGCGCGCGCCTTGGGCGTTAAGACGATTGATGAGAAACAACTCTTGAAGGTGATCGAGCAAGGAGGGTGACGTGATTCCTCTGGAGACGATTCGTGAGATGTTCGACTACAACTACTGGGCGCGCGACCGGCAGTTCGAGGCCTGCGAGGCGCTCAACCAAGAACAGTTCCTGCGCCCAATGGAGAGCAGCTACTCGTCGCTCCGCGACACCCTGGCGCACTTGGTAGGCGCCGAATGGGGCTGGCAGGAGCGCTGGCGCGGGCGCTCGCCGAGCCGGGAAGAATATTTCCGCGACTGGGGCCCTGATCGTTTCCCCACGCTCGCCGCCGTCCGCGAGCGCTGGGCGGGCGTCGAGCTGCAAGTGCGCGACTACCTCGCCCACTTGACCGAAGACCGGCTCACCCGGCCCCTCACTTACAAGAACCTGAAAGGGGAGACGTGGACGTACCCGATGTGGCAAACGCTCTGGCACGTCGTCAACCATCAAACCTACCACCGCGGCCAGGTGACGACGCTCTTCCGTCAACTGGGCGCCCAAGCCGCGCCAGTTGACTTCCTTGTCGCCATCGATTCGGGGCTCAAGAATTGATTGGCCGGCGAATTGGCAGGTGCGCTGGCGGGGGAATTTACTGGGCCAGCGACTCGAGCCACTTGAGCATTGCCTCGGCCTGTTCCGCCTGCACTCCTTCCGCCCAAAGACATTCGCTCCCGCGCCGCATGAGGATCACTCTGCCGTTGGCGGCGCTGCCGGTGAAAAGGTCCGCGGAGGAGCGCGGCTCTGCTGTGAGCTCGGGGTACTTTTGGGCGAGGATGGTGTGGCAACCGCGAAAGACCTCGAGCGCGGCCTCGGGGCTGGACCATCGCGAGCGCGCGGCGATCGCAAAGGAATGCAGTGAGGACCGCTCGTAGAGGACGTAGCGGTCGGCGAGCCACTGGCTGCCCGCGGACTTGGCTTCCTGTTCGGAGATGAATTGCCCAAGGAGCGCGCGGTAGCCGAGTTCCCCCAGGTTGTTTTCCGAAAGCCGTTTGTAGCCCGGCGCGGACTCGAACGTGGGCGGGCGCGGCAAAGAAATTTTCGGCAGCGATTCCGAATCGAAATAGACGGAGCTTTCGAAGAACTCCTTGGTCGTTTCCGGTGGATGCAAGAACACTGACTGAAGTTTTTTCCAGCCCCCGAGCGCCAGCCCTTTCTGCATAAAGCCCATGCCTTCCGAATACGGGAACAGCGCCTGGAATCGGAAAAAGTAGGGAGCCGAGGAGAATACCGGATATTGTTGCATCTGCTGGGCGGCCAGGCCCGACATCATCGGCTCGAGCGATGGGAGCGAGGCAAGGTCGGCGGGCCGGACCATTTTCTGGATCATCGCGGCCATGGCGTGGCCTTCGGCGACGGCCTGCCGCGCCGCCGTGGCGTCGTCGTCCTTTTTCTCCGCCTCCAGGAATTTCTTCAGATCGAAATTCTGATCCTGGAGCGCGTGGGTCAGTTCGTGCGCCAAGACCAAGGCTTGCAGCTCGGGAGGCGGCCAGTCCGCGATATACATCGTCTTGTGACCGGGATCGTAGAATCCCGCGGCCTGCTCCGTGTAAAAGGCCACAAGAAATTTTTCCAGGTTGAAGTCCGAAGAGACGAACCCGAAGGCTTTGAGCGTAGCTTCCTGAACGTGTATTTCTTCGGGCGTGTTGTCCTCGTGGATTTTTCCGGTGATGAACTTTTCGACTTGGGACCGGTTCACGAGCTCTCTCTTGAGCGGGGCGCGGATTGGGAGGCCGGTAATTCGGCTCATCTCCTCGAAGACTTGGTCGGCGGTCGCGAGGAGCGTGGAAGAGGAAGTTTGCTCGGAGGCGGCGGGCGCATTCGCCACCGTCACGCTGACGGCAAGCAGGCTCGCCAGCGCCAACGCGACAGCCAGCGAGGCACACAGGAGCTTCAGTGTGAGCGTATGGTCGTGCGCTTGGTCTTCTGGCTTCTGACTTCCGACTTCTAGTTTCTTTAGGCTCATTTGACCGAAGGCTCCAAGC
>QHZN01000222.1 GCA_003225365.1 Acidobacteriota bacterium
ACGCCTCCAGAATTCTTCTCTTGATTGCGCCCTTCTGATCACTGAAGCGGAAGGAACACTATCACGACAATACGGAATATAAAAGACGTAAAAGAGCCGGTACCCGAGAGGGGATTCATGGAAAATCGTGGGGCTCGCGGCCGAGGGTTTTATCGCGTGGGCTCCATTTCGAGGGCGTTATTGAATCGGTTGAAGTAGTTGAAGAGTCCGGCGACCGCGGCGATTTCGACGATTTCGCCTTCCTCGAACTGCTCGCGCAGGCGGCGGAAGAGCTCATCGGAGACTCGCGTCGAGTCGCGTGTCATCGCTTCGGCGAATTCGAGGGCCACGCGCTCGCGCGGCCGAAACGCGGCGAGCTCCCCGGTCTCGAGCGCCTTCAACTCCGTTTCCGTCGCTCCCTCCCGCCTTGCCAAGGCGGTATGCGAGTCGAGTCAATACTCGCAGCGGTTCAGGTGCGAGACGCGGACGGCCACCATTTCCTTGAGCTTCTTCCCCACAGTGCCCGTGTTCATCACCGCGCGGAAGTGCGCCGTCATGGTGCGCATGATTTCGGGCCGATGGGCGGCAGTGCGGAACATGTTGGGAACCTTCCCGCGCTCTTTGAGGAAGGCTTCGAACTCGGCGCGGGTTTCGGCCGAGGGTTGGTCGGTCGAGAGTCTTGTCAATCGGGCCATGGAAGGGCACTACGAAATCTGCCGGAGGGGCCGATTTAAGGCCCAGCGCGTCAGCCAACGGGCCCGGGCCTTCGGAGACGACGGCGCTACGGAGTCTGGTAAGTCGAGAGGAACTGGCGAATCGCAGGGTCGTGCAGCTTCAACTCCCCCGAAGCCATCAACTGCTGCTTGAGGTTCTGGCGGTAAATCTCGAACGCCAGGGCGCGCTTTTGCGCGGCCAATTGCTCCGTAATGGAATCGCGTTGGGCAGCAAATTCCGCTTCGTTGGCGGGCGTGAGCGCCGCGAGCTGATAAACCACCATCTTCGCCCCCACGGGTGATGGGCCGCCGACCTCGCCAGGCTTCATCTTGAACGCCGCGGCGAAGTCGGAACCCCGACCGAGCTCTTCGAGGTATTCCGGCAAGGCAAAATCCTTGCTCTCCTTCACGGTCAGGCCCAGGCCCTTCGCCACTTTCTGGAAATCCCTGGCTTTGGCCTTTGCGGCGAACTCTTGCGCTTTCTGGAGGGCCAGAGTACGCGACTCCTCCAAGCGATAGTCCGCCTCCACGCGGTCGCGGACCTCCTCGAGCTGCGGCGTGTGCTCCGGGATAATCTGGACAAGCTCGACGACGGCCGTTCCCTTCGGGACCGAAATCGGCGGCCCCACTTCGTCTTTGGCAAGCTGAAAGCTGAGGTTCGAGAACGCCTCGCTCTTGCCGAAGTCGGGCACCACGTCTTTGTAAGCGAACGCGCCGGTTTCGCGGACTTCCAGCCCCGCTTTGGCGGCCAAGGCCTGGAACTTCGCGGGCTCGGCCTTCATCTGTTGATACAGGCTGTCGGCCAGGCTTTGCTGAGCCGCGGCGAGTTCCTGCTTTTCGAGCTCGGCCCGGATCCCGACTTTCACCTCATCAAACGTCTGAAGGTGCGCTGTCTGACTTTCCATCACCTTGATGATGTGAATCCCGTACACGGTCTTGACGAGGTCGCTCACCTGCCCGGGCTTCATTGAGAATGCGGCGTCCTCGAACTCTTTCACCGTTTGCCCGCGCACGATCCAGCCAATGTCGCCCCCCTGCTGAGCGGTCGAGTCTTCGGAGTATTGTTTCGCCAAGTCCCCAAAATCCTTCCCCGCCTTGACTTGAGCCAGGACGCCGCCGGCGGTCTTTTCGAGCGTGGTTACTTCGGCGGGCGTTTTGTCGGTGGTCTTGAACAGGATGTGGGCCACTTTAACTCGGTCCGGCACGCGGTAATCGCTCAGGTGCTCGTTGTAATAATGGCGCACGTCCTCATCCGTCACATGAACCATCGAGCGAACGCGGTCGGGGTCGATCAGCACGTAACGGACGCGGCGCTGCTCGGGCAGTTTGTAGCGTTCCGGAATCTTCTTGAAAAAAGCCTCGAGCGCCTGGGGCGTCACCGCCACCGACTTGACGAACTGCGCGGGGTCAAAGACGGCGTAGCGGACTCGGGCCTTCTGGTTCCGGCTGAGAAACTCCGCGTGGACTGCCTCCGGCGTCAGCGAGACGCCGTCCGTAACAATGTGCTGAAGCTTTTGGACCAGAAGCTGCTGACGGAGCTGCTCTAGGAATTGTTCCGGCGTAAGCCCGAATTCGTTCTGGAGAAGGGCCTTGGCCTGGTCGTCGCCGATGTACTTGCCGCCGGGGTAGAGCACCTGGTTGGACTCCAGAGAGCGGTCCACCTCCCCGCGCGAGACGGCAATTCCGAGCTTCGAGGCCGCATACCTCTCGGCGTTGATCAGGACCATATCGTCCAGAAGCTGTTGAGCCATCCGGTCCGTTATCTTGCCGTGAGAACCGTAGGGCGAGCGCTCCTGAAGGCTGATCAAGCGCTGCAAATCCTGGGAGGTGATGGCGGTCCCCCCCACATCCGCGAGCGAGGAGCGTCCTGGCCCGACGTCGCTTGTGGGGCCCGTGGGCGCGAGCGCGATCACCATGCCGAACGACATCACACCGAAGATACCAATCAGCAACCACTTCTTGAGCGCGGCCCTTTTTGTGAAGAGTCTAAACACGCTAGCTCCAGAAGTTCCATTATAGGGTTGCCTCACGCTTCCCGCAACCGAAGAATCGGCTACTCGGGCGGCGCTCGGCGCTTCGGGCTGAGTTATCCCCTAACGCCTGGGTGCCCTGGCAAACCCTTGACCGCAAATTGACTTTGATTGACAATACATCGGAAGACGAACACTAACATGGGGACTTCGAATCCGCCGCCTGCACCAGAGCCAAAGCGAGCCTACGAGATGGAATGGACGACCATCTCGTACCGGACAATCGCCTTCTACATGTTTATCCTCCTTGTGTTCATCGGATTTGTCGCTTACTTGATTGCTCCCCACTATTTTAGTGAGAAGGCAAAACACTTGCTGGCATCGCTCGCGTCGGGGATCGGGAAGACCGCCGCAAGGACCGACTCGAAGTCGAGCATTCGCGAGGCGCACTTCGTCAACCTGGACGGCGAGGTGCGCGTTCGCAAAGGCCAGTCTCAACAATTCGTCCGCGCCGACTACAATATGGGCCTGGAGCGCGGCGACTTCGTCAAGACGGGCAGCGACGGCGTGGCGAGAATCGTCTTTGCGGACGGGACCAATTACGTCCTCAAGCCCGACTCACTGATCGCCGTCGAGGACAGTCGCGAGGACCCGGTCACCCGAGCGACCAAAGTTTCTGTTCAAGTCACGGCTGGGGTCGTGGACCTGTCCACGGGCAAGTTCGACGTGGCTGGCTCCACGTCGCAAGTCTCCTTTGAAAACGCCACGGCGACCCTCTCGGAAGACAGCCGCGCCAGCGTCCACAGCGATCCTAAGAATAACGTGCACGAGTTGACGCTCAATCAAGGCGTGGCGGAGGTCCGCCGCGGCACGGAAAACATCCGGCTGGGCCAATACGACCAGGTCAGCTTCAAGACCGGCGAGGCGCACCTCAGCCAGTCGAAGGTCATCGCCCCACCCGATTTGGTCGAGCCGAAAAACATGGCGCTCACCGTGAGCAAGGACCCCAAGACCACAGATTTGACCTTTTCCTGGAACACCGTTCCGGGCGCCTCGGCCTATCGTCTCGAGATTTCGCCTTCGGGAATGTTTGCCAATCTCGCCGTGGACAAAAAGGTTTCGGGCCGAGCCTCCACGGACGTCTCAGGGCTCGAGGAAGGCACGTACTATTGGGTGGTGACCTCGATTGACGCCAAGGGGAGGGAGAGCCTGCCCAGCCCGCCCAACCGCTTCATGCTCGTCCAGGAAGTCGCGGCCTCGAATAAAGTCCTCCTGGAGATTACCAGGATCGTGCAGCATGGCAGGGTGGTGGAAGTGTTGGGCCGGACCGAGCCTGGCTCCACGGTGATCATCAACAACCAGCAGGTTTTTTCGATTGCCCCCGACGGCACCTTCCGGCAATTTACAGAGCCTCTGCCCAAGACCGGCGAAAACCAGATCACCATCACCGCGCAAAACCGCAGAGGCGACACGAATACGATCCACAAGGCGATTATCATCGAATGACGCCCCCTGCGGGGCGGGCTCCCGGAACGAAGGGAAAGGCTTTGGAGAGCGTGTGAACCTACGATCGCTATTCAGCATGTTTTCCTCCGACCTGGCCATTGACCTGGGCACGGCCAACACCCTGGTCTATTCCAAGGGGAAAGGCATCGTCGTTAACGAGCCCTCAATCGTGGCTATCCACAAGCTGACGGGTGAAATCGAGGCGGTGGGCCGCGAGGCCAAGGAAATGCTGGGCCGCACGCCAGGCAACATCGTCGCCATCCGCCCGCTCAAGGACGGCGTCATCGCGGACTTCAAGGTTACCGAAAGGATGCTGAACTATTTCATTCAGAAGGCCCACAACCGGAAAATGTTCGTCCACCCGCGCATTGTCATTGGCGTGCCGTCGGAGATCACACAGGTGGAGAAGCGCGCCGTCCAGGACTCCGCCATGCGCGCCAAGGCCAGCGAGGTCTATCTGGTCGAGCAGGCGATGATGGCCGCCATCGGCGCCGGCCTGCCGATTACGGAACCCTCCGGCAGCATGATTGTGGATATCGGCGGCGGGACCACGGATATCGCCGTCATCTCGCTTTCCGGCATCGTCTACAGCAGGTCCGTGCGCGTGGCGGGCAACGAGATGGACGAGGCCATCACGGCATATCTGAAACGGAAATACAATCTGCTGGTGGGGGAGCGCACCGCTGAGCAAGTCAAGATCGAGATTGGTTCAGCATACCCGCTCGAGAAACCCCTGACCATGGAGATCAAGGGCCGGCACCTGCTGGAAGGAGTCCCCAAGACCATCACCATTGACGATTCTGAGATCCGCGACGCGCTCTCCGAATGTGTGGCGACGATTGTGAACGCCATCCGCGTGGCGCTGGAGCGCACGCCGCCGGAACTTTCCGCCGACATCTCCGACCGCGGCATCGTCCTGACGGGCGGAGGCGCGCTCATCAAGAACCTCGACAAGCGCATCCGCGAGGAGACGGGCCTGCCTGTGTCGATCGCCGAAGACCCGCTGGCCTCCGTGGTGCTGGGGACCGGGAAAATGCTGACGGATTTTAACCTGCTCCGCCGCGTGGCGATCGAGTAGCGGGAGGGATTCCAGGAGCTGGAATGTCCGAACTGAGCCAGCACGAGTTCACCGGTCCGTCTGCTCCCCTCACGCGCGAGGGGCCGGAGGCGATGCAGGCCTTCGTCACCCGCCACCGCCCTTTCATCCTCCTCGTCGTCGTGCTGATCGCGCAACTGTTGTTGCTCTCCCTTCAGATCACGCGCAATCGGAACGTCCGGCTGATCCAAGTTTGGGCGGTGGATGTGTTCAGCCCCTTCGAACGCGGGCTCCACTGGGCCGTTTCGGAGGTTGGGGGTGTGTGGGGAACCGTGGTGAATCTCCGCAGCGCGCAAAAAGAGAATCAGCAATTGCGGGCCCAACGCGACCAGCTCTTGGCGCGCGTCAACGAGCTCAGCGAGAAGGCGGGCGAAGGGGACCGCCTTCGCGCTCTGCTCGCTTTGAAGACCGGGCTTCCTTACTCAACCGTGGCCGCGGAAGTCATCGCCTCCAGCCCCGGCGAGCGCTCCGCCGCCATCTACATTGACAAGGGGCGCGACGCGGGCTTGACGAACGACCTCGCCGTCCTCACGCCGACGGGGATCGTGGGGAAAATCATCGCCGTTTTCCCGCGCCTCTCGCAAGTGCTGCTGATCACCGATTCGGCGAGCGGCGTGGGATGCTTCCTCGCAAAATCCCGCGTCCAGGGCGTCCTCAAGGGCAGCTCCCTCAGCCTGGCGGAGCTTCACTACGTCATGAACGAAGCCCCGGTTGAGGTGGGGGAGGCGGTTGTGACTTCCGGCCTCGACCAGGTTTATCCCAAAGGCCTGGCCGTCGGCACCGTGGTCGAGACCAGCAACGGAAACATCTATCGGCGTATCCTCGTCCGGCCCGCGGCCGGCCTGGACCGTCTCGAATCCGTTCTCGTGGTCCTCAAACCCACCCCTGACAAAGCGCCGGGCCGCTGAACGGCCGCCGGGGCGCGCCCCCCTGTCAAATTGCGGGCGGACCGAGGGTCGGAAACTTCCCGCCCATCGGGTGTGGTCGAGCGGGTTCGCCGCTCCGGCCGGTTGGTGAATCGAGCTCACCTCTGATAGTCTCCATATTCCATGGGTATCCCCCGCGAGCGACCGATTGAAGTCTATCGAGTTCATCCGGCCGTACTTGCGATCGCGGTCTTCCTGTCGCTGCTTCTCCAGACTTATCTGCCGCTCAAAATATCAATGGCGCGTTGGATGGATTTTCCGCTGCTCGTGACGATTTATTTTTCGCTGCTCCGCCGGAACAAGATATTCGGCATCGGGCTCGGGACCGGTCTGGGGCTTGTCGAAGACGCTCTATCCCGCCATTACATCGGGATGTTTGGCATGACCAAGGCGCTGGTCGGATACCTGGCGGCTTCGTCGAGCGTCAAATTTAACCTGGAGCATTTCCTGCCACGGATCGTCCTGACGGCGGTTTTCGTACTTATCCACGACCTGTTCTTCCTGGGCCTCCAGCACTTGCCCGAACCCTCGCCGCCCTTTGTTCCATTCGAATTCGCCAGGTCCATGGTGTCGAACGTGGCCGCGGCGTTTATGCTCTTTCTGGCGCTCGACCGGTTCAAAAGGCTCGTGTAGCCCTGGCGGGCGACGCGGCGCGAGATGCCGGACCTGGTACCGGCGAATGCCGGCGAGGAGGCTTCCGAGCTGCCTCCGCGGAAAAGGGGTGAACTCAGTGGAAACTTGTTCTAAGATACCATTGCAGAATGTCATTTGACCGAAGATCGGGGCGGCAAGACGGGCACCGGCGCGCGAAGGCGAGGACTCGTCCATGCCGGCCCCCGCAGGGTGCCTTCGGCACGCTCGAGATGATCTCGGCCGACAAAACTCCATGAGCCACACACGGCTCTACAAGAACGCGGGCATCACCGTGGTCCTCGCTGCCGTGTATTTTGCGGCGACGAAATTCGGACTGCGCCTGGCCTTTGTGAACGCCAGCGCCACAGCGGTTTGGCCTCCCGCGGGCATCGCGCTGGCAGCCCTAGTGCTGCTAGGCTATCGCGCTTGGCCGGGAATTTTTATCGGCGCCTTCCTCGCCAACCTCACCACAGCCGGATCCGTTGCCACATCCATCGCCATCGCCGCCGGGAACACCCTCGAGTGCATCGCCGGCTGTTATCTGGTTGCACAATATGCCGGAGGCCGGGCGGCTTTCGACCGGGCGCAGGATGTCCTGAGGTTCACCGTCCTGGCGGCCATGGGCAGCACGATGCTCAGCGCGACCATCGGAGTGACCAGTCTGTCTCTCGGCGGCTTCGCCGACTGGAAGCAATACACCGATATCTGGCTCACTTGGTGGTTGGGCGACGCCTCCGGAGACCTCGTCGTGGCGCCGCTGCTGATCCTTTGGGGCTCCAATTTGCACCTTCGATGGAGCGTCGAGAAAGCCGTGGAAGCGGCCGCCTTGGTCGCTTCAATATACCTTGTCGAGGCGGCGGTTTTCGAGAAGCTATTCATTCCCGGATTCAAGCATTACCCGCTGGAGTTTCTGATTTTCCCGTTGCTCATTTGGGTGGCCTTTCGCTTTGGTCCGCGCGAAGCGGCGACGGTAATCTTCCTGGTGGCGGGGATGGCGGCTTGGGACACTTTGCACGGGCTCGGCCCGTTCGTCCGGGAATCCCAAAACGCGTCTCTGCTTTTGCTGCAATCGTACACGGACGTGACGAGCGTGATGACGATGGCTACGGCCGCCCTGGTCTTGGAGCGCCAAAAAGCCCAAGAACAATTGGCACAACTGGCGGGGAGCGACCCGGTGACAGGCCTCGCCAACTACCGACGCCTGATGGAAGTGCTGAACTCGGAAATCTTGAGGTCCAAGCGGACGGGCGCGCCCAAAGCGCTGCTGATGCTGGACCTCGACGGGCTGAAGAAGATCAACGACCGCCACGGCCATTTGACCGGAACAAGAGCGCTTTGCCGCGTCGCCGATGCCATCCGCGAAACCTGCCGCGTTATTGACACCGCAGCGCGCTACGGCGGAGATGAGTTCGCCCTGGTCCTGGTTGACACCGGTAAAGTCGCAGCCGATCTCGTGGCTCGCCGCATCATGGAACGAGTGGCCGGCGATGGCGGCACACCGCCCGTTACGGTCAGCGTGGGCGTGGCCATCTACCCCGAGGACGGCGAATCGGCCGAAGCCCTCCTCGCCGCCGCCGACCGAGGTCTCTACAGGATGAAGGCCCAGGGCGGCGGCAGGGTGGGCTTGTCGGCATGATCCGCCCGGGCCGGAGGGCATCCGGTAACAACCCGGCCAGCTCATTAGACATCGGGTCTCTCTTTCCTTCTTGCCAGTCCAAGCGTGGTACAATCGGGCCTCTCGAAGGGCATTTAGCGCATGAGTCTTAACCCGCCGTTTAAGGAGCCTTCCCCATGAGCACCACCACATTCGGCGTTATCATCGGCAACCGGGGATTCTTCCCCGCCGTGCTCGCCCGCGACGGCCGCGACGAAATGCTGAAGACGCTCGAGAAGGAAGGCTACCGAACGGTCTGCCTGACCCCGGAACTGACGAAGTTTGGCGCGGTCGAAACGCTGGCCGACGCCCGCCGTTGCGCCGATTTGTTCAAGCAACACCGCGAAGAGATTGACGGCATTGTTGTCAGCCTGCCGAATTTCGGCGATGAAAAAAGCGTCGCGAACACTCTGCGCATGGCCGGGCTCGAGGTGCCCGTGCTCGTTCACGCTCATCCGGACGAGCCGGGGAAAATGCTCATGGGCGGGCGGCGAGACAGCTTTTGCGGCAAGATTTCGGTCTGCAACAACCTCTGGCAGTACGGCACGAAGTTTTCGCTCACCTCCCAGCACACCGTCGCGCCGAGGTCGGATTCCTTCCGCGCCGATCTCGAAGCCTTTGCGGCCACCTGCCGGATTGTAAGAGGGCTCAAGAACGCACGCGTCGGCGTTCTCGGCGCGCGACCCGCCGCGTTCAACACCGTGCGCTTCAGCGAAAAGCTGATGGAGCAGGCGGGCATTTCGGTTGAAACCCTCGACCTCTCCGAAGTCCTCGGCCGCATCGGCCGGCTCAAGGACGAAGACGCGAAGGTCCAGGCGAAACTCGCCGGCATCGGCGGGTACGTGCGTACCGAGGGAATTCCCTCGCCCTCGCTCCTCAAGATGGCCAAGTTCGGTGTGGTGGTGGATGACTGGATGCAAGCGAACGAGCTGGCGGGCACCTCCATCCAATGCTGGACGGCTATGGAGGAATTCTTCGGCGTCGTCCCCTGTACGCTGATGAGCCTGATGTCGAATAACCTGATGCCTTCCGCCTGCGAAACCGACATGATTGGCATGATCGCCATGTACGCTTTGCAATTGGCTTCTCAAACCCCCAGTGCCATCGTGGACTGGAACAACAATTACGGCGACGATCCCGACAAATGCGTCATCTTCCACTGCTCGAACCTGCCAAAACACTTCTTCGACGATTCTTTCAAGATGGATTTTCAGGAAATCATCGCCGGCTCGGTCGGAAAGGACAACACGTTTGGGACCGTGGTCGGGCACCTGAAGAGCGGCCCGCTGACCTTTTGCCGGATTTCCACCGACGACTTGCACGGCGAGATGCGCGCGTACGTCGGCGAGGGGGAAATCACCGCCGACCGGCCGCAAAGTTTCGGCGGCTATGGCGTGGTCAGGATCCCCGGGCTTCAGCGGCTGATGCGCTATGTTTGCGAAAACGGCTACGAGCACCATGTGTCTGTCAACCGCAGCCACACCGCCCGCGCGGTCGTGGACGCGCTCGCGACCTACAAGGGCTGGCATGTTTACCATCACCGGTCCGAAGCCGGCTGCTAGTGCCGTTCCAACCTGGCTTGCCGATGCGCCATCCCGAAGTGCGCGACCGGAACTCCAGACTTAGCGGGCCGCCGTTCAGCAGGCTCAAGGTTGTGAGCCCTTTGACGTGCTCAGTCTTCACTTCTTCAAACTGTGACCCTGCCCTTCGACTGCGCTCAGGGCCGTGAGCCTGTCGAACGGAAGCAGAAAAGGGTCAGGGCAGTGAACGAAGTCGAACGACTTGGACCAGAGTTAACCGGAAATAGTTGCAACGCCAGCCGCCACGTCCAGACCGCACTCAATGTCAATGGTCGTCACGAAGTGTCGCGCGGCTTCAACTGCCGTAAGAGCTCGGCGTGGAATCCATCCACAGCTTTTCCACAAGATTTTTCACCCTAAATCGAACTTGTTTTGCACATCAGTGTATGCTACTATGCTGAAGCGCAAGGAGTTAGCCAAAATGGTTCCCTGAAATTATCCTGAGGTTGTTCCTTAACGGCCTAGCTAATAACAAATCGAGTCGAATCATGGAGTTCAGCTCCCACCAAAACGACCATTTCCCGGGGTGGAAGGTGGTGTTCTTCCAATACCTCGTCGCAGTGGTGTTTTTCATCCTGCTGGTGGGGTATTGGAAAATTCAGGTTGGTGAGCACGGCCGTTATGCCGAGCAAGCGGAACGCAACCGCATTCGCAGCCTGCCGATTATTGCGCCGCGAGGGCGGGTGCTTGACCGCGCGGGGCGCGTGCTGGTGAATAACGCTCCCGCCTTCAGCGTGATGCTTTTGCGGGAGAATGCTGCGTCGCTCACTCCCGATAAAGTCGGAGCCATGGCGCGTGGACTGAACCTGGACCTCGGCGAGCTCCGAAGCGAAATCTCCGACGCGTCGCAAGGGAATCGTTTCCAGCCGATCATTATCAAGCCGCACGCCGAGCTTGAAGACGCTTCATTCGTGGAATCGCATCAAACGGAATTCCCGGAGCTTGCACTGCTCGAGGTCCAGGATCGAGTCTATCCCTATCATTCTTTCGCGGCGGCAACGCTCGGCCACGTTGGCGAAGTCTCCGAAGAGCAAGTGGACAAGCCCGGGTCGCCGTACCGCCCCGGTGACGTGGTGGGCCAATCGGGCGTCGAGCGCGAATACAACTCCGTGCTTTCCGGCAGCGACGGAATGCGGCGCACTATCGTCAACAGCCGTGGCGAGGATGTGGGCTCGATGACTTCCATTGAAGTGGTCCCCGGCCGCGATGTTCGCCTGACCCTCGACCTCGACATACAGCAAGTGGCCGAGACCGGACTCGGCGATCGCAACGGCGCCGTGGTGGCGCTCGACCCGCGAACCGGCGATGTGCTCGCCATGGTGAGCCACCCCACTTACGACCCGAACGGGTTCGCGCGGCACATCGACCGCGAAACCTGGGCGCACCTGACCGCCGATCCCGGAAAACCCTTGATGAACAAGGCCATCCAGGCGCAATTGGCTCCAGGCTCAATCTTCAAGATCATCACGGCCACGGCCGCGCTCGAGACCGGCACGATTACGTCCGATTTCACGGTCTTTTGTCCGGGCGAGGTCACCATCTACGGCCACACCTTCCACGATTGGACGTTTGAAAATGGCCACGGGCACGGACGCGTGGACTTGCACAACGCCATCGTTCATTCTTGCGATGTATATTTCTATACATTAGGTAAACTTCTGGGTATCGATAAAATGGCTTACTTCGCCAAACACATGGGTCTGGGCGCGCGGACGGGGATTGACCTTCCCGCCGAAGAGAGCGGCTTGGTCCCTTCACCGGAATGGGTCGAAAAAGTGTATCACCGAAAATGGTGGCCGGGCGAGGCCATCTCCGTGGCGATTGGCCAGGGCGCCGTGATGGTAACGCCTTTGCAATTGGCCTACGCCCTGGGTGGGATCGCCTGTGGCGGCGTATTCCATACCCCGCACCTGGTGTCGCCGAGTGACGCCCTGGCGTTGAATACAAAATTCACGGCCGGCGACGCGAAGCGGTTCCCGATCGGGGCCGGGACGTTGGAATGTCTTACGCGCGGAATGTGGGGAGTTGTCAACGAGGGTGGAACGGGGGCGGGAGCGAAACTTCCGGGCATTGACATTGCCGGCAAAACCGGAACGGCCCAGGTGGTAAGCACCGGGCTGCAAAAATCCTCCCGCAGCTCCACCTTCAACAACAACGCCTGGTTTGTCGGCTTTGAGCCGAGCACGAAGCCGGAGATTGTTGTCGCCGTTCTGGTAATGGGCGGAGGGCACTCTGCCGTTGCGGTGCCGATCGCCAGGGACGTGATTAAGGCCTATTACGACAAGAAGCAATCTCACCAGCCCACCTTAGAGCAGGCCGAAACTCAGGTTCGGCTGCTCAGCGGGCCCCTCCAGGTACCGTCGGGCAGGGGCAAACACTAAAGCGCTTGGGTGTCGGAGAAATGCTGAGACCGGGTAAGCTCAAAGATTTCGACTGGTTCCTCCTAGGCGTGGCGGTGGTGATCGCCGTCATCGGGGCGATTGAGATTTACAGCACCACGCTCGGCACCCCGCTGGTTGGGCAGTACCGGAAGCAAATTTTATTCACCTTTATTGGCTGCCTGGGGGCGTTCGTGGTGAGTCGCATTGACTACCACGCCATCCTGGAGCGGGCTCCCTGGCTTTTCGGACTGGGGGTTTTGGGGTTGGTCGTGCTGCTCTTCACAAAGCCGGTAGCGGGGGCACGGAGATGGTTTCCTCTTGGGTTTGCGACTTTGCAGGTGTCAGAGCTCGTAAAATTGGTTATAATAGTGAGTGTGGCGGCGATTCTTGCCGACCGGCGGGATGAAGCGGCCACATGGAAGGATCTGTTAAAGCTTGGAATTGTAGTGGGCCTTCCGGCGGCTCTGGTGGCATTGGAGCCTGACCTTGGCACGGCGCTGACCTTTGTTCCCATTGCGGCGGCCGGGGTCTTGATGGTCGGGATACGATTTCGGCACGTGGCCGTACTCGCCCTGTTCGGCGCACTGATGTTGCCCGTGGGGTGGCATTTTCTGCGTCCCTACCAGCGCGAACGCGTGGTCAGTTTCATTCACCCCGCCCAGGACACCCGCGGTTCACACTACCAAGCCACACAGTCCAAGATTGCGATCGGGTCGGGTGGATTCTTGGGCAAAGGGTTCGGGTCGGGGACGCAAAGCCGCTTAGGCTTTATCCCGGTCTCCCGCGCCGACTTCATGTTTGCCACCTATTCCGAAGAGCAGGGCTTCGTCGGGACCCTGTTCGTTATGTTGTTGTATTTCGTCCTGCTTTTGCGCCTGCTGGACGTGGCGCAGACGGCGGGAGACCGCGCCGGCTCTCTCGTGGTCGTAGGGCTGGCGGCGTTGCTGTTTTTTCAAGTCAGCGTGAACGTCGGGATGATGATCGGCTTTTTGCCGATAACGGGCATCCCGCTTCCATTGATGAGTCAAGGGGGATCATCGGTTTTGTCCACATTCCTCGGGCTGGGCATGGCGATCAGCGTCCGCATGCGCCGCCTGGTGAATTAAGCCGCCGCGCGCAGCCTAAGTCTTGCGGGCTTCGCCCGGTGGATGGCCCCGCGTCTTCGGCTCGCCCTTCCAGGCGGTCGGAGGAGCTCTCGAGGAGTGATTGACCCGAGAAGTTAAGTTGCAAGTATTGAAAGATTCCAATGAACCGACCGCTGAAAGAAGTTCCCGCTGCGTGCGGGAGGGGCGATCGGAAAAGGAAACTCGGAGGTGGTTCTCCCGGTGGATCGGGATTGATCCTGCCGAGGTTTCCTGAGCAAAGGAGTTCCCATGCAAAAGGAGTTGTTCATTGCCTCGTCTCCTCATGAGACGAAGGTCGCGGTGTTGGAAAACGACAGCCTGGTGGAAGTCTACTTCGAGCGCGACACGCAGACGGGGCTGGTCGGCGGGATTTATAAAGGGCGGGTCAGCCGGGTCTTGCCCGGCATGCAGTCGGCCTTCGTGGACATCGGCCTCGATCGTGACGCCTTCCTCTACGTTTCCGATTTCTACGAAGACGCCGAGGAGTACGACCGGATCGTCGCCGACGCGGAGGCGCGGGTAACGCGCTTGACCGAGAGCCGGCCGGTCGCGACGCCAGAGACGTCTCCCGCCGCCGAAGCGGCACCTCAAGCGGCGGAATCTTCCGTCGCCGTCGAGCCCTCCGGGGAATATTCCCCAGGCCCAGTTACCCCACCGCCCCCCTCCCGTTCCGAAGCTGCGCCTCCCTCGCGCGCGCCGACTGTCGCTTCGACGCCAAAACCGGGACAGGAGCGCCACGGATTTCACCGGAACGACCCACGCGGGCGGCACCGGCGCTGGCGCGGCCGGGGCCCGCACGGAGAGCATCGAGGCGCCCCGCGGCCTGAGTCGCGCAACTGGCCCTCGACACCCCCACAGGGCGAATCCAGTTCTTTCGAGGTCCTGCCCGGCGAGTCGCTGGCAAAATACAGCCAAAGAGCGCCCGCAGAACCAATGAGCGAGATCCTGAACCCTGCTTCCACCGAAATAGCGACGGTAAGCGAAACTCCGAGCGCCATCCCCGTCCCGCCGACCGAGGCATTACCCGAAGTTCGGGCAGAGCCCCCACACGCCGAAGCGCCGGCCGCTCCGACTGTCGAAGAGGTTTACGCTCGAGAGTCTTCCGCGGGCATTTCACTGCCCTCGGAGACAGCCCCTCCGTCGCCGTCTGCCGCCGGAACCGTTTTGCCAGAGTCTGCTCCAGCCTCGCAAGTTCCGAGCGAGCACAAGCCGCTTTGGCAGCGTCTAGTCACTTCCGTCTTCGGCGAAGGCTCCGAACCGGCTACGGCCGGCTCGGCCGAAGACATGCGCCACGAGGAAGCAGAGCCGGATACCGTCCCCGTGGCCCCTGTCGCCGAATCAACTGGGAAACCGGAACTCCCCGCTCGGCAGGCGTCGGAGGAGCAGCCCGCATTTCTGGAACCGCGGGAGACGGGTTCGGCAGAGGTTGCGGCCCCTCACGCCGAAGAGGGCCAAGCCCCAGGAGCGGACCGTGAAGCGACGCTCGGTGAGCCGAGCGGCAGTCCGCGCTTTGCTCCCCGCCGCGGACGCCGCGGACGCCGCGGACGCGGGCCACGCCAGAATGGCGGCGGCTCCCGTCCCGAGCTTTCGCGCTCCGCGAACAATCAACCCGTCCAGATCTCGGAATTGCTGAAAGAGGGCCAGGAAATTATCGTCCAAATCGCCAAGGAGCCGCTGGGCCGCAAAGGCGCTCGCATCACCTCGCACGTCGCCCTCCCGGGCCGCTACTTGGTCTATATGCCCACCGTGGACCACATCGGCGTTTCACGTAAGATCACCTCCGAAGAGGAACGCCTGCGACTGCGGAACCTGCTGCTCGAAAATAAAGGTTCGCTCACAGGAGGCTTCATCGTCCGCACAGCAGGCGCGGGGAAATCCGACGAGGAAATCAAGTCCGACATCAGGTTTCTCTCCTCGCTGTGGAGCGGTATCCGAGCCGAAGCAGAGCAGGCCAAAGCCCCGGCGCTGCTGCACCGCGATTTGGACCTTGTGCAGCGGCTTCTTCGCGACTTGCTCTCGCCGGAATTCAAGACCATTTGGGTGGATAGTGAGAGCGAATACGAGCGCATCGTCGAATTCGTCGACCGCTGCCAGCCCTCGCTAGTTGGCCACGTCAAGCTGTTTACGCGTGAAACGCCGATGTTCGAGGAGTTCGGCATCCAAGCCGAGGTCGAAAAGGCGCTCAAGCCGAAGGTTTGGCTTAAGTCCGGCGGATACATCGTCATCAATCAGACGGAGGCCTTGGTGGCCATTGACGTGAACACCGGAAAGTACGTCGGCAAGACCAGCCGGCTCGAGGACACCATCGTCAAAACCAATGTGGACGCGGTCGCGGAAATTGTCCGCCAGATCCGGCTGCGGGACCTGGGCGGCATCGTGGTGGTGGATTTCATTGATATGGACGAGCGGCGCAACCGAAATAAAGTGGTCCAGGCCCTGGAAGAGGCCCTGCGCTCCGACCGCGCCCCGACGAAAATGATCGCCTTCCACGATTTCGGCTTGGTTGCCATCACGCGCAAGCGCGTCAAGCAATCCCTCGAACGCGCACTCTGCGAGCCCTGCAACTACTGCGAGGGAGCCGGCTGGGTGAAGTCTCCCACCACGGTTTGCTATGAAATCCTCGCCGAGGTGCGGAAGATGAAAAGCCAGCTCGAGGGCGACGCGGTCACGCTCCGCGTCCACCCCGAAGTCGCCAAGGCGCTCAAGTCCCGTGACGGTACGCTGCTTTCCGAACTCGAGGCCCTCGCGCACAAAAACTTCATCGTCAAGGGCGACCCTGCCATGCACCAGGAGCGGTTCGAAATCTATTGACACGTGCGGGGGGCGGCGCGCCCCGGCGCGTCCGAAGCCTCCACAGTCCGGCCTGCCCTCCGACGCTCAGAACTGTTCTCAAGAGTGCCCTACGCCTCAAGAGCCCGCCTACCCCGAAGCGGAACTTCGGCTCCGCGTAGGCAGGTCCGGCTACGGACGCCGGAGGCCCCTCTGGGGGCGCAGGCTGCCGTCCCTTAAAGAGAAGTGCCGCCGGCGCGGCCCATTCGGCATGGCATTTCGTCTTGTGGTATCCTTGCCTTGTTATTCCCCGCGCGACGGAGGAGTCATCATGAAATTCTGGCAACGCGTCCTCTTGCTATGCGCGGTGGTGTTCCTTTTAACCCTCCCACTGTCTGCGCAGAATAGTGAAGGACCCGCACCCGGTTCGTTGGGTTCCCAGGCTAATACTGTTCTTGGCATGCAAAGTCAAATGCAAAGACAATTCCTCGTCGCCGGCAGAGTCACAACGCTCGCGGGCGCCGCGGTCGTGGGCGCGAAGGTCGAGGTGAAACCGCTGACGGTCTTTGGGGAGACGCGGCATTTCAAGACCGATCTGATGGGGGAATTTCGCACCGTATATACGGTCGGCGCCGATTTCACCAACGTTTATTCCCCTAGCGCAGAAATCAAAGTGGCGCTGACGATCACGAAGGAGGGTTTCCTCAAGGCCTACGTAATTGCGGATGCGGGGGTGCCCGGCAAGGCGTACATGGCTTCCGTGGCGCTCCGCAGCACGGAGGAGGACCCCGAAGTCCTTTCGCAAGCGGAACTGGTATCGGCGATCGCCCCGAGGCTCAAAAGCCTCGGCCCGGCCGACGGGCTATCGGCCAAGGGCGAGAAGGATTTTGTGCGAGGGATCGATGAGTTCCTCGAAAAAGGGCGGCCCGAACAGGCGTTGTCGTTCCTCGGGAAAGTGACGGATCGCGATAAGACTTGCGCGGCGTGCCGGACGATGCTCGGTCTTGCGGAATTGAATTTCGGCGACTGGAACGGCGCCAACCGCGACGTGACGGAGGCCGCGCTAACGCTGAGGGCAAAGACTGACCACGGGCACCCGGAACCTTTCGTCATCTTGGGCGTGATGGAAACTTGGCGGCACGAGCCGGAGAAGGGCGGGGGTTTCTTCTTGGAAGCTCTTAAGATTGCCCCCCAAGACGTGCTGGCCCTTCAGGAACTCGGCCGATCCCAATTGTTGCTCGCGAACTGGGGACCTGCCGGCGATTATTTGGGCAAAGCCATCGCCGCCGGCGCCGGACCGGAGGCGCGTTTGATGCGCGTCAAAGCTTTGCTGGGCCAGGGCCAATTCGACGAAGCGACCAAAGATCTAACCCTCTACCTCGACGGCCGCGACATTAAGACCATGCCGCTTCCGGTCCGCATGGCCTGGACCCGGATTCAAGATAAGAAGAAGACCGAAGCGACATACGCCAAAGCTAGCCCCGAGATCGAAGAGCCCATTGATTACTTGCGTCTCACCACGCCCGAACTTAAAGACCTCGAGCCGGCCGGGGACCAGAAACCCTTGAAAGATATTCTTGAGGGAGTCGGAAAGAATGTGGCGGAGTTTTTCAAAAACTTTCCGAATACCAGTTCCCTGGAAGAGATTCATCAGGAACAGTTGGGCCGCAACGGAAAAGCGCACAAGATGGAGCAATCCCACTATCGCTATCTCTGCGCCACCCCCGCCGAAGCTTGGGGCCCCGGCTTTGACGAATACCGGATGAATGTCGAGAAGGACCAAGGTCTGCCGAGTGGCTTGAAAGAAGGTTTCATGCTTACCGCCGGTTTCGCGTCAGCCCAAATCCTTTTCCATCCGGTGTACCAACCGCAAGCCACGTTCCGGTACCTGGGGCGTCAGAAATTGAACGGGCGGGATACGTGGGTAGTAGCATTCGCCCAACGTCCGGCCACGGCGCAAAACCACGGGATTTTCAGATCGGGCGAAGTCGAATTGGTGACTTTCTTACAGGGCCTCGCCTGGGTAGACCCACAGACCTACCAGATCGTTCGCCTCCGCTCCGACCTCTTGAAGCCTTTGCCCGAGGTCCGGCTGAAGAGGCAAACTACGGACATCGAATTCGCCGAGGTTCACTTCAATCGCCTCCAGGAAGCCTTCTGGTTGCCTGAAAAAGTCTCTGTCACCGTGGATTGGAACCGCCACCTGTTGAGAAACGAGCACCAGTACTCGGAATTTAAAGTGTTCAGCGTGGATTCCCGGCAGAGATTTGGAAAGGTGAACGCCTCCACGCCCGTGGCCAAAGAACCCTCCGGCCCCGAATCGCCGCAATGATTTCCGGCGCAGTACCCTTGGCGCGAGGCCTAAATGGGCCGAGGTTTCGCTGCTGCAAGTGGGTTATTGACATCACGTTACCCCGCTGCTAACCTTCCTCCCGCTATAACGAAAGAAGCCCGGGCGCCGCGCAGTCCTCGCCGCTGTAACCCAGCAACGGGTTAAGGCGCACGCAGGAGGCAAGGCGAAAGATTGGGCCGAGGCACCTTCGAGAGGCGTCGGCTATTTGGACTGGGAAGTTTTCAAGCGTCGGGTAATGGGTCGTTGCGTTAAGGAGGGAGCGATGGAGCGACAAGGCCGGTATTTCCGTAACTATCTTCTTCTGGTTTCACTGTTGTGTTCTCTATGGCCCGTCAGCTCCAAGGCGCAAACCAGCAGTGCCAACCTTAATGGAACCGTGACGGACCCGAGTGGGGCGACCGTTCCCAACGCGAAAGTCGAGGTCGTCTCGCCCGACACTGGTTTCAAAAGGCAGGCCACCACCGGGAATAGTGGAGTTTACAGCATCAACAGCCTGCCAATAGGGAATTACGATCTCACGATCTCTGCCCAAGGATTCAAGACTTACGCAGAGAAAGGGATCGAGCTTTCCGTTGGCGAGAACCGCACGGTAGACGCGCAGCTCGCGGTGGGCATGACCACGACCACGGTCGAAGTGCAGGGTATAGCTCAGGGGCTCGAATCGAACAACGCCGAGATCTCAACCGTCCTCCATTCATCGCAAGTGACCGACATCCCCCTTAACGGGCGCGACTGGGCCACCCTCATGACGCTCTCCCCGGGCGCCGTCAACCTCGGCGGCGGCGGCCAGAGGGACCTGCGAATCGTCGGGCGAGGTATAGACGACAACAACTACCACTACGATGGACTCGATGCCACCGGCGTCCAGGAGCAGAGCCAGAAGGCGGGTGCCCGCTTGGCTATTTCGCTGGAATCAATCGGGGAGTTTCGCGTGAGTTCCTCGAACTATACCGCGGATCAGGGCGGGTCGGCCGGGGCGCAAGTCAGCGTCGTCTCGAAGGCGGGGACGAACGCGTTTCATGGCGATGCTTTCGAGTTCTTCCGCAACAACGTATTGGATGCACGCTCACCCTTCGATGCGGACATCCCGCCGTTCCATTTGAATCAGTTCGGCGGCAGCGTGGGCGGGCCCATCAAGAAGGACCGCACTTTCTTCTTCGGCGATTTCGAAGGGCTCCGGCAGACTCTGTACAGAACCGTGATCGGGTTTGTGCCGAACGCCACGTATCGGGCCCAAGTGGCGGCGACCTCTCCCGGTCTAGCACCATTCCTCCCTTCCTGGCCAGTTGGCCAGACCCCCGTCGATTCCATAACCGACCAATGGAGGTCACCAGGGCTGAACTCTCAGCGCGAGAATAGCTTTATGGGCCGTTTGGATCACACCTTCAACGCCAAGACCTCCATCTTCGGCCGCTACAACTTCGATGACGCCAAAATCGTCT
>QHZN01000069.1 GCA_003225365.1 Acidobacteriota bacterium
TCCCGGAAGCAAGATCGGGGTGATCGTCGAAGTCAATTGCGAAACCGACTTCGTAGCGCGCACTCCGGAGTTCCAGGAACTGGCGCACGACCTGGCCATGCAAATCTGCGCCACCGATCCGCGGTTCATCCGCAAGGAGGATGTGACGGCATCCCTCCTTGACAAGGAACAGGAATTCTTGCGCGAGCAGGCGGCCGCGACCGGCAAGACCCCCGAGAACGCAGAGCGATTCGTGGCCGGAAAGCTTGGGAAATTCTACGAGGATTACTGCCTTTACGAGCAGCGATACATCAAGGACCTTTCGGGTAGCCTGACCGTCGGCGAGCTGATCGCATCGAAGGTGGCGAAATTCGGCGAGAACATCACGGTCAGCCGCTATGCCCGCTTCAAAGTGGGCGAAGGAGCCGCCAAACCTACCGCAGAAGGGCCCGCGAGCTGAAGCCGACGAGAGCGAGCAGGGGCCGGAGAGCGCATGACACCGCAACGCATGGAAATGGCCAAGCCTGCTTACCACCGAATACTGCTGAAGCTGAGCGGCGAGGTGTTGATTGGCCAGCAGGGCTTCGGAATTGATCCGGTGGCTGCCGCCCGGATCGCGAGCGAAATCCACGAAGTTCACGGGCTGGGTGTGGAGATGGCGGTGGTGGTGGGTGGCGGGAATTTTGTCCGGGGCGTGGCCGCCTCCGCGCACGGCATTGACCGCGTGGTCGGCGACCATATGGGGATGCTCGCGACCATCATCAACGCCCTGGCGATGCAGGACGCGCTGGAAAAGTGTGGGTCCCAAACGCGTGTGGTGACGGCCATCGAGGTCCGGGAAATCGCCGAACCATTCATCCGGCGGCGTGTGATTCGCCACCTGGAGAAAGGCCGCGTCGTCATCCTCGCCGGGGGCACGGGGAATCCGTACTTTTCGACGGATACCGCCGCCGCGCTGCGCGCCATGGAAATCAGGGCGGAAGTCATCCTCAAGGCGACCAAAGTGGACGGCATCTACGAAGCCGACCCGAACATAGACCCCTCGGCGAAGATGTTGGAACGCATCAGCCACCACGATGTCTTGTCCCGTCGCCTGGCGGTGATGGATACGACTGCGATATCTCTGTGCATGGACAACGGCTTGCCCATCGTGGTTTTCAATCTCAACGTTTTCGGGAATCTGAAGCGCGTCGTGATGGGGGAAAAAATCGGATCGACCGTCTCGCTATGATCGAGAGGGAAGCGGCAGGCGATGATTAAAGAAACCGAGGCCCAGGCGCGGGTCCGCATGGGAAAGGCGCTCGAGGACCTGCGTCACGCGCTCGCCGGCGTCCGCACGGGGCGCGCGTCGGCGGCGCTATTCGAGCACGTCAGGGTGGATTACTACGGCACGCCCACGCCCCTCAACCAGGTCGCGACCGTCGGCGTCCCTGAGCCGACGCTGGTGACCATTCAACCCTGGGACCCGAGCCTGCTGGCGGTGATTGACAAAGCCCTCCGAAGTTCAGACTTGGGCTTGAACCCGGCGAACGACGGCAAAATTCTCCGCGTGCCCATCCCCGCGCTGACCGAGGAAAGGCGCAAGGAACTGGTCAAGCATCTACACAAGCTGCTCGAAGATCATCGCACGGCGATTCGAAATATCCGCCGCGACGCGAATGAGGAATTGAAGAGGCTGTTGAAGGACAA
Source organism: Acidobacteriota bacterium (assembly GCA_003225365.1). Lineage (GTDB taxonomy): Bacteria > Acidobacteriota > Terriglobia > UBA7540 > UBA7540 > Gp13-AA74. Next base: position 1,669 of record QHZN01000069.1, read on the forward strand.
GAAGATCTCCCAGGACGATGAAAGGCGCGGGCTCGAGGAGATCCAGAAGATGACCGACGAGTTCTCGGGCAAACTTGAAGCCCAGGGGAAGGCGAAAGAGAAAGAGATTCTGGAAATCCGGTGAGGGGCGAGCCCTTCGACGGAGCCCAGGGTACCCTCTCTACGACTTCGCTCAGGGACAGTGAGCGACGTCGAACTGTGAGCGCGGCGAACTGGCAGGGGCCGAAACGGATCGAATTCTTTGGGGGGGCCCTCCAGCGTGGCGAGCGCGCCCAGTAGAGTCGATCCGATGGGTTTTTAACTCCCTAATCTTCCACCTTGACGGTCTTTTGGTTTTGCCTTTATACTTGAAAGGTTTGCGTCCAGCTTTAGCTCCAGGCTGTGACCCCGCGGGCGATTCGGGCCTGAGCGGAGAAGTTTGAAACCCAAAGGTTAAGGATGCCGACATTCAGCCAATTGGTCCGAATTGGGCGACGGAGCCCGCGTTATAAGACCTCGAGCCCGGCTCTGGCCTCCAACCCGCAGAAGCGCGGGGTGTGTATCCGGGTTTATACGCAGACGCCAAAGAAGCCGAATTCCGCCCTGCGCAAAGTGGCGCGCGTGCGCTTGACGAACGGCATGGAAGTGACGACGTACATTCCAGGCGTCGGCCACAATCTTCAGGAGCACTCGATCGTGCTGATCCGTGGAGGGCGCGTGAAGGATCTGCCAGGCGTACGCTACCACGTCATCCGCGGGACGCTCGATTCGGCCGGAGTCGGCGACCGCCGGCAAGGGCGCTCGAAATACGGCGCCAAGCGGCCCAAGGCTCAATAGGGAAGTGTATGCCACGCAAGGGCACAGTCGAGCGGCGCGAAGTCGGGTCGGACCCGGTTTTCGCGAATCCGCTCGTCCAGCGATTCATCAACTGCGTTATGTACCAAGGGAAGCAGTCCGTGGCGCAAGGCATCGTCTACGGAGCCTTGGACTTGGTGAAACAGCGGACCAACGACGATCCGGTGAAGACCTTCAAGAAAGCCCTGGATAACGTGCGGCCGGCTCTGGAAGTCAAGACGCGCCGAGTGGGGGGCGCGAACTACCAAGTGCCGGTCGAGGTCAATAAGAACCGCCAGATGTCGCTTAGCCTGCGCTGGATTATCGGCTACGCCCGCGAGCGCGGCGAGAAGTCCATGGTCGAGAAGCTGGCTGCCGAGCTCCTCGATGCAGCCAACGGACGGGGCGGCGCGGTCAAGAAGAAGGACGACACTCACCGCATGGCGGAGGCCAATAAGGCTTTCGCCCACTACCGCTGGTAATCCCGGCGGGCCCCTCTGCCATGAACGGGGGGCCTTCCGTGGGAAGCCTTTGACGAGGCGGAAGGCGGTTCCACCCAGGGCCGCGATCCGCCGGGTCGTTTCCCCCCCGCAACGCTGGGCGGGAAACCTTTTGCTTCGACGACGGCGGGGGATCGGATCTTGATCTTCAGCGTGAAGATCGGGGCAGGTTTTTTACAAAAGTATGCCGCGACAGGTGCCTGTCGAGAAAACTCGGAACATCGGCATCATGGCTCACATCGATGCCGGGAAGACCACCACCACGGAGCGGATCCTCTATTACACCGGGATCACGCACAAGATGGGAGAGGTGCACGAAGGCACTGCGGTGATGGACTGGATGGAGCAGGAGCAGGAGCGCGGCATTACCATCACTTCAGCCGCCACCACTTGTTGGTGGAACGATTATCGCATCAACATCATTGATACTCCGGGCCATGTGGATTTTACGGCGGAAGTCGAACGGTCGCTCCGGGTGCTGGACGGAGCGATTGCTCTTTTAGGGGCGGTCGAAGGCGTCGAGCCGCAGACCGAAGCGGTCTGGCGGCAAGCAGACAAGTATCGCGTCCCGCGCATGGTTCTGGTCAACAAGATGGACCGCGTCGGCGCCGACTTCGACCACGCGGTTGAGGACATGCTCACGAAACTCCACGCCAACGCCGTTCCCATCCAGCTTCCCTTCGGAAAGGAAGACGAATTCCAGGGCGTCATTGATTTGATTCAACAAATGGCGATCGTTTATAAGGGCGAGACTCTCGGCGCCGACTACGACCTGGTCGAAATACCCGCGGATTACCGCGAGGCCGCCCGGCGCGCCCGCGACGTGCTGGTTGAGAAGCTCGGCGAAGTGGACGACTACATCCTGACCAAATACGTTCACGGCGATCCTGTCACGGCGGAAGAACTTGGCGCGAGCCTCCGCCGGAGTACCATCGCCATGAAAATCTTCCCGGTACTTTGCGGCGCGGCGTTCAAGAATAAAGGCGTCCAGCCGCTGCTCGACGCGGTGGTGAACTTTCTGCCGTCGCCGTTGGACATTCCGCCCATCGAAGGGACGCGGCCGGGAACGGAGGAGGTGATCGCGCGTCAGCCGAGCGACAAGGCGCCGTTTGCGGGGCTGGTCTTCAAGATTATGACCGACCCCTTCGTCGGCCAGCTTGCCTTCCTGCGCGTTTATTCCGGCGCGATTCAAAACGGCGATACCGTTTACAACCCGCGGCTGGACCGGCGCGAGCGCATCGGCCGCCTGCTCAAGATGCACGCCAACAAGCGCGAAGAAATCAGCGAGGTTTTCGCCGGCGATATTGCCGCGGTCGTGGGACTGAAATCGGTATCGACCGGCGACACCATATGTGCCGAGTCGGACGCGATTGTGCTGGAAGCCATGGATTTTCCCGCCCCGGTGATCTCGGTGGCCATCGAGCCGCGCACCAAGGCCGACCAGGAAAAACTTGGCACGGCGCTTCAAAAACTGATGCAGGAAGACCCCACGTTCAAGGTCCACACCGACCCGGACACCGGCCAGACGCTGATTTCCGGGATGGGCGAGCTGCACCTGGAAATCCTCGTGGACCGCATGATGCGCGAGTTCAACGTCGCGGCCAATGTTGGCCGGCCGCAGGTGGCCTATCGCGAAACGATCCTCGCGTCGGCGGAGGCGGAAGGGAAATACATCCGCCAAACGGGCGGCCGAGGCCAATACGGTCACGTCTCCTTGCAGCTTGACCCTCTCCCGCGCCCCGACATGAACGAAATCGCGGAACTCACCCGGAAGAAATCCACCCAGAAATTCGACAGCGAGTTGAATCTGCTTTTTGTGGACGAAATCGTAGGTGGCGTGGTGCCTCGGGAATTCATTCCTCCGGTTTACGCGGGCGTGCGCGAAGCGATGGAGACGGGCGTGCTCGCGGGCTACGAGATGACGGGCATCCGAGTGACGCTGACCGATGGCTCGTACCACGAAGTGGATTCATCCGAAATAGCGTTCAAGATTGCCGGCTCAATGGCGTTCAAAGAGGCGGTGCGCCGGGCCCGGCCGGTGCTGCTCGAGCCGGTCATGAAGGTGGAAGTCGTGGTGCCGGACGAGTTCATGGGCGACGTACTCGGCGACCTCAGCTCGCGGCGCGGGCACATCGAGGGCATGGAAAAGCGCGGCTCGACCCAGATCATCCGAGCCAAGGTGCCGCTCGCCGAGATGTTTGGCTATGCGACCGACTTGCGCTCCCGCACGCAGGGCCGGGCCTCCTACACCATGCACTTCCTGCGCTACGAGCAGGCGCCCGGAGATGTTGCGGGAGAAATCGTGGCTCGAGTTCAGGGGCGATCCGTTGCAAGGTAGGGTCGCCCCTTTGATTTTCAGGGGCCCTTGGTGGGGAGGTAGAGGACACGCGATGAGCGAACCGCCTTTTGAAATCGTCGTTGCGGACTATTCGAGCTCGATGGAGGAGTGGCAGAGGGCGTATAGCGCGCCTAAGTCTGAGCTACCGGAATTGACTGCCGAACAGAAGGAAACCGCCCGCAGTTTCAAAATCAGCGAGGAAGAGTACGCGCGAGGGGTACTGGCTGGCCTCTACGGCCAGGAGCGAATGAAGCACCGTGCGAGGCGGTTGGGTGATCATGTGCAATCCATTCTTGATGAGTGGGGAAGCGGCGACCGCGTTGTCGCAGTTATCTATGATACAGACAAACTCAGGTGGATTCTTGGCATTCAGACAGCGGGGGGAACTTCGCACGTTGCCTTTCCCCGCGAGCTTGCGGATGACATCATAGACTGGGGTCTGCGAGAACAGCTGAAAGAGCTTAAGGCGCGCCTGGTACAGGGGTTGGGGCGGGAAGTGGCCTCTAAAAACAAGTAGCGACGCTCATGAACCTTCTCGACCGAACACTCCGGTTCCACCTTTCGACTGAGGGGAGGAAAGCTCTGAGAGGTCTGGTCCCCGCCACGGGATCCTTTCAGGCGCGCGTGGTTAGCCAAGAAGAACTGGGGCTTCTAGTCAACAGACGCTCTACCAAGGTGAAGAGACTAAGCGAGAGTGTTCCAGTAATGCTCTTGCGATGGGACTACATCGCAACGATGACTTTTGATTATCAGCCCGGGGGCGCGCCCACGCGACCGCCAATCGGGTTTAGAGAGATATAATGCCGAGCCTCAATCAGGGCTCTGGATGTGGGAATGGCGGAAGAGCTCGCAAACCTGATCAGGTTGATTCTGATTCGTGCCGCCGCTGAGTTTTTTAAGAGATTCGGATTTTGGGGCGGCTTAGCTCTGACCCTTGGGTTCGTGGTTGCCCTTTGGCTTATTGGTTGGACTGTTGCGCGCATGGTCCGTGGACTCAGGGTTTTGGTGGACAGAATGACAAAGGTTGTGCCGCCGGGCCAAGCAGTACCGGCATTTTTCGGAGTGTCGTACATGGACCTAGCGACGAATTCTCGGGTTTGTCAAGTCATCCCGATCAATCTGTTTGTTGGTCTCGCGCAGGCAGCGAGACTGAGGTTGAAAAGGGGGCTCGGCGTCAAGGTTGGCCGCAAGCACGCTTGAACTTGTGGGCACGAGCCGCGCCAGCACCCGCAGTTGAGTCGGAGGAAGTATGGCCAAAGAGAAGTTTGACCGTTCGAAGCCGCACATGAACGTGGGGACGATCGGGCACATTGACCACGGGAAGACGACGTTGACGGCGGCGATCACGAAGGTGCTGGCGAAGGCGAATCCGAAGGTGAAGTTTCGGCCCTTCGACTCGATTGACAACGCGCCGGAGGAGAAGGCG
>QHZN01000407.1 GCA_003225365.1 Acidobacteriota bacterium
GTTTTTCAGGAGCTGTTCGCGGAGATCGTTGAGGTCGAAATGATCCTCGACGAGCGCGTGGATGGATTGTCCGAAAATGGTGGCGCTGCGGATTCCCGGGATTTGGCGGGCGAAGCGTAGCGCGCGGGTGACCTCCGGAGTGGTGATTTCGACGCGCAGCGTCCCGTGAGGCTGAACGTCAGGAAGCTCGCGGAGCGAATTGGGCGTGCCGTCGGCGATGAGTTTGCCGAAATAAATGTAGGCGACGTGGCTGCAGCGCTCCGCTTCGTCCATGTAGTGGGTGGTGACGAAGAAGGTGATGCCGTGTCCACACATCTCGAAGAGAAGGTCCCAGAGCTGGCGGCGCGCGACAGGATCAATGCCCGCGGTGGGCTCATCGAGAAAGAGAAGCTTGGGTTCATGCAGCATGGCGCAGCCGAGCGCCAGACGCTGCTTCCATCCGCCGGAAAGCTGCGCGGCCAGGCGATTCAGGTAAGGAGCGAGGCCGTTGAGTGCGACGATCTCCTCGATGCGGCGCTTGAGGCGCGCGGGTTCGAGGCTGTAGATGCGGCCGTAGAACTGCAAATTTTCGGCGACGGTCAGATCCACGGCGGTGAAATTGCCAAAGCGCCGCACGAGATGCTCGGCGGAGATGGCGGGGCTAGCGTGATTCTGCGGGATGGCGGCCACGGCTTCAATTCCCCGCTTTCAGCTTGACGTCGGCGGCCATCCCGGCGCGGACGCGGCCGGAGGGATCGTCGATGCGGATTTTTACGCCGAAGACCTGGTGGACGCGTTCTTCGCGGGTCTGCACGTTGCGCGGCAGGAATTCGGCCTGCTGGTTGATCTGTTCCACTACACCATTGAAAACCTGATTGGAGAAAGAATCGACGTGGACTTCGGCTTTCTCGCCGAGCTGGACGCGGCCGATCACGGTTTCCGGGATGTAGATGCGGACGTAAATCTGGTCGCGTTCGAGCAGTGTGGCGACGGGCGTATTAGGCGCAATGAGGTCGCCAGGGCGCACGTCCAGAACCTCCACGGTCGCGGCGGACGGGGCGGTAACCTGGCGCTCGCGGAAGCGAGCTTCGTCGTAAGCGTAGGCAGCTTTCGCGAGATCGACATCTTCGCGGCGGTTGCCGCGCTCGAGTTTTTCGAGAGTTGCCTGCGCCTGGTTGTAACGCGCCAGAGCGGAAGCGATTTCTTCGGGACGGTAGCCGCGTTTCAATTCGTCAAGCTTGTGCAGGGCATTCTCCTGCTGCGCGAGGGCGACCTTCCAATTGGCTTCAGCGGTGTCGCGCTGCTGTTTGGAAACGAGATCTTTCCTTGCCAGGGCGTCGTAGCGGTCGAAGTCGAGATGCGTGCGTACTTCGTCGGCTTTGGCGCGGTCAAGGTCGGCCTGCGCCACGGCGATGTCTTCCTGGCGATAGCCGTTCTTTTTCAGCTCGTAATCGGCTTTGGCCTGAGCGGCGGCGGCGCGGGCTTCGGCAATTTCCTCGGGGCGATAACCGCGCAGGGCTTTTTGGGCATTGGCGCGGGATTGCTCGAGGGCCGCCTGCAGTTCTTTGTCGTCGAAGGTGATGAGAATCTGCCCCGGCTGAACCGAATCGCCTTCGCGAACGAGAACTTTATCAATGCGGCCGCCGATTTTGGAACCCACGCGAATGTCGCGCGCCTCGACCGTGCCAGAGCCTTGCAGGCCGGTGTCGCGCCGGAACCATCCGGCGTAGAGTGCGGTCGCCGCCACGGCGGCTGCGATGATGAGAACAATCAAGATACGCTTGCGGTTCATGAAACTACTCTCCTGGGATAGAAGACTGTCTTAGCTGCGTAACTGTGACATCGGGACGAGGCGCCAGACCGGTCCAGAGCAGGTTGAATGCAGCCTCGATGCGCGAATGCAAGGAGGCATCACCATGGAGCGACCAGAGCAATAGCGTGCCAAAGATCGTTTGGCGAAAAACGTGAGCGATCTCTGCGGCGGGGAGGTCGTTGCGGATTTCGCCGCGTTCCTGCCCGAGTTGAATCATCTGGGTATGGAGGGCATGGACGCGCTTTTGCATCTCAAGCATGGCTTCGCGCACCGGAGTCGTCGAGAGATAGGCCCTCAGAAGGGCCCGGATGATCTCGGGGTTGCGCGTGGGCTCCTGGGTCATGCGCACGCCAAGCCAACGGAGGAATTCGGGCATGGGCTCGTTGATGCGGCGAGCAGCCTCGATGGCCGCCTCC
>QHZN01000223.1 GCA_003225365.1 Acidobacteriota bacterium
GGGAAGGTCAGCCCCAACGCCGACTTTTGCAACTTTTTGGGGTTGGCATAGGAGTTCGGCAACCAGAGGGCTTGGGTGTTGAATTGCACCTCGTTCGTCAGCGTGGGATTGATGACCTGCACCACATTGAGGACGAGTGATTCGCCGCTGTTGATGCCGAGGGTCGGTGATGGCTCCGGGACGTTTGAAGTCCACCCGCTGTTTTCGCCGGACCAGATGCCGAATGGGTAGAACTGGTGGTCGGCGTTCCGCGCTAGATGGACGTAAGCCCGAAGATTTTCCCTGAGGTTGTAATCAATCTTTATCGCCTCTTCGTTTCGGTTAAGTGGGTACAATGGCCGGCCGGCGTAGTTGTACTGGCCATTGGGGTCTACGTAGTTCGGCAGGGGGAATTCGTTAAGGAGGATATTGCCCGCTTGCGTGAAACCGTTCGGATTGCTGCTTGCCGTGGCCGTGTTCGAGTGCAGCACACTGGTATAGGTGCCGCTGTAGTAAGGCGCGGCGGTCGTCGGCGTGATAATTCCGAGCGGGGTCCCCCATGTATTCGGGTCCTGCACTTCGCAGGGCATGCTCAGCGCCCTACCGTCATAGCCAACAATCATCGAGTTACCGTTCTTATCATTTCCCATTCTCGGCGTGCAGAGTGGGCTGCCTGTGGCATCGGTCGTGGTGAGAAGTTCAGAGAAATCCCCATTTCTCATTCTCTGCGACGGAACGACAGCCAATTCTGTGCCCGGGTCGGCGACTTGTCTTTGCAATTCTGCGCCGAACCAGAAGAACATCTTGTCATTGTTCTTGTTGAAATCGGAGTGAGGCAAGCGGACCGGCCCGCCGATATTGAACCCGGGGTAGTTGAATTTGCTCCCGGGCCTGGGAATCCCGGCATGATTGTTCGACCAGTCGTTCGCGTTGAAGTAGGCGTTGCGAACGTACCAATAGGCCTCACCGTGGACTGTCGAGCCGCCGGACTTTAAGACGGTGTCCATAACCATCGCGCTGCGGCCCTGGTCGGCCTCGAAATTCGAGGTCTTCACCGAGAATTCCTGGATCATGTCCATGTTCGGCTCGATGATGTTGCCGCAGTTGCACCCCGGGTCAATCATATGAGCGCTGTCGAGGCGGACGTCGTTCATGTCACCACGAAGACCGTTGACGTTGAACGCGTCGGGCCCCACCCCAAAGCTTGTGCCGCCGAGAATGTTAAATCCCGAATTGACGACACCGGGCAAAAGCGCCAACAGCTCGACGGCGCTGCGTCCAATAGTGGAAAGGTTCTCAATCTGGGTGGCGCCGATGACGTCGGTCTTTGCGCCGGTATCCGACGTCACAAGCGGCGCCACGGCAGCGGAGACCTGAACTTCCTCCACCTGAGTCGCGACCGTGAGTGTGACAGGAATGCTTAACCGGTCATCCGCATGGATAGTGAGATGCTCCTGCACAGACGTCTTGAACGCTTTCATGGCAACTGTCAGGGTGTAGGTTTTCGGCTGAATGCCCTCAAGGTCGTAGAAACCGCTGGCATCGGTGACGGCGTGGAGTTGCAAGCCACTCGCCTCATCCTTGAGCGTGACCGTGGCTCCCGGAATGACGGCACCCGATTGGTCGTGGACAAACCCGTCAATACGGGCCGTGGATACTTGGGCAAATGACGACGGCACGAAAGCCGCCACCAGAGCAGTGAGAAGCGTAGCTACAACTGCCCATCCCTTGAAGCGAGCACACCAATTCGGCACGGCGCGCCGTGCGCTCACATTTGCAGTTGTCATTTGGGTCTTCTCCTCGGTTGATTTCCCGACGCGGTAATACAAATCTTCAGTGAGCGTAATATAAACCCACTACCGGGCAGCCTGTCAAGCGAAAAGTTGACTTTTCTTATGGCCGCTATAAGAAGAAAAAGCTATCCCAGGTATAAGGGAAATCAACTACTTAACAGGTTGATGGAAAATTGTCTTACGTTGTCATTCTGATCGCGCAGTCGCGGGAGAAGAATCCCTTTCATTCGGCGCTCAGGGTAAACTGCGCGAAGCACCCCTAGTAGGCATTGAAAATAACGGAGAGGGATTCTTCGCTTCGCACAGAATGACAAGCGAAGAGCCTGCCCTGAGTGAAGCGAAGGGGTTCAGCATAACGGCAGGGGCAGTCCTTACACCTTGCTAAGCGGCAGGTTATCAGGATTCGGTCACGAAAGCGGCGAGGCGGCGCAATTTTTCGTGCCGGCGCGAGAGGAGCGCATCCGGGGCGAGGGATTGAAGTTCTCCAAGGGCCGAAGCGATCGCCGGCCGCAACAGCTCCGCGGCTTCACGGGGGCTGACGTGGGCGCCGCCCTTGGGTTCTGGCACGACCTGGTCCACCAGCTCCAACTGAAGGAGCTCCTGCGCGGTCAGCTTCAGGATGCGCGCCGCCTCCTGCTTGTGGTTCCAGTCGCGCCAGAGGATCGAAGAGCAGCTTTCCGGGGAGATGACCGAATAGATGGCGTTCTCGAGCATGAGCACGCGGTCGCCGACGGCGATGGCCAGCGCGCCCCCGCTCCCCCCTTCGCCGTGGACGACCACGACGATGGGCACGCGGAGCTTGGGGATTTCCTTGAGGTTATTGGCGATGGCCTCCGCCTGGCCGCGCTCTTCGGCGCCGATGCCGGGATAAGCGCCGGGCGTGTCAATGAGGGTGAGGATGGGGCGGCTGAATTTCTCCGCCAATTGCATGAGGCGCAGGGCCTTTCGATAACCTTCCGGCTTCGGCATGCCGAAGTTGCGCAGGAGTTTCTGCTTGGTGTCGCGCCCTTTCTGGTGGCCGATGACCATCACGGCCTGGCCCTCAAACCGTGCCAATCCGCCCACCAGTGCTGGATCATCGCCAAAGCGCCGATCGCCATGGAACTCGGCGAAATCGGTGAGGAGATATTGAATGTAGTCGAGCGTGTAGGGCCGCTGCGGGTGGCGGGCCAGGAGGACGCGCTGCCACGGGTCGTCGGAGCGCGCGGTCACATGCCGGCGCAGCGCTTCGAGCTGGACCTTCAACCTCTCGATCTCTTCGCGCGTGGCGTCCGACTCGGCGACTCTTTCGAGCTCCTCGATCTGGCGCTCGAGGTCCTGGACGATAGCGAGTTGACTTGCGCCATCCGGCATGGAACTTTCCCACCCCTTTCGGGGCTCAATATCATAATACGAATGTTCCTTCGAGCCACTTCTACGCGCTGGGGGCCGGTTCATCGCCGACGAAAACCGCGCCTTCGCCGCAGAGGTCGCTTAAGGCCGCCAAAAGCTCGCGATCGGCGCTTACTGCGCGCGGTCGCCGCGGACGCAGGCGGACGCTGAAATCGCCCGGTCGCGTGAGCTCGAGGACCAGGGGATTATTTCCCGGGTGCGCGGCCAGGACGTCCTCGAGCTGGCCCGCAAGTTTCTCCGAGGCGCGCGCGAGGTCAATCCGCAGGCGCAGCTCGGGCCTGCCTGCGCTGGCACCTTGCCCGCCGTTCACGGCCGCTAGGAGCGGCTTCGCTTCGCCGACCACAACCTTTGGCGAAGAATTCTCTTCCTGCCTCACCCGCCCTTTAATGAGCAGCACGGCATCGGGCTTGAGCACGTCCTTGAATTGCTGGAGGGCCTGCGGGAAGACCAGCAGCTCGGCGGCTCCGCGCAAATCCTCGAGCACGCCGCTGGCCCAAAGGTCGCCCTTCTTGGTCGGCCGGACGCGCAGTGAGCTCAAGATTCCCACCAGCGTCACGGGCGAGTCAGAAGAAAGCGATTCGAGCGACGAGCTGTTCTGGCTCGTCAGGCCGGCAATTTCCCCCACGTATCTGTCGAGCGGATGCCCGGTGACGTAAAACCCCAGGACTTCCTTCTCGCCCGCGAGGCGATCCGCCGCGGGCCATTCGGAGAGGTCGGGATACTCGATGGGCTTGGGCGCGGAGGGCTCCGCCGACGCGAACAGTCCGCTTTGCCCGCTGGCCACTTCGCGCTGGCGCCGGGCACCCAGCTCCATCGCCCGGTCGAGCGTCGCCGCCAGTTGCGCCCGCCGCGCGCCGAAGGAATCCATGGCGCCGGCTTTGATCAGGCTCTCGAGGACTCGTTTGTTGAGCAGGCGCAGATCCACGTTTTCGCAAAATTCGAAGAGGTTGTCGAACCGCCCGAGGCGCGCGCGAGCCTCGAGCACCGATTGGATGGCCGCGTCGCCAACGTTCTTGATGGCGGTCAGCCCGAACCGGATGCTGCCACCGGCCGGCGTAAAGCGGCGGTGGCTGGAATTGACGTCGGGTGGCAGGATACCGATGCCGAGGTCCCGACACTCGTTCAGATACACCGTCATCTTGTCTTGGTTGCCGATTTCCGAGCCCAAGAGCGAGGCCATGAATTCCACCGGGTAATGTGCTTTGAGGTAGGCCGTACGGAAAGCGATGAGCGCGTAAGCGGCCGAGTGCGCCTTTGGGAAGCCATAGCCCGCGAACTGCTCGATCAGCGCGAAGAGCCTTTCCGCTTTGCGCGCCGGGACGCCGCGTTGGCGCGCTCCCGCCAGGAACTTCTCCCGCATGGCGACCATTTCTTCGGGTTTCTTCTTGCCCATGGCGCGGCGCAGCACGTCGGCTTCTCCGAGCGTAAACCCCGCGGCACTCGCGGCAATCTGCATCACGTGTTCCTGATAGACAATCACGCCGTAGGTTTCTTCGAGGATTTTTTCCAGTTCGGGCAGGTCGTATTCGACGCGTTTGCGTCCGAGCTTGCGAGCGATGAAATCGTCGATCATGCCGCCCTGAATGGGCCCGGGCCGGTAGAGACTGTGAGGGTCCCCAAGCCCAGGAAGTCCATCTTCAAGAGGCCAATCTTCTCCAGGTCTTCCATCGAATACTGGGTTGTGATTTCGTCTCTGCTGCTTTTGTAAAGCGGAACCACTTCCTGGAGGGGTGTCGGGGAAATGACCACGCCCGCGGCGTGCGTGGAGGCGTGGCGCGCCAGACCCTCCAGGCGCAGCGCGATTTCCACCAGCTCGCGGACGCGCGGCTCCTTGTCGCGCAACTGCCCGAATTCCGGCGATTGCTTTAGCGCCTCGGCGAGCTTGATGTTCAAGACGTTCGGGACGAGCTTCGCGATGCGGTCCACTTCGGCGAAAGGCATGTCGAGGACGCGTCCGGCGTCGCGCAGAACGGCCTTGGCCCCCATGGTCCCGAAAGTGATGATCTGGCTGACGTTTTCACGGCCGTATTTTTCCGTGACGTAGTTGATCACCTCGCCGCGCCGCCGCATGCAGAAATCAATGTCAATATCGGGGAAGCTGATGCGCTCGGGATTAAGGAAGCGCTCGAAGAAAAGGCCGCTCTGCAACGGATCAATGTCGGTGATATGGAGCGAGTAAGAGACCAAGCTGCCGGCCGCCGACCCCCGGCCCGGGCCCACGGGAATGCAGCTCTCGCGCGCGAATCGAATAAAATCCCACACGATCAGGAAATAACCCGCGTAGCGCATCTGCTTGATGAGCTCGATTTCCCGCGTCAGGCGCTCTTCGTACTCCTCCAGTCCATGGCGCAGGCGCCCTTCCCCGCGCAGCCGTTCCAGCTTTTCGCGCCGAAGGGCGAAACCTTCGCGCGTCACCCTCTCAAAAAAGCTTTCGAGCGTCTCGCCCGCCGGCACCTCGAAGTGTGGAAAGACGTTTTGCTTCTTTTCCAGATGCACGTTGGCGCGTTCGGCGATCTCGAGCGTGCGCTCGAGCGCCTCCGGAATCTCGCCGAAGACCGCCGCCATCTCTTCGTAGCTCTTGAAATAGAACTGGTCGGTCGGAAACTTCATGTGCGCGGGGTCGCTTAACGTCTTCCCCGTCTGGATGCACATTAAGACTTCCTGCGCGCGGGAGTCGGTTTGGCTGAGGTAGTGACAGTCGTTCGTCGCGACCAGTGGAATTCCGGTCTCGCGCGCCAGGCGCACGAGCTGGGGATTGATTTTGCGTTCTTGGGCGATGCCCTGGTCCTGGATTTCCAGATAAAAGTTGCCCTTGCCGAAGATGTCCCGCAAGTCGTATGCGGACTGCCGCGCCGTTTCATAGCGCTCGGCGGATAGCGCTTGAGCGACCTCGCCTCGCAGGCAGGCGGAAAGCCCGATGAGCCCGTCCGCATGCCGGGCCAGCAGGTCTTTGTCGATGCGCGGCTTGTAGTAATAGCCCTCGACGTAGGCCGCCGAGGCCAGTTTCACCAAATTCGAATAGCCGCGCTCGTTTTCGCACAGGAGCACCAAGTGGTTGGGGCGGTCCGAGTCCGGCGAGCGGTCGAAGCGGTTGGTCGATGCGACGTATGTCTCGCACCCAATGATGGGCTTGACGCCCCGGTTGAGGGCCTCGTCATAGAATTTGACTGCGGCAAACAGGTTCCCGTGGTCGGTTACGGCGACAGCGGGCATCTTGAGCTCCGCCGCGCGCTCCATCACTTTCGGGACGTCGCAGGCACCGTCGAGAAGCGAGTAATCCGTGTGCAGGTGCAGGTGAACAAAGTTGCTGGAAGCCATGGCAGGGCATTTTACCACGACCGGAATCCTTCGGGAGAACGCTCGCGACGCTTCGTAAAGTCAGAACTTCGGCCCCACGCAAAGCTCTCAGGGAAAAAACCTCGCCGGCCGCTCTTTGCGCGCTATACTCACTGCCATGGATATCGAGAAAACCGTCCAATTCATCATCGAGCACCAGGCGCAACTAACAGCGTCAGCCCAAAAGCACGACGAGCAAATCGCGGCCGTAACGGATCTGGTAGGCCGCCTCGCCCAAGCCGAAATCCGTCTGGTCGAACGGATGGAGGCAAAGGAGTCGAAGTTGGGGAAGCTTTTCGACCCAATGGACCGCTCCATTCAGGGACTGGAAGGCAACGGCAACAAAACACGATGATTTTCCGTTGGCGGTAGCCGGCACATCCGTATATTTTCTGTGCGGCTGCTCTACTCACTGTTTCCAGAAACGCAATCTCCAGGCTACTTTTTCTTGTTCTTTTTTCGTTTTGCGGTTGGGGCCGCCTTTTTTGGCGTGACCATTTTCGCCGACTTGGCGGGCTTTGCCGGCCTAGCGTTCGCCGGTTTCGGGGGTTTCGCAGGCCCGACAGACTTGGCTGAAATCGCCTTGGGGAATTTCGGAGGTTCCGCGGGCTTGGCCTGCAAAGCCTTTGCGGTTTTGGCGGGCTTTGGGGTCTTCACCTTCTTGGAAAGCTTCTGGGGCTTCGGCGGTTTGGGTTCGGGGATGCCGGCGAGTTTGCGGAATTCCTTGGCCAGTTGTTGGGGCGTGCGGATCTTGCCATCAATCTGGTCAAAGAACAACTGTTCGAGGATCTTTTCGAACTTTGGACCTGGCTTTGCTCCCATGGCGAGGAATTCTGCTCGGGGCAGTCGGGTGCGCACGAGCGCGTATTTGTGGAGAAAATCCTTGGTGCGTTTTTGAATCTGGGGGTTCGGGTAATGGACGAGCAAAAACAGCAGCAGCGTGGGCGGCTGTCCGGCCAGCAGCTTGAAGGCCCGGCTCGGCAGGCCGACGCGAGTGCTGGCGAGCACGCGAGCGAGCTTGCGCGCCTCCCGGTCCAAATTCAAGACCGTTTGGACCGGTTTGCGATTACCAACAGCCTTTTTCGCCAACCTTCGCTGATGCGCGCGCGAGAGGCCCGAGACGGCGTTGTGAAAATTCAGCAAGAATGGATCGGAGCCCGAGACGGTCCGAGCCAAATCTCGGATGCGCGCGAAGCGCTCGTAAGGGATGCGCGCCGGAGCGAGTTTCCGGTCGAGGCCGGCGGCGAGGCCCCGGTTCGAGAGAATTCTCAGAGTTTTTGCCGGATCATTCTCGCGCAAAATGGCCTGAAGTTCCCTGCCCTGCCGAACGGGATCCAGCTTCGCCCAAAGCTTTTCCGCGATCGCCGAGGCCAGGAAATTTGCGGTTCTTTCAGCCGGCTTGAAGCCGAGGCGCGCGCCGAGGCGCAAGAGCCGGTAGATGCGAATCGGGTCTTCGGAAAAGCTGCGGCTGTGCAGGACACGCAGCTCGCGCCGTTCGATGTCCGCCACACCGTTGGTCGGGTCGAGCAAGAGGCCGCGCGAGTTCGGATGGAGCGAAACTGCCATGGCGTTGACGGAAAAATCGCGGCGCCTCAGGTCGTCGAAAATCATGGCGGGAGCGACTTCCGGCCGCTTCCCCGGCCGCCGGTAAACCTCCGTGCGGGTCATCGCGATTTCGGCGCGCACACCGTTCCTGAACTGAATTTCCGCGGAGTTCGTCCGAGGGTCGAAATTAAGGAAAGCCACTTGGGGAATGCTGGGGCTTTCGGCGGCTCGGGGCGCTAGCGGCGAATCCGCCAGGGCTTGGCCAGCCTCGAGCATGCGGATGATTCGCTGAGGATTCCCTTCCACGGCGAAGTCCAGGTCGTGGACCATCTCAAAGCCGTAGGTCAGGTCCCGCACTGCTCCGCCCACCAAGTAAATGTTGAGGCCCTGCTCGACGGCCATCCGGCTGACGTGCGTGAGCACCTGATACTGCTCGGGCGAAAGCCGGCTTTCCATCAGAAAGTTGTAGTCGCTCATTAGTGTTCAGGTGTCCGGTGACAGGGGCCAGGTGTCAGACCAGGGTCTATCAGTTGCGACCCTGAAAGCCCCCTCGCTTTCTCCTTCCCTGACACCAGACACCTGGCACCTGCCTTTTCACGCCCTCGGATGATGCTCGTGGTAAACCTGTTTCAACCGTTCTTTCATGACGTGCGTGTAAATCTGCGTCGTCGAAATATCGCTGTGCCCGAGCATCAACTGAATGGACCTCAAATCCGCGCCCCGTTCGAGCAGGTGGGTGGCGAACGAGTGCCGCACCAAATGCGGAGTCAGCGGCGTCCGAATCCCGGCTGCCCGGCCGTAGCCACGGAGGATCTTCCAGAAGCCCACGCGCGTCAGCGTACGGCCCGAATGGTTGACGAATAAGCTCCCAACGCATTTCCCTCGAAGCAATTTCGTCCGTGCCTCGCGGGCGTAAATTTCCACGACCCTCAGCGCGGATTTCCCCACCGGCACCAGCCGCTCCTTGTTCCCCTTGCCTCGGCACCTCAGCACCCCCAAGTTGAAGTCGAGGTCCTCGACGCTTAAACCGACCAGCTCCGAAACCCGCAGTCCGGTGGCGTAGAGCAGCTCGAGCATTGCCTTGTCGCGCGCCCCCGCGGGGTTCGAAGTGTTCGGGGCTCCGAGCAGCGCCTCGATTTCAGCCGCGGTCAAATACTTTGGCAGGCTCCGGCCGATTTCCGGCGACTGAATCTCCGCTGTGGGGTCCGAAGGTATCCTTCTTTCTCGCGCCATGAAACGGAAAAAATTCCGCACGGCGGCCAGATGCCGCGCCACCGATCGGGCGCTCAAACCGCGCGCGTACAGGGTTTCGAGGAAGCGCCGCACGTCCTCTTTCTGAACCTTTTCGACGGGCTTGCGGAGGCGGGCGAGGTGCGTCGCGAGACCCACCAGGTCGCGGCGATAACTTTCGATGGAATTTTCCGCCAGCCCCTTTTCCACGCGCGCAAAACTTAGGAAGGCTTCGATCCCGCAGTCGCGGGACGACAATCTTGACCTCGGCGTTGCGCCTCGAGGGCGCCTCTCCACAAGGGAAATGATCTCAGTGCACAAGCAAACCTCCCGGGGATACCACTCTTGGGTGATGATGGGGACCGCCCGGCGAGCCGATGGAGATTGGCAAGACCCCCCTGCAGGCCGCCTCCGGGCCGTCCATTTGCGGAACTAACTTTTTCCTTTTCAGAAGGTTAGCTGCTTGTCTCAAAATCAGAACTCACAACTGACTTTGAAATACTTGACAGGGCCATTCCGAAGCCTATACTAGCACAAGAAAGTCGGCGTAGCAAAACAGGTTTTTTCAGATAGTTCCGACACTAGATTTCCAAGGTGAGCCAGTTGCACCCTTCCACTCATAAGAAGGTGGTCGTCCGAAAACTGGATAAGGGACTTGTGAAGGGATTCGTCGAGCCAAGCGAATTCCTTACCGCAGAAAGCATCGAGCTCCTTGATCTTGAGGGGCACCTTGTTTCGCTTCCTATCGATCAAATCAAAGGGGTTTATTTCGTCCGCGAGTTTGACGGCCTGCCCGCGCACCAAGAGCGCAAGGTTTTCAAGTCGCGCCCGCGCTTGAACGGTCTTTGGATAAGAATGGGTTTCAAGGACGCGGAAGTCCTGGACGGTCTGATATCGGAAAACCTCCTGGAGCTTGACTCGCGGGGTTACAGCGTTGCCCTCCCCGATGTTAACTCGAACAATCTCAAGATCTTCGTGCCTCGCAGCGCCCTGGCATCGCTCGAAGTCCTGGGAGTGATTTCGAACGGCTCTCGACGCAACCCGCCCTCCGCCTCCTCCAAGGAGGCCAAACCCGAGACGCTCTCGCGGCAGATCAGCCTCTTCTGAGAGCGCGCGCAGTTTCCGGACGAACACCGCCCGGGCTATCCGCTTCACTTAGAGCAAAAGGCGAGACAACTCTGACAAGGATTTCCCAGCCTAGGCTGCGGTGGCCGGAGGGGGAGGCAGTTCGAGCCGATGATGGATGGAGTAGAGCACCAGTTCCAGCCGGTCGGAAACGCCCACTTTGTCGTAAATAGTTCGCAGGTGGTTTTTGACGGTCTGTTCGGTGATCGTAAGCTGTCGTGCGATTTCGCGATTCCGCCAGCCTTGCATCAGACAACTGATGACCGACTTCTCCCGGCGGGTCAACGTGTCAGCAGGCCGCAGGGGTACGGGGGGAGAAGCTGTATCAGCAGCTGGGGGGCTTGATGGGACCTTGGAGAGCCACAGCTCGCCCTGCGCCACCTTTCGCGCGCTCTTGACGAAGGTTTCCGGATCGGCGGTTTTCGGCACAACCCCGGAAGCTCCGCGCTTGATGTACTCCATGCCGTCGTCGGCCGGCGGAAGGGATGTGGTGATGAGGATTCGCCCCGGGCGTGTCCCCTTGCGCAGTTTGCGCAGCAGGTTTCCAAGTTCCTCGTCCGCGATTTCGGCTTGGATGAAGAACAAATCAGGATTGAACTTTTCCGCCAGCCCGACGACTTGAGCGGCGTTTTCCGCCTGTGCGACCACGCGCAGGTCGTCTTCGACGGCGAAGAGTTTTTTCAGCCCCAGGCGGAAGACCCCTTCCCGTTCGGCAATCAGGATTCGGATCCTCTTGTTCGGCTGGCGTCCCATTGGCAGCGCGGGCGGTCGGTCACCCGCTGGTCCCTCGTAGCGACTCCGATCGCCCCAGCGCATCGGCGTTCGCCACATGCAGCTTGATTTGCTTCTTTAAGGGTTAGGTGGAATGCTCGGCCAAGTCCGATTTCAGGCCCGACCCGAATCGGACCATCAGACTCCAGCTATCGGAGATCGCCGCGCTACGGCCAGCTAATGCGATCGCTTTTCCGACCGCGCTCAGGCTTCGGGAGCCGTAAGCAGGAAATGGTAGTCGTCAATGATCGCCGCGACCCCGGTCTTCGCCCTCGAAAGCTTGTGGCGCACCACGCGCCCTTGCCCCGCGAGCTTCATGGGGACGCGGGTCACCTCCACGGGAAGGTCCACGGTGAAATCAATCGGCGTCTCTTGGGCCAGCCGCGTGGGGAGAATGACGTAGAACCCGTTCCCGCTGATGGTGACCGTTTTCCCCTGCGCGTGTTGCTTCTTACCGCGGCGGCCCCTCCAGCGAACCTCCACGGGAAGTTCCAGAGGAACTCGTACGCCGGCGCGCAGAAAGTTTATCGTGGTCATTAAGTCCACCTACCCGAACCCAAGAAGTTTAGCTCGAATGCGATGCGCATGCAAGGGCTCTGTCGAAATTCACTGCCCCAGATTAGACGACCTCAACCCCCAGTACAACGTCACTCAAGTACCGTTACTTTGGTACCGTAAGGGGACAGCAAATCGCACCACTGGCGACGGAACCGGTCAAGTGGTTCCAAACCCTCATCGCTCCGGCGGGACAGCAAGAGAAACCGGCATTGATTGGAAATGAGCGAACAAAAAGCGAATAATGTCCTTGACTTACCACGCGCCTCGTGTTGGAATCCTCGCCGCGCGTCATCTTGCTGAGCGGAGGAGCTCATGGCTTTAGGTGAGACTGTGCTGACGGATTTTGACCAGGAAATGGCCAACACGAGGAATACTCTGGAGCGCGTCCCCGTGGAGAAATCCGATTGGAAGCCCCACGAAAAGTCCATGACCCTGGGCCGGCTGGCGCGGCTCGTGGCCGACTTAGCGGGCTGGTCAACGATCACAATCGAGAAGGATTCTCTGGATTTCGCCCCGCCGGGCGAGCCGTATCAGCCTCAGCCTCCGCCTCTACCGAAATCGCGGCAGGAGCTCCTGGAACTTTTCGACAGAAATGTTTTCTCGGCCCGGAAGGCCATCACCGGCTCGAGCGACGAGCACTTGAAGAAAACCTGGTCGTTACTTTCCGGGGGGAAAACCATCTTCACCTTGCCGCGCATAACCGTCCTCCGCACTACGATGAATCACCTGATCCATTACCGCGCGCAACTCGGCGTCTATCTGGGGCTCAACGGCGTGCCAGTTCCGGCCCTTTACGGCCCTTCGGCCGACGAAGGACAGATGTAGCGCGGGCCTCTCGCCCGCATGCGGGCGGGACGCCCGCGCTACGTCGACCCGCCAGGCGAAAGGCGAACCCTTCGGGGTCGGGTAGGGGCGTCCCGATGGATCGGGATGCGCCCTCGCCGCCCCGGACCCTCGACACGAGAACCCTCCCCGCACGTATAATGGCTGCGTTTTAGTCGCCGGCAAGGATTTGTGTGCCGATCGGGCAGCGGCCGGCCTGACAGGAGTGACACCATGAAACTGATTGAGTTGGCAGCGCGGCTGAGCGCAGAACTCGAGGGCCCGGAACAGCTCGAAATCACGGGAGTCGCGGGGCTCGACGAAGCCGGGCCGAGCGAGGTGGCGTTTCTTTCCAATCCCAAGTATCGCCGGAAACTCCGCACCACGCGCGCGGGCGCCGTTATCGTTTCACCGAAGGACGAAGCGCCAGGCCGGGCGCTGTTGCGCTCCGAGAACCCCTACCTGGCCTTCGCCAAGGCGCTCGAAATTTTCTCCCCGCCAGCCAAGCCATGCCCTGGAATTCATCCCACTGCGGTCATCGCTCCGGACGCCAAAATCGGGCGCCGGCCCTCGATCGGCCCCTACGTGGTCATCGAAGAAGGCGCAGCCATCGGGGACGACTGCGTGCTCAAGAGTTTCGTGGTGATCTATCACGGCGCGAAAATCGGCGACCGGTTCTTCGCTCATTCTCATGCTGTGGTGCGCGAAAACGTGACCGTTGGGGACGACGTCATTCTCCAAAACGGCGCGGTAGTTGGCTCGGACGGTTTTGGCTTCGCGAAGCAATCCGATGGGTCGTATTACAAGATCATGCAAGCCGGGACGGCGGTGGTCGAAGACAACGTGGAAATTCAGGCCAACTCCTGCATTGACCGCGCCACGGTGGGCGAAACGCGTCTCCGGAGGGGCGCCAAGGTGGACAACCTCGTGCAGGTCGGGCACGCCTCGGACGTGGGCGAAAATACATTGCTCTGCGGGCAAGTGGGCTTGGCGGGAAGCTCGAAGGTGGGGAAAAACGTCGTCCTCGCCGGGCAAGTGGGGTTGGCGGGGCATTTGACCATCGGCGATAACGTCGTCGTCTCGTCGCAGTCGGGCGTGCCAAGCGACGTCCCCGCCGGGAAAGTGGTTTCGGGCTACCCCGCGATGGATAACGCCTTGTGGCTCAAATGCGCGGCGATTTATCCGCGCCTGCCAGAAATGTTTGGCGCGTATCGCAGGATTCAGAAGTTCTTTTCGGAGCGCGAGAAGGCCTAGCAGGCTCGCGAGTTCCGACGTGACTGGATGTCGGGGCGCATTTGGCGAGCTTTCGATTGTCACCTCCGCCGAACCTTCGATCGTCACCCCCGCGGACTTCACATTGTCACCCCCGTGGAAGCGGGGGTCTGGATGCCCGCTGGAGTTTACCCCCTGGGTTCCCGCTTTCGCGGGAACGACACGGGGCGGGAATGACCTTAAGCTCAGTCTCGGCTTTTGAAGTTGCTGATCATGATGACGTCGTGGGATTTGGTGCCGCGGGAAAGCGCCAAGCGGCCGTCGCGCGACCAGGCGAAGTTGAAGATTAGTTCCGACTTGAAGTTCGTTATTTGTTTGGGCGGGCCACCGCTCACTGGCTGGTTCCAAAGGTTGCCCACGCCTTTGCGGCCATCAATGAAGGTCAACGAGCGCCCGTCCGGAGTCCAGTGCGCAGTAGACGGGTCGGCGGTGTCCGGCAATTCGAATGTCTCTTCCGGCGGACCGCCATCGAAAGCCATGATGGCAAGCGTAGGGGACTTTCGGGGGTCGGGCTGGGACGTGAAGGCTATCCATTTGCTATCGGGTGAAATGGTCGGGAAGTATGAGTCGCCTTTTGTCAGCTGCACTGGTTGGCCCCCGTTAATCGAAACCTTACATATCGTCCAGTTGCCGGTCTGAAGAGACTGGTAAACCACCCATTTGCCGTCTCCGGAGCAATTCGGATTCACGTCCAGATTGCCCTTGGTGAGCTGCATGGGGTTTGACCAGTCAGCGTCGAATCTCCAGCTGTTAAGTCCTTGCGCGCGGGCCGATCGGGCCACCATGTGCCGGCCATCTCCGCAAGGGGCGAAGTCCCCATCCTCAGCGGCCTCCCCGCTCATGGCCATAAGCTGCTTTTGACCATTCCCGGTCGCTCCGACGCTCAGGAGCTCCTCGCTGCCCCCGGAGACGAACGTGTAAATGACTTGATTGTCCCCAGACCAGAAAAGGCCATCCATACCGTTGCGTTTTCCCGGGACGGCAAGTTCCTGGTAGTCCGCATTTCCTCCCGTGCCGGATACCCAGAGCTTGGCCTCAAACTCATCCTCGACGGTCACCAGGGAAGTGCCATCGGCGGTTACTCCCATACCGTGATAGGAATTCAGGTCGTTGGTGATTCTACGGACTTCTCCGCCTGGAAAGGAGACCTCATAGATTTGGAATTGATTAGGGGTAGCCAGTTCGGCGGCGGCCATTACCAGAGCGTTTCCGCCAGGAAGCCACGCAGGGCGCCTAATCCCAGCCCAGCGATGAGTTCCAACGGGTGTTTCCGCGCCAGTTGTCGCATCAACCGCCAGGAGGCTCTGGACAACGGCGGGCGAAGTGGTCTGGCCGGGTGTCGCGATCCATTTCCCGTCGGGTGACCAGGCGGGTGTGCCGGCGAGGGATTCCGGCTGCTTCCAAATGTGAAGCGGCTTTGCCCCGCTGCCATCCTCGTTGGCCACAATAATAGCGTCCGCGCCTCGCTCCGTAAGTTGCCGCCCGAATGCCAAGCGCTTACCGTCTGGAGAAAGGGTCACAGAGGTATCCAGATGTTCGAGTAGTTTCTTCGGAGTTCCACCGAGAACGGGCAGCTTGAAGAGTTCGCCTTCCGGGTGACCCGCGTCAGACCGGGCGTAATAAACGTAATTGCCGTCGTTCGATATGGTTAGCCCCATGCCCCTAACCGGTGCAGGGGGGACAATTTGCGTGTGGCTGCCGGTAGCGACTTGGTAGAGCCAAAGGGTTGCCTGCCCCGCATCCTCTTCCCCATTCACGACGTATCTCCCGTCCGGCGAGATCGCGGCGTTCATAGCCTTACCGCTCGAAGTTAGCGGCGTGATTTTCATCGCTTCGGTTGAAGGCGCGCGCCTGTCCCTTTCCACCAGCCGATAGATGGCATAGCCCGCGCCGAAAATCAGGGCGGCAAGCGCAATAGCCCCAGCGACGAGGGTCTTTTTGTGCCGACTAACTACGGCGGCGACGATGGCAGAGTCGGACGCCGGGCCGGCGGCCGGCGCAACTCCCGGAGCCGCCGTGGTCGCCGCCGGAGCGGGCATGCCGGCTTGTGGAGAAATGATCACACCTGTGGGCTGGCCCGCCTGGATCTGCCGCTGGAGGCGTTTTAAGTCGGCGCGCAAGTCAGAAGCGTGCTGATATCGGACCTCGCGGTCTTTCTCAAGCGCCTTCGAGATCATTTCCTCGAGCTTCGGCGGGATTCCGGGATTCAACTGGGACAACGGCGTCGGCTCGAGGCTTAGGATGGCATTGAAGATTACGCCCGCAGTCGACCCCGCAAATGCGAGGCGGCCCGTCGCCATTTCGAAAAGCACCACGCCGAAACTGAACAGGTCCGAGCGCGCGTCGAGCTTTTCGGCGCGAACTTGTTCGGGCGACATGTAAGCGACCGTGCCCATCGTTGTGCCGGGTGAAGTCAGGTTTTCGGGCTCGATGGTCGCGGTGGGGATTTCCGAAGCGATATCACCGCCAGGCCCGGTAGGGGCGGGTTTGAAACTCGCCCCTACAGGCAACAGCTTCGCCAACCCAAAGTCCAAAATCTTTGCTTGCCCGCGCGTGGTGATGAAGAGATTCGCCGGTTTGATGTCCCGATGGATGATCCCCTTCGTGTGCGCGGCGTCGAGGGCGTCTGCAATTTGGATTGCCAAGTCGAACAGCGTGTCCATTGGTAGGGGCGAACGGCGTTCGCCCTCGACAGATGGGCGCGCGCCGCCCGCCCCTACAGCCAGCCGCTCGCGCAGGGTCTCGCCTTCCAGCAACTGCATGGCGATGAAGGGCTGGCCTTCGTGCTCGCCGACCTCGTAAATCGTGCAGATGTTCGGGTGGTCGAGAGCCGCTGCGGCCAAGGCTTCGCGTTTGAAGCGCTCGAGCGCAGCGGGGTCGGGCTGTAGCGGCGATGTCCCCATCGCCGCCCGGCGGTCGGAGACCCCCGCTACAAACAGGAACTTTAGCGCCACCAGCCGGCCAAGAGTGAGGTCTTCGGCCTTATATACCTCTCCCATGCCGCCGCGGCCGAGCTTTGCGAGAATGCGGAAATGTGAAACCGTTTGGCCGATCACTCCGAAGCCTCGCAGGAAAGGGCCGCACGCGCCCTCGTGGATGTAATTCTAGGTATGAGGATAGACGCGCGCAACAGGATTTACGCGGAAATCGAAAAGGTCAAGTTCTTGATGCGGCGCGAATCGGTTTTCCGTTCGCTTGGACATCCAACGGCCACTCCTCCGGGGCGAGGCCGGAAAGAATCGCCTGCCTCACCTGCTCCATGACCTTTTCGCGGGATTCAGGACCCAGCCCGGCGGTGGGAACGGGGTCGTGGAAGGTGAGGCGGATGCGGCCCGGGCGCATGGCCACCTCGCCTTTGCGCATGATTTTGTTCGCGCCGGAAACGGAGATGGGAACGATGGGCGCACCGGCTTTGATCGCCATCATGAAGACGCCCTTTTTGAAGGGCTGCAAGCGGCCGTCGGGACTACGCGTGCCTTCCGGATAGGCGAGAAAGGGATGCCCGCCCTTGAGCGCCATCACGGCTTGTTCCACTGCGTGGATTGCCTCTTCGCGGTTCTTTCGGCGACTGACCGGGATGAAGCCGTGCAATCGCATCGCCCGGCCGAGCACCGGCACGCGGAAAAATTCCTTTTTCGCCAGGCCCAGCACCATCGGCAGTTGAATGATAACCGCGGGCGGGTCGACGTTGCTCTGGTGGTTGGGCATGAAGACTAGGGCTTCGCCGGCGGGAATTTTCTCGCGCCCCCGCACTTCCACTCGAACACCTGCGAGCCACAACGCCATCCTCGCGCCCGTCATTCCCACGCGATAAAGCGCCCGCGTGCAACCGGTCATCAGCGAATAGACCAGCATCGGCGGCCCCGCGAGAAGGATATACGCCATCGTGACCGAGATGACGAAGATGGAGCGGAGCATGAACAGGAACTCAGAAGGCAGAAGCTAGAAGTCAGGAGAAACAATTCAGAATTCACTCTCCACAATTCATGGCTCGGTTTTGCCGGAAAGCCAATCATCGCGAAAGCGGCGCTCGTCGGCCGTGGCGCCGGGAATCTCCTCAAGGCGGTAAGCGGACGCGCGCGTCTCGCTGAGGTCGAATTTTATCTTCCGCGTCTGGCCGCCCCGGTGGAGGGTGAATTCAACGCGTGTCCCTGGCTTCCGCCCGTCCACTTGAGGCGGGAAATTCAACGGCACGCCATCCATCTCGACCAGCACGTCGCCCGGCTGAAGGCCGGCGTCCGCCGCGCTCGAGTTGGCGTCCACGGACTCGACGGTCACTTCCCCGCCCGTCTGCCGGCTGACGATTTCGAAGCCAAGCGTGGCCTCCGCAACCGATGACCGGATGAGGCCGAGGCCCGCATAGCCGAAGTATGTGTCGTAGTCGAACTCGCGAGTGCCCGTGAGGTAGTCTGCGAAGAACCGGTCCATGCTTTCAAATTCCGGAGCCACGTCATGGATCACGCTCACGAGGTTCCGCTGGGTAAAAAACCGATGCCGCCGTGCGAAGTCGGAATTGAGGCGGCGCATGACGTCGTCGAGGCTCGCGCGGCTGTGGGTCGCGTGGCGAAGGGCGAGGTCGAGCAGGAACCCGACCAGCTCGCCTTTGTTGTAATAGGAAATGCTCCGCTCCGGGCGCCAATAGTCGGGGTACTTTTCCAGCCACGCCTCGCGGCCGGAAATTTCCAGGCTTTGAGTCAGGCGTGCCGGGCGGCTCTGAAGGTCGCGAATATGCCCCGCCAGCCGCTGGTAGAAACTTGGGCGGTCAATCAGGCCAGCGCGCAGCATCGTATAGTCGCCGTAAGTGCTCGTCACGCCTTCGGAGAACCACAAGTCGCGCGTGTCGTTACCGTGGACGTAGTCCACGGGCTCGAGCGCCTGCGGCCGAATCCGCTTGACATTCCAGGCGTGAAAGAACTCGTGCGCCACGACGGACTCAAATCCCTCCCAGCGCTTTTGCAAATCCGACGCTCTGACCGTGATGGCGGTCCCGTTGGCGTGCTCCATGCCGCCGCCTCCGCGCCCAGCAAAATGCAGGATAAAAGTGTAGTGGGTGAACGGCAGATCGTCCATCAAGGCGGTTTCGGCAGCCGTGATTTTTTCGACCGAGTCGAGCAGCCGGTCGGGCGAATAGACGGTGGGGTCGGCGTGCACGATGATGCGGTATGCGGCTCTCTTCCCGCCCTTTCCTCCCTGTTCGTAATCGTATTCTTGAAAGGTCCCGGCCTCAGCGGGAGCATCCGCGAGCTCATCGTAGTCGGCGGCGTCGACCTCACCCGCGGCGTCGGGCTCGCCGAGCACGGAGGCCAGCTTCCAGCCCTCGCGCAAAAGGATTTTCAATCGGCAAGCACGTCCACGCTCCTGGGGCAGATAAAAGAGCACCATGGCAAAATTCATGAAGGCGTGGGTTTCGTCGAACGCGCTGCCGAACGGCCCCTCTTCGTTCGCGAAGACCGCGTAGTGAATCTCCAGGCTCGTGCAAGGCTCCTGCCCGCTGTGCCAAGTATCGACGTCAACGCGCGCGAGCTGGACGGGTTTGCCGTCGCAGGTCGCTGTGAGGTCTTGAACGTGGCGAACGAAATCGCGGATCTGATAAGTGGCATTCCAAGCCGGGAATTGGATTTCGGTGGACGGCGCGGCCTCGGGGACTGTCCAGGTGACCTGTATGAGGTGTGTCCGCGGCTGGCGCAGGTCGAGGACATAGCTCATTGCCGGTTTCGCAGCGTTCCCTACGCTCGGCGCTATGAGAATGATGGCCAGCCCTGTCAGGAGACGCAGTAAATGGCCGCACTGGCGTCCGAAGACCGAAGGAGTCGGTGGTGGGGCGGCGTAATGGCCACAGGCGGGGGTCATAATATGGATTCGCGTTCGAAAAACCCCTTGCGCGTTGCCGTCCGGGCTTTTTAATATAGCATCTTGTGAAACAGGAACAACTTTCGGAGCTTCCGCCTCAGCGGAAGCTCTTCAAAGCGGACATGCACTGCCACACGCGGCACTCCGGCCAGGCGAAGCATTTGAGATTCCTGCGCTGCCGGGATTGCTATTCCCGCCCGCTCGACGTTTACCGGACGGCGAAGCGCCGCGGCATGGACCTGGTCACCATCACCGACCACGACTCAATTGACGGCTGCCTGGAGCTCCTTGACCGCCTCGGCCCCTTGCCCGATTTCATCATGGGTGAAGAAGCGACGGCGTTTTTTCCGCGCTTCGGGCACGAGGTCCACGTCGGCATCTATGGCCTGACGGAAGCACAGCATCGCGAAATTCAGCATCTGCGCCGCGACGGCGACACGCTCGTGGCCTACCTCCGCGCCGAAGGCCTTGTCTACGTCCTCAATCATTTTTTTCATGGCTTTTCGGATTCGGCGCGCGTCCGAGAATTTATCGAGCACATGGCGGGGCTTTTTGACGTCTTCGAAGTTCGCAACGGCTCGCAGCAGCGCGAGCACAATTCCTTCATCGTACGCCTGCTCGAAGAGCGCTCGCGCGGTTCGACCATCGCTCACCGCCCTGAGCCAGAGTCGAAGGGCGGCCGCCCGTTCGGGCGGATCGCGGGCAGTGACGCCCATACGCTGCGCCGCATCGGACGGACCTACACTGCGAGCGAGGCTTCAACTCCTGAAGAGTTCTTCGCCGACATCCGCAGCGGCCGCTGCCGCATATTCGGCGCTCACTCGAACCACCTTTCGCTTGCCGCCGACATCTACGGCGTCGTCCTTCGCCATTACCCAACTGTGTTTTCATTCGGCAACGGCGAATTCCCCGCCTGGACGCGGGTCAAGACCGCAATCCTGACGCTCGCTGCCGCGCCCTTCCTCTTCACACCCTACGTCATCGCGGTCCGGCACTGCCAGATCGAGCGCCAGCGCATCGGCAGCTTCGCGCGTCGAATCCTCGGCAGCTCGCCGGGCCTTTCGACACCTCAGCCAATGGGCCAGCTTCGCTCCGCTGCGCCCTCGTCGCCCAAGGGCGGAGAATCGCACGGCCCCTACAATTTGCTTTAGCATGCTGATGCCCCCCACGATATCATTTCGAGGAGCCGCAGGCAGATTGCAGCCAGCCGCTCCACCGAAAGGTTGACCTGCCGTTCATGGTTTTCACAGCCATCCTAGCGAGAATGGCGTACGCCCATAAGGTGTTTCCCCGGTTCTGCGCGGGTATTCGCCCGATTGCCTAAAGCCACCGTTTAAACTAAGCTTCTAGCAATTTTGAACTCAGGCCACGGGGCGGGATATCTGTTAGCCCCGTCGGGGCTTGGTTCCTCCAGTGATGTGGCGGAGTTGAGCGGGTTTCAGTGAATTCGCGACCCTGCTCAGCTCCGCCCCTTCCCACTCCGCGGAAAAATGGCACGAAAGTTTTTTTTCGAGGCGAATTGTGCGAACATCTAGAATGAATCTCCGAACCGGAGGAGGTGAGGCATGAACAAGCTGAAGTTGATTCTCCTGGGTCTTGTGTCCGCCGCAGTGGCCGGTTTCATGGGCACGCAAACCTCATCAGCGAAGTCGGCCGGCCTGCTGCTCGCAACGCCAGGCTGGCAGGGGGAGGGCCAGGCTCACGGGCACGGCCACGGCCATGGCAAGGGCGCCAAGCGTGAGGACGACCAAGGCGAAGATCGCGACCAGAACCACGGCAAGCCATCGTTCCGCGCGCGCGACCGGCAGGTCATTCGCGAATATTTTACCGGACAGTCGGGCAATCTTCCGCCCGGGCTTGCCAAGCGCGGCGGCAACCTTCCGCCCGGGCTTGAAAAGCAATTGGAGCGCAATGGCAAGCTCCCGCCGGGGCTTCAAAAGCGACTGGTGCCCTTCCCGGAGGAACTCGAGCGCCGCCTCCCTGCCCTGCCACCGAACTACACGCGCGGCTTCATCGGTGCGAGCGTCGTCATCTACGACCGGCGCACGGCTCTGGTGGTTGACATCGTCCACGACGTCATTGCGCTGACTCACTAGTTGCTGTGGGGCGTCTTGGCAACACGAGGCGGTAAAAAATCCCCCCTGCGGCCATCGTAGCGATTCCCCACAGCGGCTCCTTCGGCCGCAGACGAAGTGTGTAGCCGAGCATCCAGAGGCTTGTCGCGATGAAGACGCCGGGGACGAGCGGATAGAGCCAGTCCACGGCCGGAAGGCGCTTCCAATCGGGGCGCAGGCGCAAGCGGAAGAGGCCCGCCACCGCCAGCGCATCTTTCCCTTGAACGCCGAACCGTGGCCTGCGCGAGTCTTGGGGAAACAGAGTCACCTCCCGAAGCGGCACAAGGGTCAGCCTGCGTTCGCTTCGCTCAGCACAGGGCTGTAGATGCCTTCGGCGATCTTCTCCACCGGCCCGATGAGTGTCACTTCGCCCCTTTCGGGCCAATGGACATCGAGGTTTCCGGCCAGCGTTCGCACGCGCACCTTGCGGCGGACAAGCCCGTTCAAGATGCAGGCGACAACGGCGCCGCACGAGCCTGTGCCCGAAGAGAGTGTCTCGCCCACCCCGCGCTCCCAAAACCGAGCCTCAATCTCGGACTTCGAAACGACTTTGACGAATTCGACATTGGTGCGATGTGGGAAGAGCGGGTTGCGCTCGATTTCGCGCCCTAGCCGCGGCCAGTCAATGGATTTGAAGTCGGCGACGAGGACCGTGCAGTGAGGGTTCCCCATAGAGGTGACGGTGACGGGGATCAGGCCGCGGTCGGTGCCGAGCGGGAAGCCGACGACAGGCGTGGAAGAGCCTTCCGCTCGGAAGGGGATCTTCGCGGGATCGAGAATCGGCGCCCCCATTCCGACCTCGAATACCCAGCCGCGGCCGGCCTGCGCGATGCGCCGTAGTGTCTTCACCCCGACGACCGTCTCGATCCTTACCACGGGCTTCGAGCCCGATTGAGCACGCAAGCCCCGTTCGCCGAGGAGAGCGGCCGCGGCGCACCGGATGCCGTTGCCAGACATCTCGGCCTCGCCGCCGTCGGCGTTGAAGAAGCGCGCTCGAGCGTCGTTCGAGCGCCGGCGCGGCGGCATGATCATCACCAGACCGTCGGCGCCGATCCCCGTGTGGCGCTCCGTGATGGCGCGCGCGAACGGCCCGAGCGACGCCGGCAGGCCTGCCCGCCATGGCGTGCCCCGCCCCCCGACCACCAGAAAATCGTTCCCGAGACCGTGGAATTTTGCAAACCGGACCTTCATTGCTCTCGTCATGATAATCATTGCGGCGCGGCAGCGCGCCGGCGATAGACTTCCACCCATCCCTCCTGCGGGTACGCGTCCCGCTCGACGAGCTGGAAGTCCTGAAACGTAGCGGGATATGCTCGCATCAACTGGTCCACCGGGTCGTCCACGCCACGGATAATCCATCCGACGACAGTCGGGACGCCCGACGAGAGTTTAATCCAAGATTCGGTGTTCGTTTCCGATAAAGTTTTGCGGAACGGCAGGCCGATGGCCGGGTTCAAGCATAGCCACTCGCCGGGCGACATCAACAGTTCGCGGCCGTCGTACTCGCGGCGAAAGAGCGCGATCAGGGCCTGCTGGCGCTTGGCCCGGCAGGGCGTGTTGCGGATGCTTTCGCGCACGATGGGTAAGGACTCCGCGCCGCCGCGCGCCATGAATGCCCCTTCCCCCGCAATCAGTGCCAAAACGACGGCGCCGGTCACGAACCGTCGCTTGCCCGTAATGCCCGGTCCGACAAGAAAAGTTGGGAACACCGCCAGCGCGGGCAGCACTTCCAGGCCGTAGCGAAGGTTGTAGTACGAGAAGGGCGGAAGGATTGGAACGTAAATGGGCACGGATGCGTGCGCCATGGACTGAACGTAGAAGACGAACGGCACCCAAAGCAGCAGAGCGGAAGCGCTCCCCGCGCGCTCGCTGCGGACCGCCCCCCACGCCACAAATCCAAACACCGAAAGCACCAGCGCCCAGGGACCGACGACCACCACCAAGTCCGCCAGATAATAGAGCGCTGATAGGACCAAACTGCCGTCGGTTGGATAGCGGAAGCCCGATGTCGCAATCTGCCGCTGATAGATCGCTAAAGCGGAACCCGGTCCAATGTAGAATTCGAGCGGATTACCGAACCGCAAGACGTTGTGGATGAGCCAGAGCGCGGGACCGAGCCCCGCAATTGCGGCAAACAGGCCCGCCGATAGGATTCGTCTTCGCCAGTTTCCTGGGCCGGCCCAAATCGCAAAACCCGTCGCGAACGGCAGGAAGAACCATCCGTCGTAGCGCGCGAGTGTACCGGCAAACGCCGCGAGGCCCGTCCAAACGACCGTCCCCAAGCGCCCGCTCCGGCTGTAGCGATACAGGCCGTAGGCCACTAGCACCGTTGAGAGAATCGCCATCGGTTCGGTGAGCGGCGTAGTCGCGATATAGTCCATGCTCGGACAAACGACGAATCCCGCCAGGGCCACCGCCCCCGCCCAGGCGCCGCTCATTTCGTAGGCAAAGCGAAAAAGTATCCAGCCCGCCAGCGCGAAAAACAGCGCCGAAACCAGGCTTCCTCCCAGTCCCGTTCGCCACAGGAAATCGTTCGCCGCCAGCGGCGCGACCAGGATGTGGTAGAGCGGCAGCCAGACAGT
>QHZN01000070.1 GCA_003225365.1 Acidobacteriota bacterium
ATCGTGCTGAACGGGACGTTCTACTGCTCGCGCGCGGCGGGCCAGGTGATGATCAAGAGCGGCCGCGGCGGGAACATACTGAACATTGTCGCCGCCTACGCCTGGACGGGCGGGCCGGGGACGATTCATTCCGCGTCTGCCAAAGCCGGCGTAGTTGCGATGACGAGAACGCTCGCGGTGGAGTGGGCGCGTTACAAGATCCGCGCGAACGCCATCTCGCCCGGCCCGGTGGAAACTTCGGGCGCGGCCGGGCAGCTTTGGGCGGCACCCGAAATCCGTGACGCCATGCTGAAGACCGTTCCGCGCGGGCGCATCGGCGAGCCTCGCGAAATCGCGCATGCGGCCGCGTACCTGGTTTCCGATTACGCCGACTTCATCACCGGTGAGGTCATGGTCGTGGACGGCGGGCAGTGGCTGGGGAAAGGGATGTTTGGACTTTGAGCGATTGAGCCATCGATCCGTGCTCGGGGCTTCGCTGCTGGCTTCCCGCGGGCAAAGGTCGCTTAGGGGCTGCGAAGGTAGGACTCCAGCACTCGAGCGTCCTCAGCGGTCAGGGCCGGCGCTCCTTTCTTGAGCATGGCCATGAACCAATCGATCTCTTCCGGTTCGGCCGGATACCCGATGTTCGTGCCCCCAGCGATGCCTTTGGCAGGCCGATTGGAATTGACGAGAGGTTCTCCCTCTGAGCTCAGGAAGACAAAAAACGGTACGGAGCCGCTTCCCCCGCCCAGCTTAGCCATTAGCTTCTCACCGCCAGGAGTGTCAAGTTCTGGTTTCTTTCCCAGCTTCTCTTCGACGGCAAGGTTGACGACAATGAAATGTTTTTCCACAATCGTCTCAATCCGGGGAGTTTCCAGAAACCTTTCGAGTTGCCTGCAGGGTCCGCACCACGAAGCGCTGAAGATTAGGAAAATGTTCTTGTGCTGATCCCCTGCCTGCCTGCGCGCCTCCGCAAGCTCCTCTTCGGCACGCGGCTTCTCCGCGGCGATGCCCAAGCAGGGGAGCATCATGGTCAAGATTACCCCCAGGTGAGTCGGCCGCATGCCAGAATTCTATGGGATTAAGCAGCACAAGTCAAAAAACGCCATCCCGTACGCGCCTTCGGATTTCGGAAGCCCTGAATTGGGTGAGAACGCCCGCATTCACAACCCTGGCGAAAAGACACGGGAACGAAACGTGGTATTGAAAAGTGGAACTGTGCTACTATCCCGGCCTCGCCCACCCAGGAGCCTAGAGGACTTACCAATGAAGCAAATCTCTGCCCTCGTTTTTGTCTACGTTTTCGCAGCGCTCACGAATTCAGCCCCTGACCAGACGAGCCCTTCCAAACTGGTTGACAACTACGTCGCGGCTGAGATGGCACGCGAACACATTCCGGGGCTCGCGCTGGGAGTTTACCGCGAGGGCCGGATCATCAAGGCGCAGGGCTACGGCCTGTCGAATGTCGAACTCAACGCGCTCGCGAAGCCGGAGAGCATTTTTCAATCCGGCTCGGTGGGCAAGCAATTCACGGCGACCGCAGTGATGATGCTCGTCGAAGAAGGAAAGGTGGGGCTCGACGACGGCATCACAAAGTATTTTCCCGAGTCGCCGGCAAGCTGGCGGCCGATCAAGGTGCGGAATCTCCTCAGCCACACCTCGGGCTTGGCGGAATACGAGTCGGACGAAAAGACCAAGCCCGGCGGGCCCATCAACCTGCGCGCCGACTACACCGAAGACGAGCTCGTGAAAATCATTGAAACCTTCCCTTTGGATTTTCAACCCGGCGAAAAATGGGCCTACCGCAACACGAATTACGTGCTGCTCGGCGTCCTGATCCACAAAGTTACGGGCGAATTTTACGGGGACTTCTTACAAGAGCGCATCTTCAAGCCCCTGGGCATGACCAGCACGCGCATCATCAGCGAAGCGGATATCATTCCCAACCGCTCGGCTGGATATCGGCTGGTCAAAGGGGAACTGAAGAATCAGGAGTGGGTCTCGCCGACCATGGATTCCACATCGGATGGAGCTCTCTACTTCAATGTCCTGGATCTGGCGAAGTGGGACGGCGCGCTTTACACGGAGAAACTCTTGAAGCGGGCGAGCCTCGATCAGATGTGGACCGTCGCGCAGTTAAACGACGGCAAGCCGAATAAGGGGAATTACGGCTTTGCCTGGGCCATCGACCAGGTGAACGGCCACAAGGTCATTGAGCACGGCGGCGCCTGGCAAGGCTTTACCACCTACATCGCCCGCTACGTGGACGACAAGCTGACAGTCGTGGTCCTGACCAATCTCGATGCTGCCCATTCCTCACCCGGAAAAATTGCCCACCATGTCGCCGGACTCTATAACCCGGCGCTCATGCCTCCGGCATCGAAACCCGGCGAAAACAAATAGCCCCAGATCAAGGCGTTCTTTCTTGCCGTGAGCAGTGCGGTTTTTCTGTATCGCAGCAATGTGAGTGTTCAGCCGCTTGCCGCCGCGTCCACGGTGGACCCCTACCGTGGCTCGCTTCGCGCGCGCATTCGGAAACCTCAGCGCAACCGGCAGCCAACGTGAAGCCGCGGAAGCACCCGTTCCCGTGTTCAGTTTTCCAATCTTCGCCGGCGGCGCGGGAACCAGCCGCTTCAGAGCAGTTTCGACTTCTCCGGGCTTGAACCCGTAGGGGCCGGGCTTACTTTTGTAGGCGACGCGCCCTTCGGCGTCAATGACGTAGAGCCGGTCGGGCCAGCCTGTGTAGGCAATCTCGGTGGAATTATTGAGATCGTCAATCACCGGCGGGATTTGGACGGAGAGTTTGGTGACGCAAGTTTCGGCGGTGGCGCAGCGCTCGGCTTCGCTCCTGGCGCTTGCGACCACGATCTTGGCCTTCCCGTTGTCGTCGTCGGTCCACGCGTCTACCGGGTGTGCCTCCATGATGTACACCACGTAAAACGCCGCGCGGTCTTTATACTGGCTATAGAGTTTATTGAGCGCGGGAACCTCCCGGCGGAAGGGCGGTCAAGTGTAGCTGCCGAAGATCAAGACGACGGGCCGCTGGCCGCGAAACTCCGAGAGGTGCACGCGAGCTTTCTTGTCGGCGGTCGGAAGGTCGAAGTCGGGCGCCGAGTCGCCGACCCGCAGATTGCCAGCCCGCGCGGCAAACCAAAGTGGCTTGAACGGGATTACGAACATCGCCGGCCCAGGGACGTGCCGCATGACCTGCCCGAAGAGCGCCGGCTGGCGCATCACCTTGTAGAGCGCGCCCAAGGCAAGCGCGTAGAAAACCAGGACGACAACGAGGATTTTTTTAAAAGCGCGCATCGAAGGTTGCCCAGGGCCTCGCGGGAATTCGCCGCGCCACTCGCCGGGGCTCGAAGTCAGTCGAGCTCGAGCTGGGCGAGCAGGTCTTCGATATTGTTTTCATCCACGATCAGCGCGAGGGCCAGCTCCCGCAGGCGCTCTTCTTCATCGAAGGCGCGGAACAGGCGCATCTTGGCCGCGGCGTACTGCTCGCTCGGGCCCAGGCTCCGGCCGTGTGCCGCGCGCCACGCTTCGAGGGCGCGGTCGGAGAGGAAAATCCTCAGCACCAAAGGCCTTCCCTGGTCGGCCGTCACCACAAAAACGAAATCGCTTCCGGGCCCTTGCCCTTCCGGCCGGACCACCGTGTAGCGGGCATCGAAGAAATACTGGTAGCTGACGCCCGTCTCGGCGGAATAAATTTTATACCGCCGCCCGCTCAGCCCTCGCTGTATTGGTTGCGGCACTCCTTGTCTCTCCGGCGGTTTTCAAGGCTCTCCTCAGCCCTTCATTGTATCGGCAGAGCCAGCCATTTGCCACTCCACGCAGCGGCTCGCGAACTGTCCTGGATGCAGGATAGACTATGACGGTATCGAACGTCAGCCGAATCGCAGGTGTAAATCATGAGTCACACATTTTCTCGAAGGAAAGCGATGAAGGCGGTCGGCGCGGCGGCCATTCTTGCGCCCCTGGTTCGCGGAGACGGCGAGCCAACCCTACAAGAAGAAGGGCCCGACTCGCCCAGGATTTGCCTGGAAATAGGCGGAGGCAGCCTCGCGGCCGGCATGCCGGATGATGCCGGCATGCGCCGTGTGAAGCAACTGGGCGTGAACCACGTGCTCATGGGAGGCCCGCCGATTCCCTGGAGCGAGAGTCAAATCCGCTCCCTCATGGACCGTCTGAAGTCCGGCCGCGTGACGCTCGGCAACCTGATGATTTCCGGGTTCACGAACGCCATTTATGGAAGGGCCGGGCGCGACGAGGAAATTGAAAAGGTTCGGGCTTCCATCCGGGCCGCTGGTCGCGCAGGACTGCCCGTGGTCGAGTACAACTTCTATGCTCACCGGCTGGTCGAGGGCTACTTCGCGGAGACGGGGAGGGCGGGCGCGGGGCTGACGGCGTTCGATTACAGCCGCGTCAAGGATCTCCCACCGCTTCCGAACGAAGGCGCCCATACGCTCGATGAGATGTGGAGCAACATTACCTATTTCCTGAAAGCCGTGGTGCCGGTGGCCGAGGAGTGCGGTGTGCGGCTGGCGCTGCATCCGAACGACCCTCCGGCCCCTTCGAGCCGCGGATCAGGGCAGATCATGGCGAGCTTGGAAGGTTGGAAGCGCCTGATTGAGATCGTTCCGAGCAAGTCAAACGGAATCACGTTCGACTGCGGCGTGACACGGGAACTCGGCGAAGACCCCATCGAGGTGTGCCGCTACTTCGGGAGCCGCGACCGGATCAATCACATGCATTTCCGCAACGTGCGTGTCGAGGTCCCACGCGAGAAGTACACGGAAGTGTTCCTCGACGAGGGGCAAGTGGACATGTTTGGGGTGATGAAAGAGCTGGTGCGCCAGAAATACCCGCGGCTGGTCTATCCCGAACACCCCCGCGGGCTCGACGCCGACCACGACCTTCCGAGCTTCAAGCCGGGCTACGCCGGCGGGGGTTCCTACGTCGGCTTTGCGTATAACGTCGGTTACGCCCGAGCCATGCTCCAGGCCGCTTTAGCAAGTTAAAAGATGGCGGAGAACCCCTCAGTCCGCCCCCGGCCCTTCAACCGCACTCGAGAATATTCGTCGCCCATTTTCGTCGAGACTCTTCTGCAGGGCGCCGCGGGGGTGTCGCTAAACCAAATCAGAGCAGAGGGCTTACAGGCCCTTCTTGGGGCTGCGGATGAAGGTGGCGCGGCCATGGGCGAGTTCTATTTTGGTGACGTGGTCAGGCAAGGCGAATGGCTTGCTCAAGTCCACGTTGTACCGTTTCTGGACGTAATTCTCAAGGAGGATTTGGACCAACCAATCCGGAATCGAGGTGCTCCCGATGGCGACGTTTTCAATCCCGACCTTTCCCTGGCCATTCGAGGTGTCGAGCTTTCCATCGGCGGTCACTCGCTGCTTGCCTTTGAAGAGGGAGGTGACGATGGACGAGGTCCAATCGTCGGCGGCTTGGGCGCCTTGGTTGAGCTGGTTGAAGTCCACTTCGGCGGTGCCCGTGACGTGGTCGGAGGCGATGTGGAGCGCGAGATTCTGGACGGCCGGGGGCAGGAACTCGCGCGCATGGTCGCGAAGATAGGCGTTGGCCTCGTCGTCGGTCAGAACCACCGGATCGTAACGAGCTCCCGGCCGCGAGGCGGTGTCCGAAAGCACTTGGATCTTCTCTTCCAAAGTGGCGGGTGTGGCGGAGTTTCTGGTATCGCTATGCGCGGCCAACCCGCTTGGGCGGGCGAGTTCAACATCGGGAAACGACGAAATTGGGGCGAGGGTGACAAACACGAGCAAACAGTTTAGGAGTGCGATCCCCTTGAGGATAGGGCCTTGCAAGCGATTCGAGTTGGATACACGCGGTTTCATACCTTCGGCTTGGATGCAAGAGAGCTCGGGCTAAGGAGCCTGGCGCGATGCCTGCTCTGGTCGCACCGGCGCCAAGCGATTCAATGGCCCCTGCAAGTGAAAGGATGGTACTTCCGGGCTCGGCGGGGGTTCCCCCGCGGACTGCGCCCCGCGCGATGCGGCAGTTCGACTTCGCTCACTGTCCCAGACGCGCCGCGCATCGGTCGCGATGCTCAAGTCCGCCGTGCCTCCGAACTCGTAAACGCCCCCCACGCGCAGTTCCGTTCCCCCAATTAGCACCGGCGACTCCGCCAGTGTGACGCGCCGGTCTTCAACGCTCAAGACGAACGACGCCGACCGGAGCATCGTGTCGGGCCTGGTGGGGTCGGGCGCCCTGCCCTGGGCCCTTGCCAGCGCTGCCACCGGGTCGAAGCCGCCGAAGGAAACGTTCCGCATCCGCAGGAAGGCTTGTCCGTGGATGCTCGAGCTGATTTCACCGGCCGTAAGCCCACGCATCTCAAAATGTCCTGCTGCCGAATAACTTCCTCGCATCTTTCCAAGCTCCGGCGGCAGGCGCAAGGCGAGGGGGGCGATGGCCGCGCCGCTCAATCTGGCGTCCACCACAACGCGCGGCGGTGAGGCCGTCAAATCCACTCTGATGTCACAAGCGCCTCGGCCGCCTCCGGCCCGGAAGCCTTCCACTCCCAGTTGCAAGGTGCGCCCAGATACAGCCGCCGAGGCCACCACATTGGTGAGCGTGACGGAATGGTAGGTGAGGGTGGCCACGGAGAAGCGGCCGC
>QHZN01000408.1 GCA_003225365.1 Acidobacteriota bacterium
CGCGAGCTCCAAAAGCAGTTCCCCGCCATGTACAAGCCGTAGGGGTTGTGGGTCAGGTACTGATACTATAACCTTTCATTCAGGCTGACCAAGTATGAGAAGAGCTTCCATTCGGCCAATCATCCTCTCTTTGGCCCTGATTTCTCCGTTCATTTTGACGGCGGATTTCCCTAAGGCACAGGATGACGCCAACTATTCCGCGTCGCGCCTCGATGCCTGGCGGATTTTGGGTCCCGGGGGCGGGGGTGCGCAGTTTCATCCCGCCGTAAGCCCCCACGATCCGAATCTGGTCCTCGTCGCCTGCGATATGACTGGGGCCTACATCTCGGAAAATGGCGGGAAATCCTGGCGCCTGTTCGATCTCCGCGATCGGGTGCGCTCTTTTGCGTTCGACCCTATCAACCCTAACGTGATTTACGCCAGAACAGAGGTCCTGTGGCGAAGCGCCGACCGCGGCCGAACGTGGAGCCTGGTCTTTCCGCCCCCCCATTCAGTCACGGGCCTCATCATGCCCGATGACCATGCGAGTTCCAACGTCCTCACGGGATGGCGATGGGGTATCGTCTCCGTGAGAGCTTTAGCAATTGATCCAGCAGATTCCAAGAAGCTCTATGTGTCGGTCGCCGAAGCGACCCGCTCGTCGCCCCAGCTCACCGGGAAGCTATCCGCGGCACTCTACTTCTCCGACGACAGGGGAGCGCACTGGCGGCGCGTTCAGACCCTCGCCCTGGCCGCGGAGAAAATCTTCATTGATCCGCGTTCGCCCGCGTCTGATCGCACTTTGTATTTCGTCGAATGGAATTCTGTCAACGTCCGCGAGGCGGGCGTTTGGCGGCAGGGACCGCCTCCGACTCCCGAAGCACAGCTCATTAATAATACCGCGGGCTTCGCTTACGATGACCAACTGACCGTTTACGCCATCGTGGTCGAAGCAAAGGACACCTCGAAAATCATGCTGTTCATTTCGCGCGATGGCGGTGCCTCGTGGAAAAATTTGAATCAAGCCTTCCTTCACAGCTCAGGCGCGAACGGATCTAAGGTCATGTTCACAACCGTTGCAACTTGCGCTTCACACCCCGAAGTCGCCTACGTCTCTTATGATGGCTTGCGCCTGGGTGGCCAGGATTACCATGGCGTCGCCAAGACCACGGATTCCGGCGCCACATGGCAATTGGTTTGGAAAGAAGCGAAGTCACCGGCCCCGAACGTTCATGACTCATGGATCACCGAACGCTTTGGGACGGGTTGGGGCGAGCCCGGAATTTCGCTGGGTGTTGCTCCGACGAATCCGGAGATCTGCTATGAGACGGACGATGGCCGCACCATGCGCACGCTTGACGGCGGCAAGACCTGGGAGGCTGTTTACTCCCATCGCCTTTCCGACGGGACTTACACTACGACCGGTCTCGACGTGACCACGAACTATGGAGTCTTCTTTGACCCTTTTAATCTCCGCCGCATGTTCATCGCCTATACCGACATCGGTTTGTTTCGCAGCGAGAATGGCGGCGAGAGCTGGACGAGTTCGACCAGCGGCGTCCCAAAACGATGGGTCAACACAACATATTGGATCGCGTTCGATCCGGCGGTCAAAGGCCGCGTCTGGGGCGTGATGAGCGATACGCACGACCTGCCGCGCCCCAAGATGTGGAGGGGGATGTCACCGCGCCGATACGTCGGCGGCGTTTGCGTCAGCGACGACGGAGGTAAATCCTGGCGGCCTTCCAGTCACGGCATGCCGCCCACCGCCGCCACCGATATCCTGCTCGATCCGGCCAGCCCTGTGCGTGACGGCGCCGGGCACTGGGAAAAAGTTGAGCTGCCTAAAGGCGTGAACGGCCCGAATGGCCTCGCCATTGATCCCGACGATCCACATCGCCTTTACCTGGCGGCTTGGGGTCGCAACAAATGGGATGAAGGCGCGGTGGATGGGGGGATCTTTGTTTCCGCCGACGGCGGCGGCTCCTGGCGGAATGTGCTTTCTCAGGACCAGCACGTCTACGACATCACGGTTGATCCACGCGATCCACGGATTCTATATGCCTGTGGCTTTGAGTCTTCCGCATGGCGCTCAACCGACCGCGGCGATACCTGGACGAGCATCCGAGGTTTCAACTTCAAGTGGGGCCACCGTGTAATTCCTGATCCACTAAATCCCGATTTCATTTACGTCACAACCTTCGGCGGTAGTGTGTGGTACGGCCCTGCTCGAGGTGACCCCCGGGCCGTCGAAGACATCGTTACGCCGGCGCTGGCTTACGGGAGACGATAGTTCACTGTTGCGCATAGTCGCGGTAGAAGGATTGGCCATTGGGGGCAACCGACGCCCATTGCAGCGGCGATTGCGAATCCGCTTGCCCGGTCTCCGTCGCCCAGCCAGAGACCGACCACAACCGCCTTGGCCGATCTCGTGAAGTCAAGTCCAAAGCCGTCTATACCGCCGGTTGTTCGCGCGTC
>QHZN01000071.1 GCA_003225365.1 Acidobacteriota bacterium
TGGCTCCGTTTCTCACCGGCACTAACATGCTGTCCTGTTGCTCGGAATTATCACATTAAGTTTGGCACGCCGATGGGGAGCGTAGGCCGCCAGCGTTACAGAGTGATTCGAATGCCTAGTATTCCCGCCAGTTCATGGGCACGAGGTATTGGACGGCACGCCTGTTCAGCTGATCCAACAAACGTTCAGCCTCGAGGGCCTGCCTCCGGGCGAAGTCCAGCACCAGTCGCGCATCCTCGATCCCGCCGCCAGCCGTAATATTGGAGCTTTCAATTTCTTTGTTGAGCTGCTCCGCGTAGTCGCGCCAGCCGCGGCGCAGGCTTGCTAACTCCTTGAAGTTTGATCGCCACCATTGTTCGTTTCTTTGTCCGTACACTATGGACGTCGGAGCGACATCTTCAAGGATCAGCAGGCGGCGCGCGGGATCAATGTGCGTTACGAAAAGAGAGAGAAAATCCATGCCGATCAGTCCCTCGAATGCAGTCGACACCTCGGGGACGATCGTCGTTGGAAAAAATTGCTGCTCGATATCGCCAACGCGAATGGTGTCGATGATCGTGCGGATTGCCAGAGTGCTTCCGCCGATACCACCGGCCCGAGTCCATACACCGGCGGACGTTTGGTTCATGAGGCCAAGTCGCTCGGCGAGCGCACCGGAAATAAACGTTTTGGGTGCACCCGTATCCACGGCAAGCCGAGCCTGTACCCTGCCGTTCAACGTGACGTTGATGATCACACGCTGCGTCGAGCCTTCGTAGGGATCATACGCAATTTCATGCCGAGCCGTGGCAGCGGCTTTACGGGCAGGCTCGGCGATTGACGGCGGTGGCGTTGCGGGCGGAATTGCCCTAGGGGCATCCTCGTTCGTGAACACGCGGCGGCTTGTTTCGGACTGCTGCTTCGCCCGAGATTCCCGGGCAGTATCGGCCACGCTCTGGGCATGAGAAGTCCCACCGTAAAGCAGCATTGTGACTGCAACAGCGCCAAGCTTCCGGATGAAACATTTTGGGGTCATCGAATTCCTCCGCTTCTTGCAGACGTGTGGCCCATCTAGGTCCAAGAACCCACTTTAGTACGAGGTCGTGCATGAGGATGGGAAAAACAAAAACAAACATGGTGGCCGAGTATCGGTGTCGCATACCTGGCGTTTGGCGCGGGGCCGGCGCGCCGGAGGGGCCGGTTGGCCGGCGGATATAAGCGCTGGAGGCCGAAAACGACGAATTCAGCACGCCGAAAACGACGAATTCAATGCTATGGAAGGCTGGAAACAAGCGGTCTTGGAAGTAAAGTTCATGCCCGCAGGCACACAGGTCCGAGGGGGGTCTAAGAATAATCGAGAGGTGCTTCGGAAACAGCCGGGCTGAGAGGTGGCGCTCTGGAGGGTAAGCCGAGGCAGTCCAGGATTTTTCGCGTGGTATCGGGCGGATGCATGGAGGCAAGAATACGAAGTCTGCCGCCGCACTCACACTGTAGAACGTCTAATTGGAAAACTCTCATCATCAGGCGGGCCCATGTATAGTTCCGGCGCGACTGCGGGCGGTTGGGGGTGGCTTCCTCTGGGATCGAAGCTTCGCTGCCTTCTCCGGACTCGGGCGCAGGAAGGGGCCCGGCGCTCGATAGGATGTCCGGTTCGACGATCGGCGTAGGAATGATCAGCGGTCTCCATTTCGCGGCGGGGGCCAGAATTCCGTGGAATCTGGTGAGGTGAACGCGGGGCGCTGGGACTAAAGCGGCCAGTTTGGCGATGAAGTCCTGCGGCTCGAAAACAAGGTCGGTCGTGCCGTCGCTCCAGGGCCTTTTCAGCCGGTAGACCAATCGCCCGTCCGGAAGTTTCGATAACCGCTCCAGGGCCAACGCGGGACGGGCCGCGTATCGCAGGAGTCTTTGGAGGCGTTCCCGATCTCGCGCTCCGATACTCACGTTTGCATGAAGATTGAATCCACCGGCCGCCGCGCAGCGGGGACTGGACATCGCTTCAAGGCTGTCTCCATCGATGCGGTCTAAGCATAAGCGCAATAAGCGGGTGAGGGTAAGTATCGGCGCGCCGGGAAACCGCAGGACCATGCTGGCAATGTCACAGTTGGGGCATTATGTAAACCGCCGGAACGTTCAGGCGGCGGTTTCCCAGGTTTGGCCTATTTTTTTTCGGGCCCACGAAGAAAGAATCAAATAGCCAAGCGGCGCGTCGATGTATTTTCCGTATCCGCCGCGCAGCACCGTCTTGCCGTCACCGGTAGCGCGCCACGCAAAGCCGACACGCGGGGCGAAGTCTGTCTTTTGCGAATAACGCAATGCATGACGGCGTTTGCCATTGCGTTGGTCTTCCTCATTTGGGCAGCCTTGGGTTACAGCTTCCACCCCGATACCCCTTCGCACGTCATTTCCGAAGCCATCCGGCTGGAATCTCTCGCACCGTTCAGTGAATGGCTGAAATTTTTCGCGCCCTTCAGCCTCGTAAGCATGCTTGTGTTGCTCAATCGCTGAGGGCATTGTTCAAGGGTATCTCCACGGGTTTTCCGATGCCTGTGACAACGTGCGCCAACAGTCACGTTGAGGCTCCACAGATGGAACGGGACTCCAAGCCCTTCGACTGTCGAGACCCCATACCTTTGCTTGTTGCCTTGAAAAATTTCCAGCCCGAATGTGCGCTAGCCACAGGTAAAGCGGTGGGGCTCGTGTCGTGTCTTCCCGTAAATGCGCGCCGGAAGAAGGTTACTATTCGCTCAGTTCACTCCGACGCTGTTCAACCAGTTTCGCTCTGACTCTGTCCATGACTTACATTTTGGAAGGACCCGGCTGACACAAGCATAAGCGAAATAAGCGGGTGTCCGTGAGTATCCCCGCATCGTGGAACCGAACGAACGATCTTGCGAGTGTCGTGTAACGGGGAGCATTTTTAGACGAGCGCCGCGGCGAACCCTGTCGAAGTGGGAGACGAGATGTGGACAGCCGCGGCGCTCGTCTAAAAATGCTCCCCGTTATGCGACGTCCAGGAACCCTCGGAACGGAGCCGCCATACTTGCGGTACCTCGCTTGAATCTTCTATGCGCTTGGGCGAGGAAGTGATCCGCAGTTTGCGGGCGCTTGCACTCTACGTTGAACTCAACTGTAAGGATGATTTGAATACGTTCCTTACCAGTGGGTTTCAGCCACGGTCGAGCACGCGCACGGCGGCGCTACCGCTGGATCAGCCGATCGTCGTTTCGATCGATCAGGGAGTCAGCGGCGAACTGCTGGTTTCGATAAAGTCGGTTCGTAGAGCGAAACACTACGACCTGCGTTGCGGACCAGTGGGGCCCCGCCGGCGCGACGCCCGCTTCATGGTCGATCCAGACGGCGCCCAATGCCAAGACCGCCGCTTCAATCAGCGGACTGACGCCAGGTACGACGTATGCAATTCAGGTACGTGCGTACGGTCAGCTCGGCTTTACTGAGTGGAGCGATTCGGCGACTCGCATGTGCATCTGATCGCCTGGGCCGCCAATTCCGCAAATCAAGCTGATCGTTGGGCGGCGCATTTGCGGAATTGGCGGCTTTTTTTTGCAAGCCCGGCGCGTCATCACCACTTGCGGGGCTGCTGCATACAGGCCGACACTCCGGCGACGTAACCCGCGCGAATCGATTGGATAAACCAGTCTGCTTGCTTGCGATCGGCTTCGGATTGTTCTGCCAGGAAGCCGTTCACGATGGGCTCGAGAAACCGTCCGTACGTTTCAAGCGCCGCGCGGTCCTGGTGCTGGATCGCAGTACGCACTTCATTCTGGGTTGCGGGAGTAATGACTTCCATGCGTCCGACAAATGCACGAGCAACATCGACCGGCCTTGGCTCAATATCCAATGGAAGAATCGAATCGACCGCGTGCTTCGGCATGATGTAGAACACTCGCGTACCCTGCTCGAACCATGAGTCCTTCCATGTTTCAACCATGGCTCGCGCTTCTTGCGGGAACATGCCTTGCGCCTTCAGCATCGCTTCGAGAACCATGTAGAGCTTGTCGAGATTCCCCGTTGTCAACACCGGCGGATCGAGAGTGAGGGGCGTGCCGGCCAATCCGGGGTTCGGAATGCGATAGCCGATCTTGCCTCCGCGATTTTCGAATAGCACGATGGGAGTCTCCTCATCGCCAAGATTCGTCACCATCACTTTCCCGTTGGGGAGCGCTTGGGCTGCGATCGC
This sequence comes from Acidobacteriota bacterium, assembly GCA_003225365.1. GTDB lineage: Bacteria > Acidobacteriota > Terriglobia > UBA7540 > UBA7540 > Gp13-AA74. The sequence goes on from QHZN01000071.1 coordinate 4,178, forward strand.
CGGCTGGAAGCTCCCGAGGCCCCGATAAAATAAGAATTTCTCGTTCTGGATCGTCGGCGGCTGTTGCGTCGGCGTCGTCCACCAGGTTGCTTGAGAGCTCACCTGCAAAGGCGCCGATCCGGTTCGGCGCGCCGCGTAATAGTGGCTCGGAGCGTCTTCGAGCGGGTAACTCTCGGTAGCGCCAGGCATGATCTTCACGTTCGTCCACCGAATGACGCCCGTTGAGGAATCGATGCCGGCGCCTTGCCATGGGGTGTCACGGCTGACGCTGGCCGCGGGGTACCACTCGCTGATGACTCCCTGATGAAAGCTCACTTTGACATTGACCGTTTCCGAACGTGGTGAATAAAAGTAAAGAACCGGCGTCTCCATTCGGACCAGCGCCCGGTCCGCCCTACCTCCAAGTTGCGCGTCAGCGAAGCGTTTCGGCCCTTCGGCTCCGGACATTGCGACAAAGCAAGGGAGGTCCGTAGGACCGCCCGCGGGAAGCCAGTTGATGGCGCGCCCGTCCGGGCCAGCGATCGACGTGAATGTTCCCCATTCATGCACAGTAAGGCCCTGCACGGTCTTCAAATCATCGGCCGGTCCGGCGGTTTCGGCGGGACCCGGCGCCGGCAGCCATTCGATCGCTTTGGCTTCCGGACCCTTCGTGGTCAAACCTTCTGTTTTCGGAGTTTCGGCAGTCCCGGCGAGAAAGGGCGCTGCGGCGAGAATCGCAATCACGGCCAAGCGTTTCATCTGGACCTCCAATGTTATTTTTCTACACTAAACATATCCTTGACCGGCGCCGGATTGCAATGTTATTTTTCTACACATAGCTGAAATCATTATGGCCAGACATCCACACTCGACACTGAGCCGCCGCGAGCGCCAGATCATGGACATCATTTATCGCCACGGCCGCGCGACGGCCAATGACGTGATCGCCGAATTACCCGGCGACAGACACTCTTCCACCGTTCGCACTCAACTCCGCGTTCTCGAAGAAAAAGGCCACCTCCGGCACGAGGAACAGGGGCCGCGCTACGTCTATATCCCGGTGGCGCCGAAGTACGCGGTCCGGCAGACCGCGCTCCGGCATCTCATCGAAACTTTTTTTGAAGGCTCGGCTGAAAAGATGCTGGCCACGCTGCTCGGCAGCGGCGGCCCTAAACTGGACGACTTCGAGTTGCAACGGTTATCAACATTGATCGAAAACGCCAAGAAAGAAGGCGGACGATGATCCTTGTTTTCATCAAATCGACGATCATCCTGATGACGGCGGCATTCGCAGCGTGGATGTGCCGCCGACAATCCGCAGCACTGAAGCACGCGATTTGGACGGCAGGACTCATCGGCGCTCTAGCCGTTCCGATGTGCGGACTACTCCTTCCCGTATGGCGTGTTCCAGCTCCGATTGACACGATCCCTGTTCTCGAGGAATTGCCGCTCCCTGCCGCCCCTGCCTTCAGTGAAGTGTCTGCGGCGAAGGTTGCCAAATCAATGCCGGCGCACTCTGCGGCATCCACGCCCTGGCGCTTGGGCCGAATCGTCGTGCTCGTCTGGATCGGTGGCGCGGCGATCGGGCTGGCGATCATGTTTTCTGGCGCCGCTGCATTGGCATTTGTCGCGATCCGCGCCGAGCGCCTCGACGATTCGCGGTGGGCCACGATGAGCGCGGAGATCGCTTCGTCATTAAATATGAAGAGGCGGGCGCAGCTTCTGCAGAATCGGGCGGCATCGCTGTTGGGAACCTGGGGCCTGGTGAGACCGCGAGTGCTCGTTCCTTCGAACGCGGAACACTGGACCGACGAGCGCGTGCGCATGGTATTGCGTCACGAACTGGCTCACGTGAAAAGGAACGACTGGGCCGTACAGGTCTTGGCCGAAGCCGCGCGCGCCATCTACTGGTTCAATCCCGTGTTTTGGATTGCCTATAGCCGTTTGCGCCGTGAGAGCGAGGTCGCTTGCGACGACACTGTCTTGCGTCTCGGCGTAACCGGTGCGCGATATGCCGAAGAACTGCTGGAACTCACGCGCACTTTGCGAGCTGCGCGCAAATCGCGGTCGCCCGTTCTGGCCATGGCGCAACCCTCACATCTCGAACAGCGGCTCAAAGCATTGTTGAATCCGCCAGGCGCCGCCCAGTGAATCGCCGCAGCAGGAACAAAGGAATCCGTCCCCGCCTCCGAAGCAGCACTTGATCCAGGCGGCGCCGGTTGAGGCTTCCATTTCTGAAACGCCATCTACCCGGGAAGCATCCACTACAGCAGTACCGCCGCCGCCCATCGAAGAGCCGCAACCCCCGCAACCGGTGCCAGCCGCGATAGTGGCCGCCGCGACGCCGGCAACCGAGCCGGCACGCCCCAGTTTTGCTTGTCCGGTAACGCCTACGATCAAGGAGACCCCTCGCCTTTTGACGAAGACGGAACCATTAGGACCCGGTCCCTGGCATGTTAATGCAAACCGCACAATATGGGTGTGGGATCAACCTTACGCCGCGCGCAAGCCATCCAAGACGATGTGGGTTCGGCCGGCCGACACGGATCTCGTGGTGACTGGGCGGCGGCTGGATGGAAACGCCCCGCCACTGGAAGTGGGAGTTCCCGGACGTTTCTCGACGGGCTACCTCGCTACCGAAATCATTTTTCCGGAGCGCGGGTGCTGGGAGGTCAGCGCGACCGCAGGTAGTGAAAATTTGGTTTTTGTGATTCGCGTCGACTCGGAAGACGCGAATCGGTAGCACCGTGCGAACGTTCGCGGTCATCGCTGTTTTCGCGGGCGCGGTTGCCGCTCTTGCCCAAACTCGCGAACGCCCTTCGCTAGACCTGGAAAACCCAACGATTCGGTACTCCACCGAAGGACTCCACGATCCAGCCGCGGAACTCAACCGGAGACTCGCAGACGGATCGATGCAACTCGATTTTGACAAAGCGTTCGGATATTTGCCCTCAGTGCTCACGGCTTTGGCGGTTCCGATCGAATCTCAAATGATGGTCTTCTCCAAAACGAGCCTGCAGTCGATGCTGATCAGTCCCGAAAATCCACGAGCAATCTACTTCAATGACGCCGTGACCATTGGCTTCGTTCGTGGCGGTCCCATCCTGGAGGTCGCTGCTCAAGATCCCAAGCAGGGGATCATTTTTTACACGCTTGATCAGAGCCGGCAAGATCGTCCCGTGCTGACGCGCGCGAATGTATGCCTTTCGTGTCATAACACGGCTGCCACCCTCGATGTACCCGGAGTGCTGGCGCGCACTGTTTTTCCTAGCGTTTCGGGCGCGGTCGTGTCGGACCTAGTCGGATCGGAAGTCGATCATCGAGTTCAGTTCGACCAGCGTTGGGGTGGATGGTATGTGACGGGCAAGCACGCTCCACTGCACCATTTGGCTAATGCTGTTGTCGGCAGCGTGCATGACGTGAGTGGAACTGCGTCACGGGAACCCGTCAATCCGCCGCCTTTGAAAGAGAAGTTCGCCACCAGCGGTTTTCCAACTCCCTACAGCGACGTTGCCGCGCTCACCGTATTCGAACACCAGATGCATCTGATGAATCTCATGACGCGCACGGGCTGGGAAGCGCGTCTGGAGCTGCCCCAGGTCCACGACTCTGTGACTGAGCTCGTGGATTATCTGTTGTTCGTGGGCGAAGCGCCGCTGGATAGCAGGATCGAAGGCACGTCGGGTTTTACCGAGATGTTCGCGCAGCAAGGTCCATTCGACAGAAAAGGCCGCTCTCTGAGACAACTCGACCTCGATCGGCGACTCATGCGTTACCCATGCAGTTACATGATCTATTCCAGCGCGTTCAATTCCCTGCCCGGCTCCGCGAAAGACGAGACCTATCACAGAATGTGGAAAATCCTATCGGGCCAAGACCGCTCGCCCCGATACGCGCGGCTTTCAGCCGGCGACCGAAGAGCCGTCGTTGAAATCCTTCGCGATACGCTTCCGGACCTGCCGGAATATTTTGCGCCAGATCAGGTTTCCAGGCATTCTGCCGTCCCCCCAGAAAATCGTCCCGTCCCCCCAGAAAGTTCACAGAAGACCCGTTATGGGACGTCCAGGAACCCTCGGAACGGAGCCGCCATACTTGCGGTACCTCGCTTGAAT
>QHZN01000409.1 GCA_003225365.1 Acidobacteriota bacterium
CAAGGGCGTTGGCGCAACGACGAGGATGTCATCTTCCTGCACACCGGCGGCGCGCCGGCGCTTTTCGCCTACCAGAGCGCGCTGGGGATTTGAGCTGGCGAGGCCAAAGTCACCAGGGATGGGGCGGCTTGATTGCAAACTCGGAAACCCGCGAGAGCTGTTTATGCCGCCTTCGATCCCTGCGGTTGGGCAACCAAATCGATGCGGACCGCGTGAAGCACCTTGATGACGGTGCCGAATTCCGGCCGCGCTTCGCCACCCAATGCCCGGTACAAATTCTCACGCGAGCGTCCGGCTTTTTCTGCTACCGCGCTCATGCCGCGCGCGCGGGCAACCGTGCCGATGGCAACAGCGATGGCAGATGCGTCTTCGGATTCGAGAGCTTCGTTGATGTAGGCTGCGATCATCTCGGGACTGTCGAGATATTCGGCTGCATCGAAAGGTTTTGCTCTCGACGTTCTCTTGATTGTCCGCATTTGTAGCTTATGCGCTACAAAGCAATTCTTGTCAACGAGAGCGCTGCTCGTTGATTCCAAGCTTGGTTGGAGGCGCTCCGCTCTGAACGAAAGGTCTTCGTCATTCCCAAAGCCGCGCAGCGGCTGCCCGGAATCCCTGCTCCCGGTCGTGGTTATGGCTCCCGGGAATTGCTTGTCGCGCATTCTGCTAACCTGTACCGAGCTCTGACCGCGCCTTCGCCGTCACCGTCGTGACGAATGCATGCTTCGCATTGCGAAATCCTTTGATGTCGTCACCAAACGCAAGTGCGAGCGACTTCTTCAAGCTTCCGTAGGCGCTTGCCGTCTCCGGGTGAGAGCGCAAATAGTCGCGAAACAGCAGAAAATCCTGCCAGCGCGGGTTGGACGGCTCCATGGCATGGACGTGGTGGGTCCAGGGACCCGGTATTCCCTTGCGGAAGAACAGTTCGCCCGGCAACCATGCTTCGTACTCGGGTATATAAGTGTAGCGCAGCGCTCGAAGCGGCTCCAAGCAAGTGGACTTCGCTTCAGCGAGGCTCTGCACGCCGACCAACAGATCGATAATCGGAGACTTCACGCCTGCGTCAGAAAATAGTTGACCCCGTGCCCGCAGTTCGACGCGCCCCGGGTTTGACAGGGATGGCTCACCTCCCGCTCACGGCCGCCACCGCAAAGCCTTCGAGCCAATTCAGCGCGCGGGATTTCGGGACTGCGATGGCGTTCATGGCGGCGTCTCCGGGTGGTCCTCGGCAAGGACGGTCATCAGCGCCACGATGTCCGGCGGCGCAGCGGTTTGCCGTGACGCGCGTCACGCCGCGCCAGTTCGCCAGGCGACCCTGCCTCAGCCCTCTCAAATCCCGCCAAAACGCGTTGCGCGAAAACGCCGATTTCGTCAGGCCGATCAAGGCGATTTGGGTGGTCCAGCCGTGTCGGCGAAAATAAACTGCTTCGCGCCTGGCCCAAATCACCCCTACAACTCCCGCCATCCCGTCCCACCAAGAGGGGCGTATCGCGATCGTCACGGACGTTGGGCGCGGGATGCGATGGACGCGGCAGCGTCGGGCGCGCGAGGGGTTGCAGGGCGGGCTTCGGCCTGTGAGCGATCGGCCGGCGCGCAGACGACCGGCGCTTAAACGCCTTCGCCGGAATTTCGGTCGGCAGCACATGAGCCGGTCGAAGGGTTTTGGTGGAGGAAGCCGCGGACGGCAAAGGCGTGTGGTCCTGGCACCCGTGGCTGGTGTCAAGCTGATGGAGATTTGTCGGGCCCAACCGGGCTTCGGCGGATCGTCAATTCGTCAGCGATGGAGGCAAGAGGAATTCGTCTCCAGGGAGAGCGCGCTATAAGCCGTAAAACCATTGCGCAGGGAAGGCCGGGTGTTCCGGCGCACCTTGCGGTCACCCGTGTGCATTTTTGCGCACGATCGCGGGTGCTGAGGGCACCCGGCTTTCCCTGCGCCCTCTTCGTTTTTCGAGGGCATCGCCGATCGCATCACTTCGGGCGCCTCGCGCCGCGGGAATGCGAAGGCATGTCTTGTAGGATGATTGCCTGCGAGTCGTCATTGCGAGCGAAGCGAAGCAATCCATCTCTCCGAGCGCGCGGAGCAATGGATTTCGCTTCGCTCCTCACAATGACGGCGGAGAAAGCGTTCCGCGCTGTTTGACATTCGAATCCGTAATGAGCGCGGCGGCCCCGCCCTCACCCCGACCGGCGGTTGCTGGTGTTCTGCGTCAGATTGCCGTGCTCGGCCTGCTCGCGGATGTTGTTCTTCTCGTCGTCGCGATGGCCCTTGGTGGTGTCGAGGGGAACGCTGGGCGCGCTGCCGGGGCCCTTGTGGCTCTGGTTATCCTCCGGGACGGGCGGAACGGGTTTCGTCATCATGGTCTCCGTTATCAACGGAAAGAGCCAACGCCGGCCGCGACGAAATCGTTCCCAGGAACCGCGGCATGCAACAGGGGCTGCATTGTCGCGGGCCGCAAAAGCCGGTTTAGTGCGGGCACGGCGGCTGGAACGGGAGGTCTTCTTGAAAGCAATCGGCGCGGTAATTCTGCTGGCACTCGGCGGCCTGGCCTCGAGCGGACCGGCCCTCGCGCAAGCCAGGGACAAGACGGCAGATGCGGACCGGCCGTTGCTCGCGACGTTCTGCGATGCGGCGAACAT
>QHZN01000410.1 GCA_003225365.1 Acidobacteriota bacterium
GGGGCCGAGGGAAGCTCCGGCGGCTACCGCAAAACTTTCGAGATGCGCGTCGGTCAAGTTGGCATCGGCAAGAAGCGGCGCGAGCTTCCAGGCTTCAGCGACCTGATGAGATTCGAGCCACGCCTGGATCGCTTCTTCGCGCTCGACGCGCGCAAATTCGTCCTTGTATTCAGCAGGCTTCAAATCGGCACGAATCTGCTCCTCGCGCTCGGCGAGTAAGCCGCAGTCGTCGGGCCCAAGCTTCGAATCGCGGCCGACCACGCGCAGGCGCTGGAGGCAATCTTTGAGCGCGGCGGCGGAACGGCGAGCGGCGGCGGAAGGATTGTTGAGCTCGTGCGCGAGGCCTGCTGACAGTTTTCCGAGCGCGGCGAGCTTTTCCCTTTGCTGTTCGTCGCGGGTGACGCTTCGAACGCGATCGGTCAACAGACCAACGAGGCGCTTCGAGAGCTCGGGCATGCGTTGAAAGAGTTCGGGAAACTTACCGGAGGGAAATGCAAGAGAACGGACGGGGAGCACGGCGCGGCCGGTGACGCCGAACGTTTTCATTCTGGAAAAGGGCAAGACACCGGTGACGTCTCCGGCGCGGGCGGTAAAAACGGGGCCGTCCTGCGGACCGTTCTCGCGCCGGGCCCGTAATTCGCCCTCGAGCATTACGAACATCGTGTCCGCGGGAGTGTCTTCCTTCACGGTAATGCCGCCGACCTCCGTGCGGCGCTCCTCCGATTGGGAGACGAACCATTCCAAGTCGGCTTGCCCCTGGTCCGCAAAGGCGGGAACTCTGCGCAACTCGGCGATCAGCGCTGAGATGTGCGATGGATCCGTCGTTCCGCTCATCCGCGCACCATTGGAATTGCGGCTCCGTTCATTGGACCTTGGCCAGATACTGGTGGATGAACTGTACAACAACAGCGCCTTCGCCGACGCCCGAGGCGACACGCTTGACGGAACCGTGGCGGACGTCGCCGACGACAAAAATTCCGGGAACATTGGTTTCGAGCAAGCCAGGATCGCGGTCGAGGGTCCATGACTGCGGTTTCTTGCCGCCGATGAGGAGATCGGGGCCAGACAGAATGAAGCCACGGTCGTCACGCTGAATCAAATCGCCAAGCCATTCCGTCCGGGGTTGCGCGCCGATGAAAATGAAGAGGCTAGTGGCGGGCAGTTCCTTGGTCTTTCCCGAAGGAGAACACTGGATGGTGATTTCGCTGAGGCGCGATTCGCCGTGAACCGCGATGACGCTGGTGTGGGGCCACACTTCGATGTTGGAGGTTTTCTCGATTTGCTCGATCAAGTAATGAGACATGGTACTGGCGAGGGAAATGCCGCGAACCAGCATCACGACCTTTTCCGCGAATTTCGAAAAGTGCACCTTCCGCCCGGATGCCAACGGCTTCCTGCGGAGCAAGAATCTCCACGCCGAATCGCCGTGCCTGAGCCACGGCGCGGCGGGCGAGATCATTGCCGCTCAGCCCCGAAGGAAAACCGAGATAGTTCTCAATGCGGGAGCTGAGCCCGGCCTGACCTCCGGGCGCTTCACGTTCGATCATCACCGTGTGCAGGCCTTCGCTGGCGCCATAAACGGCGGCAGCAAGCCCGGCAGGGCCACCACCAACAATGGCGAGGTCGTAGAAGCTGGTCTGCGTGTGCGTGCGCAGGCCGATCTTGTCAGCAACGGCGGGCAGAGGAGGTTCGGCAAGGCGCGCGCCATCGGGGAAAAGAATCAGGGGAAGTGTTTCCGCTTCTGGCCCGAGCGAGGCGACTAGGCTGCGCACTTCTGGATCGCTCTGGCTCAGCTCAACATCGATCCATTGGTAAGGAACTTGATTGCGCGCGAGAAAATCGCGCAGCTCGTAAGAGCGCGTCGACCAGCGGGTGCCCAGGACACGAATGCCTTCATAGGGTGGGCGGAAGGTCGCCGTCCAGTCGTGAAGTAGGTCGTCGAGTGCCGGAAAGAGCTTTTCTTCGGGAGGGTCCCATGGCTTCATTAAATAGTAGTGGACGCGGGCTTCATTGATGGCGTCGATGGCGGCGCTGGTATCCGCGTAAGCGGTGAGGAGTGCGCGCTTGGCGAGTGGATGCATTTCCATGGCTTCGGAGAGGAAACCGACGCCGTCCATCTGCGGCATGCGCTGGTCGGCCAGGAGCAGGGCCACGGGATTGTTGCGGGCCTTGAGTTCACGCAGAGTGTCGAGGGCGGCGCTTCCGGAATTCGCGCGCATGACGCGATAACGGTTGGAGTACCGGCTGCGCAAATCGCGCTCGATGGCTCGGAGAACCTCGGGATCATCATCGACGGTTAATAAAACGGGCTTGGGCATACTCCTCAGATGAAGGAGAGTTTGATTTCGTTGCGTATTACATGGTCGTCGTCCGGTTACGGCTTCTATTGGGTCGGACCTCACGCTACAATTGCCGGCATCTCCATGTCCAGTCCTCTCACTCAATCCATCGCCGACCTCTCGTCCGCCGATGCATCGAAGAGGCTTGCGGCCGCGGGTGAAATCTATCGGTTAGGCCGGGCGACCGCAGGATCTGCCATTTCTAGCTGGTGGACCGAAAGCGAACTCTCCTCGCTCCTGTTTGGACCCAATCCCACCATAACGGTTGGGCTCGCGG
>QHZN01000224.1 GCA_003225365.1 Acidobacteriota bacterium
GGACGACCCACCATGTGCTGCGCGGAGCGGAAAATAGCACCGCTCGAGTGGCGAGAAACACCGCCAATAAAACCCACCGATAACGATGCCACATAATCTTCGATTCAGCCTCTGCCTTTTCGTCTCTGCCAGAGCCGCCACAAAAAGTAAACGGGGATGCCGGTTCCGACCAGACCCAATCCCCACAAGGAGTCCGTGCGCTGCTGGAAGACGGTGTTTGCCAACAAGACGACCGCTAAAAGGACGAATATGCCCGGCACCACCGGGTATCCCCAGGTTCGATACGGCCTTTCGAGGGCAGGCTCGCGCCGGCGCAAGACAAAAATTCCGGCGGTCACCAACGCGTAGAAAAGGAATTCGGAAAAGATAGCCTTAGTGTAAAGTGCATCGTACTGGCCCGTCAGCGCGAACAGACTGGCGATGACGGCCTGAGCGGCAATCGAAACGGCAGGCGTGCGGAATCGCGGATGGACGGACGCTATCGGTTCGGGAAACAAGCCGTCAAGGGCAGCGGCGTAAGGGACACGGGAGCCGGAAAGAATCGAGCCGTTTAAGGTGGCAAACGTGGAGATCATCACGCCGATGGCGATGAAAGCGCCTCCCGCCTTGCCCAGGAAAACGCGCGCGGCGTCCGCGGCGATCGTCTGTGTCCCCAGCGCGTTCGAAGGCGCGACGACGTAAAAATATGAGATGTTCACAAAAACGTAAACAGTGATGACCACGACAGTTCCGAGAATCAGCGCGCGGGGCATGTTGCGCTGGGGGTTTTCGACCTCGCCGGCCACCATGCTCAGATTGTTCCAACCATCGTAAGCCCAAAGGGCCGAAACCGTCGCCACGCCGAAGGCCGCAAGCCAGCCCGGATGGAGAGATGCCGGTGAGAGGGCGCTGAAGTGCTCAAACGAGCCCTTCCCCAGGGCGAGCCCGAGGATGATGAGGACGGCCAGCACCAGCAGCTTCGACGCGGTGAAAAGAGTTTGTACCACCCCAGCCCGCCGGACCCCGAGCACGTTGATCCCCGAAAGCAGCGCGATCATGGCGACCGCGCCGATTTGCAGTCCCGTTAAGCTGAATGTGGCTGCATGACCAGCGAAGCTCGCCTGCCTTTGCCAAAAGGGGCTTGCCAACTGGGGAAAGAAATAGCTCAGGTAGAGGACAAACCCTGTGGCGATGGCGGCGATGGAAGTGCTCTTCGCGATGACGAACTGTGTCCAGGCATAGAGAAATCCCAGCCACGGCGCATACGCCCGATAGATGTAAACATATTCGCCTCCGGCCTTGGGCAGTGCGGCTCCGAGCTCCGCGTAACCGAGCGCTCCGCACAGGCTCAAGGCCCCCGCAAAGACCCAGACCGCCAAGACCCTCGCGGGCGAGCCCACCAGTTGCAACATGCGGCTCGGAACCACGAAGATGGCAGTCCCGATCATTGTCCCGGCGACCACCGAGATGGCGCCGAAGAGGCCGATTCCCTTCACGAGTTCGGGCCGTTTCTCCGTGGTCAGCTCTTCCCCTCCGATGCGGGCAGAATTCGGCTCGCCACCCATCCCAACCCGAATGTCACGGTTGTTCCAATGGCAACGTACCACGTCCAGGCGATAGGTGTGAAGTGAAACGCCGGCGCCACGAGGACCATCCACAGGGCGGCAATTCCCCCGAGTGCCCCGACAAACGCTCCCTGGCTCGTAGCTCGTTTTGTCAGCACACCCAACAAGAAGATCCCCAGCATCGCGCCATAAGGGACGGATGCGATGGTCAGAGCCAGCTCGAGGACGCTTTCCTGGGCAAGCTGGGCCGCCAGTGCAATCACCACCAGGACGCCTCCCCAGACCAGCGTCGCTAATCGGGAAATCCGCAAGTAGTGGTCTTCGCTCGCATCCCGGCGGAAGAAAGGTTTGTAGAAATCCATAATCGAGCTCGAGGCGAGGGAATTCAAGGCGGCGCTCAGGTTGGCCATGGCGGCGGCGATAATTGCCGAGGTGACGAGGCCCGCCAGGCCCATCGGGAGCTCGGTCACGACGAATGTGGGATAAACACGGTCTGGCCGCGTGAACGGCGTGGCGGGCGCATGATGCCGGTAAAAGGCGTATAGGACGACGCCCACCACCAGGAAAAGGGCGAATTGGAACAGAATGACTAAGCCGCTCGTCAGCAGCGCTTTCTGGCTCTGGCGCATGTCCCGCGCCGCCAGAAGCCGCTGGACGATTAATTGGTCTGTGCCGTGGCTGGCGCTGGTCAGAAAGGTTCCGCCGATTAGTCCCGACCAGAACAGGTAGGGTTGATGCCAGTTGAAATGGAAATCGAGGAAAGAGAATTTGTCTCCGGAAGCGACGGCCAGACGGCTCACCTCTGCCCATCCGCCCGGGATGGCGTGGACGGCCAGGACCAGCACCACGACGGCGCCCGCGATGTAAATCAGGAACTGCGAGACGTCGGTCCAAATGACGGCCGTGAGCCCTCCCTTGAATGTGTAGAACAGCGTCAGCGCGGTGATGACCACGATGGAGGCGAACACGCCGGTCCGAAAAATGACACTGATGACGATGGAGATGGCGAAGACACGAACGCCCTCGGCCAGCGCGCGCGTTACCAGGAACAGTCCGGCGGTCAGGATTCTCAGGTTGCGACCGAATCGCCGCTCGATTAGTTGGTAGGCCGTGAAAAGCTCTCCTGCGAAATACTTCGGAATGAGGATAAAGCTAACCACAACCCGCGCCACGAGATACCCGAAGACCAGTTGCAGGAAGTCCATGTTCGACGAGTACGCGATTCCGGGCGTGCTGATGATAGTGAGGACGCTGGTTTCGGCCGATACCACCGAAAAGGCGATGGCCCACCAAGGCAGGCGGCGCCCGCCTAGGAAATAGTCGCGGAGCGTGCGCTGGGACTTTTGGAAGTGGGCTCCGAAAAGGGTGACCGCCACTAGATAAACGATGACGATGGCAAGATCAATCGAGCTAAAGGCCAATCGGCCTCCTTGATGATGTAATGCCGAGTCTGTCAGTCCGTCGGCTGACGGAGACGAAGCATCTTGCCTTGAGCGCAATGGGAAGGTTATCACGGAGGAGATAGCCTTGCGCGACTGTTCGGAGGGCGTTCCCGTTTTCTTTGGTTTCGCACTTCTTCGGGCAAGGGATATGAGCGGTTGAAACCCTGTTTTGCCGAGTTGTACCTTACATGGTACACTTGTTCGGTGGGTGAGCGGACCAAATCACCGGCGAGGCAGAATGAGCAGTCCGAGAGGTTTGAAAGCCAAGGTAAAAGGGCTCCGGCGATTTTCTTCCGGACCGAAGCGGGCGGAGAACCCGTCCGAGATTGGTTGAAAGGGCTCGCACCTGAGGATAGGAAGCGCATCGGGGAAGACATCAAGACGGTGGAATTTGGCTGGCCCGTCGGAATGCCCATGTCGAGACCATTGGGCGGCGGCATCCACGAAGTGCGTACAAACTTGGGGCAGAACCGAGTCGCGCGCGTGCTGTTCTATATTGATAAAATAGGCCGCATGGTCCTGCCGCATGGGTTCATTAAGAAGACGCAAAGGACGCCGGACGAAGATCTGGTGCTTGCAAGGAGCAACAAGAGCAAGCACGAGAGGGGGACCTGAATGAAAACGAGAAGAAGCCGCAAGAGGGTGAGTCACAACGGTTCGACCTTCGACAGCTTTCTCGAAGAGGAAGGGATTCGGGAAGAAGTCGAGGCAGTGGCGATCAAGCGGGTGCTCGCCTGGCAGCTTGAGCGTGCCATGCGGCAACAGCAAAAGACCAAGCGCGCAATGGCGAGCGAGCTTCACACCAGCCGTTCACAACTGAATCGCCTGCTCGACCCCCGAAATGTCTCGGTGACGCTTGATACGATCACGCGGGCTGCCAAGGCGCTGGGCAAACGCGTCATTATTCGTGTGGCCGATGTGAGAGCCAAGCGCGGGTAGGCTGCGCAGCGGGCTTTCGGTTGGCATTCGCAGGGACCATCCTAACCCTGGGGCTCTTCAAGGGACTTTTGCCGTCGGAGTACGCAGCCTTGGGGAGCGCCGCCGTTTTGAAGGAACTCTTTGACTCGCTGGCTGAGTTAAAGGCACATCCGGCCGCAATTACGAACCACAACTTCTATTTCTTGTTTCGCTTGACGGAGTAAGCGCGAAGCCCCGGAAGGAAGTCTTCCCTTACTAAAGCTCAATTGTTTAGAAATACCGTGGACGGTAGCCGCGGCACGATCTCACCTGTTGGGACGTCGTGCGCACTTCTGCTTCTTGCGGCGATTGCAGCCCGCGGGACAGAATGTGCTCCGCGGGGCTGCCACTCGGGGCGCACCCGTCAGCCGACGGGTACCGTTACTGCCGGGGAGGCCGTTCGCTCAGCCGTTCGGCGCAATGGGCGAGCACGTATTTTCGCACCTGCTCGGGCATGCGGCGGTCGAGGCAGATCTCCCGCAGATCGTTGGTCGCGAGGTTGGGCAGGAAAGCGAGCACCGCGGGAAGCGGCGTCAAGGGGTGCCGCACCAGCATCAATCGCAAGTCATAGCGGCTGGACCATCTTGGGTGCAGTGTGACGGCTTCCACGACCTCCCTGGTGATGTTTCGCTGGGTCAGGGCACGGATCAAGTGCGCCTCGGAGAGAAACGGGTTATCGAGCGCGGCGCGAATGACTTCGCGGTCGTTGGTAAAGAGCAGGCTGGCCGCGACACGCCCCGAAGCTCGCCGCCCCAGAGTAATCCGTTCCCCGCGAGGTATGGATCCAAGCCTTTTCAGCACGGCGTCTTCGGCGCTGATCTTGAAGTCGGCGGGGACGCCCGGCGACTGCGAGACGCGCACCAAGTCGAACAGGTGAAGGAATTTCAGAATTGGAAGCGAGATGAGGCGCGGCGTCTTCGGATGGCGCGCCAGCGCTAGCTTTACAGCGTAACTCTTTCCCGCTTGCCTGTGCTCCGCGATATCGCGGACCACTTCTCCCGGCAAGTCCTTCCTCTCAAGCAGACGCAGGAGGTCCCGCTCTTCAAGGTTCGGATTCCGGGCCAAAGCCAGCAACACCTCTTTGGCTGTCTCCTTGAAAAAAGGGTCCATCAGATGGCGCGGGGTGGCCAAAGCCTTTTCGGCGCGCTCGGCGAGTTGGGGGTTTCTAATCGGTGGCGGCATTTTCGCTACATTCTACGCACCCTAAGCTGACTGAGGCAAATCGCCGCCGCAGCGGAAGAGGGGTGCCATCTGGAATTGGACTCATTTCGAAACACGGGTCATTCCCGTGAAAGCGGGAATCCATTGCGCAAGCCATTGGAAATGCGCCGCCGACGGACGAGATTCCCGCTTCCGCGGGAATGACTGCACATGGGAGCGTCCGTGCCTCGCAATTGACACCTCTACCCGGCAGAGGGCTCATCCTATGACACGCGGAAGCGCCACCCCAGATGAATCTTCCCCATACGACATTGCAAGCCCAAGCTGCATCCAACCGAGTGGGATGAGGAGGGGTTACCCGAGTGCTCAAAGGGGCCAGATTTTACTTGAAAAGATTTGCAAGTCTTGGTATTTGGGATGCGGCGCCCGGAAGCATTCGAGATCTGCAAGTGTGACCTTACCCCCTGAGGTCTCGACCAACGATGGCGGGGACAGGTGTTGCGGTAATCTTGGCGCCAAACTACATCAACCATGAGGTAGTCGAGCGATGAAGAAGACAGCCGTATTCCTGAGTCTCACAGTGATGGCGGCCCTTGCCGCTCTACCGAGCGCCGCCTGGGGCGCGCCTCTGCAAGCCAAGCAACGGCAAATGAAGACCAACGAAGAGTATCAGGCGTACATGGCGATGAATAATGAGAAGGACCCCAACCAGAAGCTCTCTCTCGCGGACGCCTTTGTCCAGAAGTTTCCGGATTCCGATTTTAAGGATATGGCCTATTTTCAGAAGATGGCCGCCTATCAGCAGCTTGGGAAAGTGGTCGAGGCCCTGGATGCCGGTCACAAAGCTCTCGAAATCAATCCCGACTCCTTGGACGTCATCAACCTGGAAGCGACCCTCATCCCCTATTACACCTTCAAAGCGGGCGATTCGGCGGGGACGGAAATGCTTTCGCGCGCCGAGACCGATGTGAAACACGGGCTGGATTTGCTCGCCAAACTCACTAAGCCTGAGAATGTGAAGCCGGAAGATTGGGACAAGGCGGTGAAGAGCGCGCGGGCGGGGATGAACACGGCGCTCGGTTACGTGGCTCTTCAAAAGAAGGACTATGCTTCCGCCAGCACCTACTTGAAAGCGGCGACGGAGGATAATCCCGGCGAATCCTTGCCGACATACCTGCTCGGCCAGGCCTATCTTTATTCGAGTCCGCCCGACTACAACGATGCCATTTGGGACCTGGCACGGGCCGTGGCTCTATCTAAAGCCGCCGGCAATGCCAATGCCGCGGAGTTTCGGAAGTTCTTTGACCAGGTTTACGTAAACCGGCACGGCTCAGACGGCGGCGAGAGCGACGTGATCCAGGAGGCGAGCGCCTCAGCGACCCCGCCCCAAGGCTTTAACGTTCCTCCGCCGGAGCGGCATAAACCCACCGGCAATCAGGTTCTCGATTTCTACTATAACCTCGAGGACACGCTGCGCTTGGGTGGCGACCAGGCCAAACAGCTCTGGAGCCAGGTGAAAGGACAATCCTTTGCCTCACCGGGGCAGGTGGATAGCGTTGAAACCGGGCCGGACGCCGATGCGACACGAGTGCATATTGACATCACCGACGAGTCGAAAGCGAAGGACGGTGCCTACGATATCGTTTTGACCGATAAGCAGGCGGACGCCAAGTACCTCCAAAAGGGTGACCCCGTCCACTTCCAGGGGACCTTTTCCGACTTCACTCAAACCCCAAGCTTCTCCGTGACCGTGGACGGCACGATTGACGACGATGTTCTCACTTCGCTGACCGCCGACCGGAAGAAGGGCAAGGGGCGCCCCAAGCCAAAGCCCCATTAGTGCCGTTCCAACTGCTTCTGGATAGTTTTGCTCGAAGTGGCTTACTGCGTCTGGTATGCCGGGCGGTGCCCAGGCCCGTTAAGTTGGAACGGCATTAGCGACAGCAGTTCAAGGCTGAGTTTTGCGGTCTGCAGTGGGACGTCCAACGGCGATCAGCGGGAAATTGCACTTCGCGTCGCGCCAATGCTTCCTCGGGCCGCCCGCGGACATTCGGACCCGCTGGGGCGGGGGGCCTATCGGCCGGGCCGTTTTCTCGCCTTGGGGTGGTGGTCGAGTCCCAGGCCATCAATTTTCCGGCTGAGAGTATTGCGATGGATCCCAAGGGCGCCAGCTGCTTTTGAGCGATTGCCCTCTGACTGTTCCAGGACCTTCTTGATGAAGCGCTTTTCGAATTCCGCGACAGCGTCCTCGTAGGATACGCCGCGCTCGACCATTTGGGCAATGAGAGCTTCCAGTTGTTCTTTCATGGTCGAACTCCCAGCGACGAGAATTTAGACCACGCCCCGGTTCGTCACTTCGTTCCCTGCTTGTCTTGCTTGACGAGTGCTTGTCTGAGCTTTTCCAACCCATTCTGAAATTGAGCTCGGAAGTCCTGCGGCATGAGTGCCACCAAGGGACGCGCTAGGTTCGCGGTGTAAGGAGCCAAAACCGATCGGTGGACGGTTTCCGTCTTTATACCGAAAGCCATCATGCTCATCAACAGTATGCAGGCGATTCCGACGCCCCGTACCAGACCGAAAAACGCGCCTAGGATGCGGTCGAACAACTGGAGCCCGGCCGCCTTCAGCAACTTCTTGGCGACAAGCGAAAGCACCGCTCCCAGGATCAGCACCAGGACAAAAAGAGTAAGAAAAGCTGCGCCCTGAGCGAGCTGTGTTGAGCGCGTCAAGTCTTCGAACCATGGCGCCGCCCGCCGGTACCCCGCTGCCGCGACGGCTAGTCCGGCGACCAGAGACGCAAGGCCAATGAGCTCTCGAACGAAACCCTTGTGGGCCGCAGCCGCAACGGATCCCACGACAATGACTGTCAAAGTCCAATCGAGCCAGTTCCACGCGCCCATGATTTGCCGGAAGGCCGGGACCGGCTTGCTTCAGTTGAGCGTCTGCCCAGTCAACAAGCGGTAGGCTTCCCGATACTTTTCGCTGGTCTTCTCCACCACGTCCTCCGGGAGAAGTGGCGGAGGGGGTTGTTTGTTCCAACCCGTCGATTCCAAATAGTCGCGCACAAACTGCTTGTCAAAGGAGGGCTGCGCTCTCCCAGGTTCATAGCCCGCCAGCGGCCAAATGCGAGACGAATCCGGCGTCAACACCTCGTCAATTAGAATAATCTGGCCTCCGTCCGTCCCGAACTCGAACTTCGTGTCCGCCAGGATGATGCCCCGGCCCTCCGCGTAGTCGCGGGCTCTGGAATAAAGGGTCAAGCTCAAGTCGCGAAGGTGGTTCGCCGCCTCCGTTCCGATCTGGCCCACCATTTCCGCCCAGGAAATATTCTCGTCGTGGCCCGTCTGAGCCTTGGTCGCCGGTGTAAAGATGGGCTGATCGAGCTTCGAAGACTCCTTCAAGCCGGACGGAAGTCCGACCCCGCACACGGCGCCCGAGGCTTGGTAATCCTTCCACCCCGACCCCGCCAGATATCCTCGCACGACGCATTCGATCGGAAAGGGACGCGCCCACTTCACCAGCATGGAGCGCCCCTCCAACTGGTCACGAAACGGGTCAAGCTCCGGAGGGTAGTGGCCGAGCGAGGCTGTGAGGAAATGATGAGGGATTTGGCCCTCAAAAAATCCAAACCAGAAGCAGGAGAGTTGTGTAAGGATGCGGCCCTTGTCCGGAATGGGCTCCGCCATTACCACGTCAAAGGCGGAAAGCCGGTCCGTGGCCACGATCAACAGCCGGCCGCCGGCCAATTCATAAACGTCGCGAACCTTTCCGCGCGAAAACATCTTCACACCGGGCAGGTGTGATTCCCGTAGAGGTGGAATATGGGTTAGCTGACTCACAGTTGTCTCGGGCAGCGCTCATTCTAAAACATCATCTTGGCTTGTCAATGGGAAAATCGGAGCCGTGAGGGAATAAGTTGGAAGACCTCAAGAACAAAATCTTGACAAGAAGTCAGCGGCGGGTATTCGTTTCCTCCCCGCCCTCGAAACCAGTGCGCGGCCGGTGTCGGCCTGCGACTGCCGCGCCCGCGCCTCAAGCCAGAGCGGCTTCCGGTTCGGGCGCCTGTTCTTCCAGCTTCACGGAGACTATTCGTGAGACGCCCGCCTCCTCCATCGTAACGCCGTAAAGCAGGCGCGCGATATCCATTGTACGCTTATTGTGCGTGATAAGGATGAACTGTGTGTGCCGGCTCATCTGTCGAATCATGTCGGTGAACCGGTCCACGTTCGACTCATCGAGCGGCGCGTCCACTTCGTCCAGGATGCAGAAGGGGCTCGGCGTGTAGCGGAAAATGGCGATCAACAGGGCGAGCGCGGCCAGGGCCTTCTCTCCACCCGAAAGCAGGAGCACATTCTGCAGTCGCTTGCCGGGAGGTTGGGCGGCGATGTCAATTCCGCTGTCCGGGTCGGTTTCGTCGCTCAAGCGCATTTCGCCCACGCCGCCTCCGAAGAGCACCTTGAACGTTTCCGCGAAGTTGCGGTTGATCGCCTGGAAGGCTTCGAGGAATTGCTGGCGGGAGACATGGTCGATCTCGCGAATGGCTTGAGTCGTGTCCTCGATAGAGGCGAGCAAGTCCTGGCGCTGCGTCTCGAGGAACCCGAGCCGTTCCTCGGCCTCCTGAAGATCTTCAAGCGCCGCCATATTCACCGCGCCCAGGCCCTCGATGCGCTCCTTGATTTGGCCGACTTCCTGCTCCGCCGCTCCCAGCGCTTCACCCGAAAGCGCTCCGTCCTGCGGGAGCTCTTGAAGGAGTTGGTCGGCCTCAAGGCCCGCCTCATCGCGCGCGCGCGCCCGGAGATGGTTGCGATCGGACTCGGCGCGAATCAGATTTTCCCGAAGCGCGGAGCGCTCGTCGCGCGCCCTATCCAGCGCCGCACGTTCGGCCTCGATGGAAGACAAGATCTGATCGCGGCGGGCCCTGGTCGCGGCCGATTCTTGTTCGCGGGTGGCAAGCTCCGTTTCGGCCCTCCGCCGTTCGGTGTCGAGGCCCGTCCTTCGGGCCTCCGCATTCCGGCATTCATCTTCCCATCGAATCTGCTCTTGCTTCCACTCTGCGGTTTGCTCCGAAAGGCGCTGGGAGCGCGCGCCAAGGTCCTCCCTCTCGACGGCCAGCCGTGTTTGGTCGGCCTCTCGAGCGCGAAGGCGTTCCTCGAGAACTCCAACGCGGGCTTGCTCCCGAGTGAGTTCCTGCAAACGAAGGTCGAGCTCGGCGCGCACCGCCTTGAGGGAGTCCGCGGCGAGCTGGATTTTGGTTTCCCACTGGTTCTGTTCGGCAGCGGCCTGTGCGAGGTGTTCGCGAAATTCACCCTCTCGAGCCCTGAGGGCGGATCGCTCTTCGTCCAAACGGGCAGCCTCGGACCCGAGCACGCGCCCTCGCTCGGCGGCGCGGCCGGCCTCCTCATTTATCTGGCGGAGTTTTTCAGTTGACAACACCTCGCGTTTCTCCGCCTCGAGATTCTCCTCACCGAGGCTTGTCAAATCCTTTTCGAGCGACGCCACGCGGGCCACACCTTCCTCGAGCGTCGCCTGGTTTGCGCGAAGCGCGGATTCGAGTTCGGCGATTCTGCGCTCGAGCTCGCGATACTCACGGCGCAGGGCGAGGGGGCCGGCGCTAATCCCGCGGCCGCCGCTCACCTGCCGATGATGGTAGTGTTCGCCGCTGGGGGTGAGAAAATTCGCCTCGGGGTACTCGACCGCCAGCCGCTCGGCGGTTGAGGCGTCCTCCACTAAGTACGCATTCTCGAGGGCCGGAAGGGCGAGGTCGCCGTTCAGGCCGAGCTTGGGCTCGAAGCGGACGAGGTCTCTCACCAAAGCGCGCACGCCGCGCTCGCTGCGGACCGGCGAGTCGCTCTGCCCATGCGTGCGGCCGTTCGAGGGCACGCGCGTCACAAAGAATGTCGAACGCCCCGCTCCTTCACTCTTGAGCAGCGCGATACCTGAGCGCGCCGCCTCGTGCTCTTCAACCACCACGCATTCCAGATCGTTCTTGAGGTATTCCTCCACGACTTCTTCGTAGCCGGGCAAGACTTCCACAAAATCCGCCAGGATACCGAGGGGCTTGAAACTCTGGCCGTTCGAACCGATATCGCCTGAAAGCAGGCGGCGAACACTTTCGGCCGTATAGGAGCGGCGGGCAAGCGATTCCTGTAGGACGCTCTTTCGGGCTGTGGCGCTTGAATATTCCTGGCGGAGCCCATCGAGCTCGATCCGGTGCGCCGATTCTTCCTCGCGGGCGCGGCTGAGCGCCGCCGTGGTCTGGGCCACCCGCTTCGCCAGGTCGCGAAGAGCCCCCTCGCCCTGCGCGTGCTCCGCGGTCAAGCCTTCGAGCTCGCGGCCGAGCCGCAAGCGCTCCTCCTGCGCTGTGGAAAGCTCCGACTGATTTCGCGCCCTTTGCCTGTCCAAAGCCAGGCCGGACTCTTCCACCTGCACCAACTGATTGCGCAAATCAGCCATGCGGCTGACGGCGCCGATCAACTCCTGTCGGAGGGACTCGACGCGGGTCTCGCCCTCACAGACTTCCTTCGCAAGCCGCTCTTTCTCCTCGGCCAAGCGCCCGAGCGCCTCGCGTCCGGCTTGAGTTTCCTTTCGCAGCTCGGCGGTGCGTCGCTCCAGCTCCAAGGCCTCCTGATCGAGCGCAGTCGACTGCGTTTCGAGTTTCTCCGTTTCCGCGTGCGCTTCGCCGATGCGGGACTCGAGGCCGGCGATCTCGCGCCGCCCTTGCTCGATGGCCGATTCCAGCCGTTGCTTCTCCAGATCGATCCGCCCCAGGCGGTCGCGGATTTCGGTCGTCCCCCGTTCCAGCTCGTCGTAGCGGAGGGCCACCTGTTTCTGTTCTTGCTCGAGGGCCTCCAGTCCGAGAGCGATGGCGGAGCACTGCTCGTCGAGCTTCTGTTCCTCTTGCTTCAGCCGCCCGCATTCCGACTCCACCGCCAGCAGGCGTGAGGCGAGCACCACTTTCAGCCGCTCGCGCAGCTCCGCCTGGAGCTCCCGGAGGCGGCGGGCCTTGGAAGCCTGCCGCTTCAGGGAGCTCACCTGCTTGCTCACTTCCTCGAGGATATCCGCGATGCGCGCGAGGTTCAGCCGCGAGGACTCGAGCTTCGCCTCGGCCAGGCGCTTCCGCGTCTTGAATTTGGAGACGCCCGCGGCCTCTTCGAGGATGGCGCGCCGGTCGGAGGGCTTCGTGCTCAGGATTTGTCCGATGCGCCCTTGCTCGATGATGGCGTAGGACTCCGGGCCGAGGCCTGTCCCCATGAAAAGATCCTGGATGTTTCTCAGACGGCTCAATTCTCCGTTGATCAGGTATTCGCTCTCCCCGGAACGGAAAAGGCGGCGCGTCACCGTGATCTCACCGGCGCGGTGGCGGAGTTTCGCGGGGACCGCGGGCGCGCCGGGGCCGTTGCCATTGGAGCCTTCCGGGTCCGGAACCGAATCGGAGGGTGCCTTGTCCGCGCTTTCGAGCTCGCCTTCGATGGTCGGGGCCTCGAAGTACTCCGGGTCTATCAGCGTCAAGCTGACCTCGCCCATGCCGGTGGGTGGGCGCGTACCTGTCCCGTTGAAGATGACGTCGGCCATCCGCTCGCCGCGCAATACGCGGGCGCTCTGTTCGCCGAGCACCCAACTGACGGCGTCGGAAAGGTTCGACTTGCCGCAACCGTTCGGCCCCACGATGCCTGCAACACCGTCCGTGAACTCCAACCGCGTGCGGTCGGCGAAAGACTTAAACCCTTGAAGCTCGACTCGTTTCAGTTTGAACACTGGGATTCCTCCCGATCAGTTTCCTACGGCCGATCGGAATCAGGTTGACCCGCGTGGAATTGGAGCCCCAAAAGGACGACGGAATGGCGTTGGCAGAGCTCGCGGCGATGTCTGCAGCGGGTCTTTCAGTCATGCCGAGGAAGAACGCTCCGGCGCTTGCCTCCTCTTTTTAGGCTACCCGATGAACCGTGCTGGCGCACGTTCCAGAATGCGAGAATCCCCGCCCAAAATCCTTCCTAATCTAACACCGGAGCCGGGCGAGTGTAAAGGGAAACCCACAACCCTTGGGGGTGGGCTGGACACTGCGTCAAGATGTGGTGTGGAAACGGCCTCGCGATTTTACGCCTTCGAGGGGTTCACAAGATACCGGTCAAACCACTCGAGGATCAGCCGCCGCATTTCCTTGAGCTCGACGTGCGCGCAGTCGAAAAGCTCGATTCGGCAGTCGGACTCTTTGCCATACCGGCGATAGAGCGGGAGCAGCGTGTCGCGGATCTTTTCAACGCCAGCGGGCGGGGTCAAATCGTCTTTCCGTCCGTTTACACTGAGGCGCGGCCTGGGAACAATCAATTCGTTGATGTCGGCGGTCTCAAAATGTTTGAGCAGAGAGGGCACGTAGTAATAAATCCCGTGGCCCTTCAAGTTTTGGGTGCGAATCAGCTCTTCGTAGTCGGTCAAGCAGCAGACGTCCGCCGAGAGCCGGACGCGGGGATCGAGCGCGGCGAGCCACCAGGCTTTGGTAGAGCCCATGGACATGCCCGTAACGCCCAGCCGGGTCGGGTCCACTTCAGGGCGTGAAGCCAGATAATCGAGGGCACGCAACTCGTCGAACATCATCATGCCCCAAAGCACCCGGCCTCGCCACAGCATCAGCTTGAACGCGTCCTCTTCGCCTGTGTGCCCGTCCGCCTCGTGTTTTCGCTCGCCGAAGCACCAGCTATCAATGGCGAGTGTTACCAACCCTTTTTCCGCGCAAACCGGCGCGTAGGCGGGTTGTGCCTTGTCGCCGACGAGGAGCTGCTCCTTCCCGAGGTCGTACATGCCGCCGTGCCAGTGAATAAAAAGCAGCCCGGGGGCGGGCTTCTGGAGCTTGTCGGGAACGAGCAGAAGGGCGGGAACGGGCTCGAGGCCGTTCAGGTCGAGGACGAGCCGTTCGAGTGTGAAGCCTTCGTGCTCTTCGGTTCTCACGCGGCTCGGGGGGGCTGGGCGGTGATCCCAAGGCAGGTCGCCGAGCAATTCCCAAAGCTCTTTTCGACGCCTGAGCTGGTGCGCCGTGAAGGCTTCGAAAGACATGGTGGGTTGTGCGTCCATCGGCCGAAGCCCTCCCGCCGCCAGGGCGGCGAGCGACGATTTCAAAAATTTGCGGCGTTCAAATCCCATGGGTTTTGGCGTGCCCAAAGAAAATGCGGCCGCCCGTCAAGGTTTCCAACGCAAGACCGGCTTGCGCGCCGCCGCGGTTTCATCGAGGCGCGTCACGCGAGTAGTATGCGGCGCTTTGAGCACGAGCTCCGCGTCCTCCTCGACCTCCTGGACGATCGAGCGCATAGCCTCAATGAAGGCGTCGAGTTCCGCTTTGCTCGCGCTTTCGGTAGGCTCGATCATCATCGCGCCGGGAACAATCAACGGAAAAGAGGTGGTGTAAGGGTGAAATCCGTAGTCAATCAGCCGTTTGGCAATGTCGCCGGTGCGGACGCCTTTGGCCGCCTGCCGGCTATCGGAGAAAACGCACTCGTGCAGGGACGGCGAGTCGTAGGGCAGGGCGAAGAGGTCTTTCAGCCGCTCTCGGACGTAGTTGGCGTTGAGGACCGCGTCTTCGGTCGTTTGCCTGAGTCCTTCTGCGCCGTTGGCAAGGATGTAGGCGAGCGCCCGCACCGCCATGCCGAAATTCCCGCAAAAACTCCGCACCCGGCCGATGCTCTTGGCTCGGTCGAAGTCGAGGAAATATCTGCCGTCCTGGCCGTGCGCGACGAGGGGCGAGGGAAGGTAGGGCTCCAAGAATTTTCGCACCGCCACAGGGCCCGAGCCCGGCCCGCCCCCCCCGTGCGGCGTCGTGAAAGTCTTGTGAAGGTTCAGGTGCATCACGTCCACGCCAAACGCGGCGGGTTGCGCGACGCCAACCAGGGCGTTCATGTTGGCGCCGTCCATATAGAGCAGCCCCCCCTTGGCGTGCACCAACTCCGCGATCTTGCGGATGTCGGTTTCGAAGATGCCGAGGGTGTTGGGGATGGTCAGCATAAGCCCCGCCACGTCTTCGGTCATGGCTCGGCCGAGCTCGCTCAAGTCCAGGCAGCCGCGCGCGTTGGATTTCAGGTTTCGCACCTCGTAGCCTGAAATGGCCACGCTCGCGGGATTGGTTCCGTGGGCGGAATCGGGGATTAGGATGGTTTTTCGCGGATGGCCGCGGTCCGCAAGATGGGCGCGGATCATGAGGATGCCCGTGAGCTCGCCCTGCGCGCCCGCCGCCGGCTGGAGCGAAACGGCGTCCATGCCCGTGATTTCCGCCAGGCACCGCGCCGTCTCGTAGAGCACGCGGAGGCATCCTTGCGCCAGCTCGTCGGGCGCGTAGGGATGCAGGGTGGCCACGCCCTCGAGCCGCGCCACCACTTCATTCACGCGCGGGTTGTATTTCATCGTGCAGGAGCCGAGCGGATAAAGGCCCGTGTCCACGCCGTAATTCCAGGTCGAAAGCCGCGTAAAGTGGCGAATGACTTCGAGCTCCGAGACCTCGGGGAAGCCTTCAATCTCGCCGCGCACCAGCTCCGCCCCCAGCTCCTCGGCGGCAGATGCTGCCGGGACGTCGAGCGGCGCGAGGTCCGCCCCAACCTTGCCAGGGGCGCTCAGCTCAAAGATCAGGTCTTCGTTCCGGGTTATGTGAGGACGAGCACTCGATGGGGGCTTGAGCATCTTTGCCATGGCCGCCCGCGCGGCGGGCCGTTAACGAGCCACGGCCTCGCTCGATGGCTTCGCTTGGCCGCGCTCTCGCCTCGACGGCGAATTCGCGGACAGGACCTGCCGATAGATTCGGACCATGCGGTCCATGTCCGCCCGGCGCGCCGTTTCCGTGGCCGCGATCAGCAAGTGGTCACTCAACTCCGTATAAAACCGCTTGAGCGGCAACCCGCCGATGATCTCTTCTTTTCTTAGAGCGGCCAACAACTCCTCCGCGCGGCCGGGCACACGGACCGTAAATTCATTGAAGAACCGCCCTGAAAAGGCAAGCGAGACGCCGGGCACGGCCGCCAGCTCGCGCGCGGCGTAATGCGCCTTGGCGAGGTTTTGTTGCGCCAGCGCCTTTAGGCCGCGTTTCCCGAGGAGCGAGAGATAGATCGTTGCCGCCAGCGCGCACAGCGATTGATTCGTACAGATGTTCGACGTCGCCTTCTCGCGGCGGATATGCTGCTCGCGGGTGGCGAGTGTCAGAACGAAGCCGCGGCGACCTTTCGTGTCCCGCGTTTCGCCGACGATGCGGCCGGGCATTTGCCGCACGTATTGCTCCTTCGCCGCCAGGAACCCGACAAACGGTCCGCCATAGGAGACCGCAACGCCGAACGATTGCGCTTCGCCGCAGACGATATCGGCCCCGCTCGGCGGTCGGACGAGGGCGAGCGACAAGGGTTCCGCAACAGCCACAACAACCAGGCCGCGGGCGCCGTGGACGCACGCGGATATTTCCGCCATCGGCTCGAGAACGCCGAAAAAGTTCGGAGACTGCGCGAGCAGGCAAGCCGGCCCCCTGGTCACCTCGCTTTCGAGCTTCCCGAGCTCGAGCTGTCCAGCGCCGTTGAAGGGGAGCTCTTGGATGTCCACGCCTTGGTGCTGGAGGTATGTCCGTAGCACCTGGCGATACTCGGGGTGGACTGAGCTCGCCACCAGAACCCTCCGGCCGCGGAGGATACGAAGCGCCATCAGTATACCTTCGGTCGCTGCGGTCGAGCCATCGTAAAGCGAGGCGTTGGCGACATCCATGCCCGTCAGTTGCGCCATGAGCGTCTGGAACTCGAACATGGCCTGCAAGGTCCCTTGCGCGATTTCGGCCTGGTAGGGGGTGTATGCGGTGAAAAATTCTCCGCGCGAAAGGAGGCTGTCCACCGCCACGGGACGGTAGTGGGAGTACGCTCCCGCGCCGAGGAATGAGACGTAATCCGGGCTGCTCTCCCTGGCCGCGCGGCGGAAAAACTCCACGATTTCGGGTTCCGACATCGGCCCGGGAAGATTCAGCGGCCTGGCGAGCCGCAGCGGTTCGGGAATGTGCTCGAAAAGTTCCTGGATGGAGCGGCGCCCCATGGTTTCGAGCATCGCCGCGCGCTCCGCGGGGCAGAGCGGTAAGTAGCGCATCAATGGGCCGCCTTGCCCTGGACGTAGGCCTCGTATTCTTCCGAGCTCATCAGACCTTCGGCCTCACGCGGGTCGGTCAACCTCAGGCGCACCAGCCACCCTTCGCCGTAGGGGTCCGTGTTGATGAGCTCGGGTTTATCCTGAAGTTTGGAATTGACCGCCACCACTTGGCCGCTCACCGGGGAATAAACGTCGGACACGGCCTTGACGGACTCGACCGACCCTAGCGTTTCCTTAGCGGTCATGCGTTCGCCGTCTTTCGGCAGCTCCACGTACACGATGTCGCCGAGCTCCTTCTGGGCGTGGTCAGTGATGCCAATGGTCCCTGTGGATTCGTCCACGCGGAGCCATTCATGGTCTTTGGTGTACTGCAATTCCACAGGATACATGGTCAGATTCTCTTTGCCCCGAGGCGCCGTCGGCCGCTGCCCGGCGCGGCCCCGCTATAATGTCCTTTTATAAAACGGCAGCGGGACTTGCCGCGCGCGCCAGCGCCTCCCCCGAATCTCGATTTCAAGTTCCCGCCCCGGTCGGGCGTGCTCCGGCGGCACGTATGCGAGGCCGATATTTTTCTTCAAGAACGGCGCGGGAGAGCCGCTGGTCACACGGCCCACCTCAATGCCGGCCGCCCAGACAGCATAGTTCGCCCTAGCGATCGCGCGGTCGAGCATCTCGAAGCCCACGAGTTTTTTGCGCAGCCCGCCTCGTTTCTCGGCAAGCAGGGCTTCCCGGCCCAGAAACTCGCCTTTCTCCAGTTTCGAGATCCAGCCGAGGTTGGCCTCCAAAAGCGTTGTCTCCTCGTCGAGCTCGTGGCCGTAGAGCGCGTAGCCGGCTTCCAAGCGCAGCGTGTTGCGCGCGCCAAGCCCTGCGGGTACGAGGCCTTCGCCCTTTCCGGCGTCCAGCAAGCCATTCCAAAGACGCTCGGATTCCTCAGGCGTGAAATAAAACTCGAAGCCGTCTTCGCCGGTGTAGCCCGTGCGCGCGAGGATGCCTTCGACGCCCAGGCACCGCGCGCGCATGAACCAGTACGTGCCGAGGCCATTGGGGTCTGGGTCCGTTACGCGCGCGAGGCTCGAGGCCGCCCTCGGGCCCTGAATCGCGAGCTGAGAATACCCGTCCGAGACGTCGCGCACTTCGGCGTCGAAGTGATTGTGGGATACGATCCACGCGAAGTCTTTTTCGGTGTTCGCGGCGTTGACACAGAGAAAATAGTGGCTCTCGCCGAATCGGTGGAGGACGCAGTCGTCCACCGCGCTTCCCTGGGGGCGCATCAGCGCTGTGTATTGGGCCTGAAAGTCCTTGAGGCCCGAGGCATCGTTCGAGGTGACGAATTGGACGAGAGCCAGCGCCTCGCGGCCACGGATTTCGATCTCTCCCATGTGGCTGACGTCGAAAAGTCCGGCGGCTGTGCGGACACTCATGTGCTCGGCGACGATGCCTGAATATTCGACCGGCATCTCCCATCCCGCAAATTCCACCATCCGGGCGCCCGCCGCTTTATGGAGAGCGTAGAACGCCGTGCGCTTGATTTGGATGGCTGTCCCCGTCGTCAAACTCCGCCTCCTGCCTGCGGCAGGCTAGTTCGATTAGCAAATATGTGCTTCCGGCTCGGTTCGCCAAGCTAGCACAGTCCACGGAAAACGGTCAATAGAGGCGAGGATTCGGCGCTGGCGCAATTTGAGAATTCCCAACTGGATGCCCGCTTTCGCGGGCATGACGAGCGCGGTTAGGGTCATTCCCCCGGAAGCGGGAATCTATTCGTTAGGTGGCTTCCCTGGCAGGGCGGCAGCCCGCCCAAAGGGCTGGCGGATGAGCCTCCACGCGCAAGGAAATATTTCGGGCTCAGGTGACTGTCACGGAAACAGTTGCGGTGTGCGACAGGGTCCCGCTCGTCCCCGTTACTGTGATCGTGTATGTGCCCGCGGGCGTGCCGGAATTTCCCCCGCCGCCGCTGCTCGATCCGCCGCCGCATCCGATGAGCGCGGCCGCCAACAGCGCCGCGGCGAGCAGTCCAAGCGCCAATTTCAACCGTCGCTTCTTCGTGGAGATTACCAGGAGAAGCAGCAGGCCGAGAAGAAAGGTGGCGCCGCCGGTCACAAACCAATTGGGTCCGGGTAGGGGACCCACGGCGGAGCGAGCGGTGGTTGTGACCGTGAGTGTTGTTGACCCGTTGGCGGCAGCCGAAGTGGGGCTGAGCGAGCAACCAGGCCCAAGTGACACCACGGGGGCCACCACGCAACTGAATGAGACGGTTCCCGAGAATGCATTGAGGGGGGAAACCGCGATCGTCGAAGCCCCCGACTGGCCCGGCGAGACCGTAAAGCTCGCGGGATTCGGTGCGGAAAGGTTGAAGTCGGCGGCGGAAGATACGGTGACCGTGGTGGCCGCCGAGGTCGAGGTGGCATAGTTCGAGTCGCCGCTGTATTGAGCCGTCACGCTGGCCGTCGAAGAGAATGTTGTGGTCAGCGTCGCGACCAGCAACGCACAAGGAGTGACTAAGGTACAGCCAGTGCCGGAAATGCCCGCGTATGACGGCGTGCCGTTGATCCGCGTGGTCCCATTCAGGAAATTCACAGTCCCGGTCGGCGCGACGCCGGAGCTCTGGGTCCCGATGTTCGCGATCAGAGTGACGGAGCCGCCCGGCGCCACTGTGGTTGGGTTAGCTCCAACGATAGGCAACGTTATGGCTTTTGTGATGGTCAGGACATCAGTCGTGGGGCTGCTTGCTGTGTAGCCGTTGTCGCCCTGGTAGGTCGCCACGACGTTTTGCGTTCCTGCCGGGAACTGAATGAACTGATCCTCCGCGTAGGCTTGGCCGTTCAGCGTTAGGCTCTCCGGCGGAGTTCCTGAGGGCGGGCTCTGGTCGGGCAGAGGGCCGCCATTATCTGTTATGGTCACTTGTCCGGTGGGGCAGGGCACAGAATTCGTTGCGCACAGCTGGCCGGCGCTGTTGGTCACGTCTACGCGCAGGATGTAGGGAGACCCGTACGGTGCCGTCGTGGCGTTGGTGCTCGTGATGGCCCCTGTAAAAAAGTTGAACGTCACCAGACTGGCGGCGGTTCGGCTCGACTCCTTATTGACCGTGACCTGAACCGGGGGCGAGTCGCTGGCGCCGAAGGTCCCGGTACCCGCATAATGCGCCGTCACATTGTAGGTCCCCCCCGGAAGCAAGTTGGTGGTCTTGCCCATCACCGCGCCGCTGGATAACGTGAACGCGTCAATGCCGAGCGGGCCTGCGGGCCCGCCCAAGAGGGAAACATCTCCGGTCGGCGTGCCCGAGCCTGATGTGACATTTATGGTGACATTAACGGGCTGGCCGTGCGTCAGGGTAATAGGGCTTGTGGGTGGGGTGGTCGAAAGCGCCAACATGGTGCTGGTCGAATGGAAGCTTGCGTTCGTCCAATTCTTCACGAGGTTCGCGGCATTCACCGTGCCGAGCCCCGTCGCGAGATCATAGCCGGCTGTGTTGTTGAAGGCCGGAGTCGTCCCGCCCCTGGTGGTCGTTAGGATGCCGGTTGCGCCTGACGTTCCCGTGCTGCAGTTAGGAGTGCCACCCGCGCAGGCGACGGAGTTATTGCCCGTCACGGTGTCGTAAAACGTGCACGTAGTGTTGGTCACCGCGCTCGCATTCGAAGTGCAACGCAAATTGGCCTGCGCGGCAAGTGCGTAAAGGACGTAGTTGGCATTGCCCTGCCGTCCATGCGCCTGATTGACGAGCGCCATGATGCCGGCGAAGGATGGCGCCGAAGCCGACGTTCCTCCCACGCCCAGGAAGTCCGCGAAAGGAGAATTGAGATCGCAAGACGTGGGGCTGCCCCCTTGTGACGCGTTTTGGTCCGCGGCGCAGATGATATAGAAGCTGCCATTCAATCCGTCAGCCGCGAAGAGCGACAGATCGGGAACGTCACGAACAGAGTCAATTGGAACACCCGTTCCGGTTTGCCAGGCGGGTTTGGCATACCCCCCGAGACAGAAGCCACCGAATGTGAAAGAGGCGCAACTGCTCGGGCCTCCTCCGCCGGCGGTGAGGTCCGAGGAGCTAGACGCGCCGCTGGCGCAGCCGGTGACGCTGCCCGAGCGGGCACACGAGTCATTCCACGCCTCCTCGGGAATATACGACTTGGCCGAGGCCGCCGTGGCAGGGTCGTTCGTCGCGTTCCAATAAGTGGGCTGGCTGCCCACATCGTTGAAGTCGGTGCCGCCGAGAGCGACGTTGAAGGGCGTTGAGGCGGTGCCGCTCACGCTCAATCCGTTTACCGCCATATTGGCGAAATTGCCTGCGTCGCAAGTGTCCGACCCGCTGTCGCCGGAGGCCACAGAAACCGTAATGCCTTGGGCCGCAGCCTGTTCCCAAACTGAGTTGTAGAACAGATTGCCCCCGCTCCCGAGCTGGGCTTCGCATAAGCCGAAGCTCACGCTCAACACTGGCGCGAGATTGTTGTCGACAATGTAAAGCGCGGAGAGGTCGGCGCCGAAACTGATTCTGTATCTTCGGAAACCACCAGATCAATAGTGGCATTCTTCGCCACCGCGCCCGCCCACTCGACGTCGAGATCGGCTTCCGTCTCTGACCCCGGGACGAGCC
>QHZN01000072.1 GCA_003225365.1 Acidobacteriota bacterium
AAATCCTCCTGATCCCCGCCATCGCCGGAGGGCGCGACGTGCCTACGGCGGGCGTTCGCTTGTTGTACAATCGGGCCTGCCTGACCTTCGACTTCACCGTTCGACAAGCTCACGGCCCCGAGCGAAATCGAAGGGCTCAGTGCCCCGAGCGGTTAGTCGAGGGGCGCAGGCAGGCCTGACCATGGCCCAGCGGATCAGCGTGCGCGTCCCGGCGACTAGCGCCAACCTGGGTTGCGCGTTCGACTGCGCGGCCCTGGCGCTGAACCTCTACCTCAACATTCACGTCACCCCACGGACGGACAAAGAAGTCACCATCGCCTACCAGGGCGTTAACCCCGAGCGGGTCCCCACCGATCGTACCAACCTGGTCGTCAGCACGATGCTGAATGCGCTTGCCGGCTGGCATAAGCCGCGCGGTTTCGATCTGGAGATTGCAAACCAGATTCCGGTGGGGGTAGGGCTCGGGTCGAGCGCCGCGGCGATCGTCGGTGGGCTCGCGGCAAGCCACTACCTTGCCGACACCACGCTTTTTGACGACGAACTCGTCTCCCTCGCGGCGCGCCTGGAGGGCCACCCGGATAACGTCGCCGCGGCTTGGCACGGTGGCTTCACCGTCTCCGCCGAGGAGGATGGGCGCGCCTGGGCCTACTCGTGCCCCGTCCCCGAGCCGCTTCAGTTTGTAGTGGTCGTCCCGGACTTCGCCCTGCCCACCGAAAAGGCCAGGCAGGTTCTGCCCGCCCAATACTCCCGCACGGATGCGGTGCACAACCTGCAACGTGCCGCGGCCCTCGCCGCGCTGCTTTTCTCCGGCCGGCCCGAGCTCCATAGCGCTTTCTTCAACGACCGCTGGCACCAGCCTTTCCGCGCCCCGCTCATTCCCGGTCTTGTCGAAGTGCTGGAGATCAAGCACCCGGATTTGCTCGGGGTCTGCCTGAGCGGCGCCGGGCCTTCGGTGCTGGCCATCGTGCGAGCCAATCCGGGGCCGGTCGGTAACACTATTGTCGAAACCTTCGCCGGCAAAGGCGTTACTGCCCAGGCCCACGCCCTCGCCGCCGACAATCTGGGCGCCAAGGGTTGGAGCCTGCCTGGTTGAAGCCGTCCCTCGCCACCGGAAAACCAAGCCTCCCTGAAAATTTGCAGATAATTTGATGGATGCGCTACGATGGGGGACTGACCTCCCGGTGAGAGAGACCAGGAGAGGGCCGCAGGTGAGCTATCGCATTCTGACATGACAATCAAACCTCTTGAGTATCTGACTTATCGCGGAAAAGCCGGGATGTGGGCATGGATTTTGCACCGGCTGACGGGCGTGGGCGTGCTGATGTTTTTGCTCGCGCACATCCTCGATACGGCCGCCATCGGCTGGGGCCCCGCGGCCTATAACCGCATGATCGAGCTCTACCGCATGCCGGTCTTCCGCGTCGGCGAAGTCGCTCTCGCTGGCGCCGTACTCTTTCACGCGCTGAACGGCGTGCGGATCATTATTCTGGATTTCTGGCCCGAGACCATGACGGCTGAGAAAAAACTTTTCGCGGGGGTCGTGACGCTTTTCGCTGTGGTTTATCTTCCGATGGCGATTTACATGTTGAGATTCTTGGCGCATTAGCGGAACGCGCGCCCTGGGCATGAGGTTCGTAGCAGGGGCACGGCGCGCCGTGCCCCTGCTGGCAGCAAGGGATGAAGGCAATGAACGGAGCGGGACGCGCAAGGCCGGAAAGCGGCATGGAACTCTACGCCTGGCTGTTCATGCGGGTCTCGGGCATCGTGCTGCTGTTTTTGGCGCTCGGGCACTTGCTCATCATGCACGTCATCCACAACGTGGAGACGATTGACTATCACTTCGTCGCGCACCGCTTTATGACGCCCTTCTGGCGGACCTACGACCTGGTAATGTTGTGGCTGGCGCTGCTTCACGGCCTGAACGGCGCCAGGACGCTGATCGAAGATTACGTCGGCGTGCGAGGCTGGCGGGTGTTTTCGCTCGCTTCGCTCTACATCCTGGGCTTTATTTTTCTGGCACTCGGCTCGCTGGTGATTCTGACATTCCAGCCCGTGGGGGGATAAAGCCGAAATTCGAAAATCGAAATTGGAAACTCGTTCAGCGTGCTGCCTTGGTTTCGAGTTTCGAATTTCGCATTCGAGTTTCGAATTTCAAATCATGTACCAACGTTACGATGCGGTGATTGTGGGGGCAGGGGGAGCGGGCCTGATGGCCGCGCTGAACCTTTCAGCCCAGGCTCGCGTCGCGGTCGTCTCCAAACTCTATCCCGTCCGTTCCCATACCGGCGCCGCGCAAGGCGGCATCGGCGCCGCGCTTGGCAACCTCGAAGAAGACCACTGGGAATGGCACATGTTTGACACGGTCAAGGGCGGCGACTATCTGGCCGACCAGGACGCGGTCGAAATCCTTTGCCGCGAAGCCATCGAAACGGTTTACGAGCTCGAGCACTGGGGCCTGCCGTTCAGCCGCACGCCGGAAGGGAAGATCGCTCAGCGGCCGTTCGGCGGGCACACGCGCGATTACGGCAAAGCGCCGGTGCGCCGCTCCTGCTACGCCGCCGACCGCACCGGCCACATGATCCTCCAGACGCTCTACCAGCAGTGTATCAAGAACGAAGTCCACTTCTACGACGAGTTCCATTTGCTCGACCTGCTGATTGAAAACGGCCGCACGGCGGGCGTGGTCGCGATGTCGCTGGCCACCGGCGAACTCTACACCTTTCACGCCAAGGCGGTCCTGTTCGCGACCGGCGGCTGCGGTCGCATCTACCGCGTTTCCTCGAACGCTCTGGCGCTCACCGGGGACGGCATGGCCGTGGCGCTCCGGCGCGGCATTCCGCTCGAGGACATGGAATTTTTTCAGTTTCATCCCACCGGCATCTATAAGCTCGGGATCCTGCTGAGCGAAGCTGCGCGCGGCGAGGGGGGAATCCTTCGCAATAAGGACGGCGAGCGCTTCATGGAGCGTTACGCGCCGAGCCTCCTGGACCTCGCTCCTCGCGACATGGTCTCGCGCGCCATCTATCGCGAATTGGAGGAAGGCCGCGGCATCGGCGGGAAAGACTACGTGCACCTGGACTTGCGTCAACTGGGGCGCGAGGTGCTGGACACGAAACTCCCGGACATCACCGATTTCGTTCGCACTTACATGGGCATTGAGCCCGCCACGGAGCTTATCCCCATCCAACCGACCGCGCATTACGCCATGGGCGGGATTCCGACCGACGTCGAGGGCCGCGTGGTCGTGGATGAGAAGAACACCCCGTTGCCGGGGTTCTACGCGGCCGGGGAGTGCGCCTGCGTTTCCGTGCACGGAGCCAATCGCCTTGGGACAAATTCTTTGGTGGACATCCTGGTTTTCGGCCGCCGAGGCGCCCGGCATGCCGCGAAGTTTGTCCGCGAAAATGACTGGGCGCCGCTCCCGGCGAAAGCTGACGAGCGCGCACAGCAACTCGTCGCCGAGCGCATGGGCGCCCAGGGCGACGAGCATCAGGGTACGATCCGCGACCTGCTGCGCGACGAGATGATGGCCAAGGCTTCCGTCTTCCGCGATGCGAGCCGCCTGGCCCTGATGCGCGAGAAGCTCAGGGAAACCCGCGCGCGCTACAGCGAAATCAAGCTCGAAGACCGAGGCGCCCGCTATAATACGGAGTTGCTGGAATTGATCGAGCTCGGGGGAATGATTGATATCGCCGAAACGCTGGTCGAGGGGGCGCTGGCGCGCCAGGAAAGCCGCGGCGCGCACTCCCGCGAGGATTTCCCCAAGCGCAACGACGCTCAGTGGCTGAAACATTCCCTCGCTTACAAAACGCCCGAGGGCATCCAATTGAGGTATAAGCCGGTGACGATTACGAAGTTTGAACCCAAGGAGAGAAAGTATTGAGCGGCGAAACTCGAAAATCGAAATTCGAAACTCGGCCACCGAATGACGCATGAGAGGCGCATAACAGACTTCAAGGATCTGGAGGTTTGGCGCGCTGCCAGGGTGCTTCGAAGCGAAATGTATAGAGTGGCCGGGTCGCTGCCGGACTTCGAAAAATTCGGCCTGGCAAGCCAACTTCGTCGCGCCGCGACATCGGTGACGCCGAACATTGCGGAGGGATTCGGACGCTTTGGATATCAGGAGAACATTCAGTTCTGTCGACAGGCCCGCGGTTCGATTTTCGAACTGCGAGACCATCTGACCACGTGTGTGGACCAAGGGTATCTGGAATTGTCGGAGGCGAAGAGGCTGGATAGTATGGCTCAGAGGGTCGCGCAGATACTGAACGGCTACCTTCGCTCGACGCTGAAGCTCAAAATGCAGAAGGAAAGCTGAGTGCCGAATTTCGAGTTTCGAGTTTCCTCATTCTTGGTGAGCCATGAAAGTTACGCTCAAGATCAAGCGATTTAATCCCGAAAAGGACGAAAAGCCCTGGTGGGCGGAGTACACCGTCGAGGCGGAGCCGACCGACCGCTTGCTCGACGCGCTCAACGCCATCAAGTGGTATCAGGACGGGACGCTCTCCTTTCGCCGCTCCTGCATGCACGGCGTCTGCGGCTCGGATGCCATGCTGATCAACGGCTCGAACGCCTTGGCCTGCAAGGTGCTGCTCAAAAACCTCGGCGAAAATATCAAGGTCGAGCCCATGCGCGGCTTCCGCGTGGCGCGGGACTTGATGGTTGACCTCGAACCCTTCTTCGACAAATACAAGCAGGTGAAGCCGTATTTCATCACCCACTCGGTGACCCCGGAAAAAGAGCGTCAGCAGTCGCCAGCCGAGCGCGAGCGGTTTGATGATACGACGAAGTGCATCTTGTGCGGCGCCTGCACCACCTCCTGCCCGTCGTTTTGGGCGAACCCCGAATACATCGGCCCGGCCGCTATCGTCAACGCGCACCGCTTCGTATTCGACAGCCGCGACGAAGGGCGCGAAGAGCGGCTGGAAATCTTGAACCACCGCGACGGCGTCTGGCGCTGCCGCACGATTTTCAACTGCGTCGAAGCCTGCCCGCGCGGCATCAACGTCACTCGCGCCATCGGGGAAGTCAAAAAGGCCCTGATGTTCCGCAAGCTTTAATGGGGACTTACTTGCATGAAGCCCCTCCAGAACACTTCCATCCTTCTGTGTAGTGAGACTCGGAGCGGGTTATGAAAATCTGCCTTCTGTTTTGTGCGTTTCTACTTCTCGATCCCCAATCGGATACAAGCCCTCAACAGACGCATCCTCCTTTCGATAAAGTCGAACTCATGGCTCTGGAGTTGGGAGGCGCAAGCGGCACCCGCCTCGCGAAAGCTGTCCAGCAGCGTGGGGTCTCATTTGACATAACTAGCGAATTTGTCGAAGGGATGAAAACGGCTGGAGCGGAACCAGTCCTTGTCGGAGCGATCACAGTTGCCAAGCGAGTGGTTTCATCAAGCGCTGGGGCGAAAACAGATGGCGACCAAGCGAAAGAGGTTTCTAGCGAAGACCAGGCATACCGCCACCTGCTGATGGCAGCAGGACTCGAGCACGACAAGGCCCGACTGGGTGGAGCGGAGGATGAGTATCGGGCGGCGGTTCAAGCAAGCCCCCAAAACCCGTTCCTCCATTTTGTCCTTGGTAATCTTCTGTTTAACACCAGCAGAAGAGATAAGGCGACAGAGGAATTTCGCCAAGCCATTGAGCTCAAACCGGATTTCGCAGAGGCACACTTGGGCCTGGGGTACTCATTGGCAGCTCCGGATCAGAAGATTGCCGAGTATCGTAGTGCATTGCAATTTGAACCCGATAATTACGCCGCGCACGTGGCCCTGGCGAAAGCCCTCGATCAGTACGGAGAGAGGGAAGAGGCCGATAAGGAATACTCGATCGCGGGTAGCCTCCCAAGCTGCGACGGCGGGCCCAGGCGGATTCGTGTGAGCTCCGGGGTTCTGGTCCCGGCCCGGCGGCTGAAGGTGGAACCCGTCTATCCCCTCATGGCCAAGAGAAAGCACCTCGAGGGAGTAGTGCGTTTGCATGCAGTTATCGGAGCCGATGGGTCAGTCAAGAAGTTGGACGTACTCTCCGGGCCGCCTTTACTTGCCGAGGCTGCCACCGAGGCAGTCTCGCGCTGGAAATACGCGCCCTTTGTCATAAAAGGGTGCCCAGTCGAAGTCGACAGCTTGGTTGAAGTAACCTTCAGCTTGAGCCGCTCCCCGTAAAGCAGGGTTCGCGCCCCGCCCGCTGGATCGCCGCCGACGCCTTGCGCGAGCTCGAAAGCCCGGCGGTCCAATGGCGCCTGCGGGCTGAAAAACTTTCACTCCTGTGATACGCTTGACCGAGCGAGGTTCAGAATGGCCACCAAGACCCTGCTGACCGTCGAAGATTACTTGGCGCTGGAAGAGCCCGCCTGCACGAGGTACGA
>QHZN01000073.1 GCA_003225365.1 Acidobacteriota bacterium
GGCCTACCGCGGACACCCATAGCCACTGAAGCTTGGTGCGGGCCTGGCCTGGGTGCTGGTCGTGGGGGGGATTTGGTTTAAGCCCAAGCCTGGGCCCACGTAAGAGAACAGTAGGTAGAAAGCAGAAGGCAGTCAGCAGACGGAACACCGCAACGGGCAGGCCGCAGGGGCCCGGCGCGCCGTGCCCCTACCGGCGGCAACTGGATTTCACCCAACCCTGTCTTAAGGTCACCGCTTACACCTTTAAGTTGTGGGGGCGGGTTTGAAACCCGCCCCTACAAACCGCTAGATATCGAAATACAGCGCGAACTCGTGCGGGTGAGGCCGCAGCCTCATCGCGTCCACCTCTTTCTTCCGTTTGTATCCGAGCCAAGCGTCAATGAGGTCGCTGGTAAAAACTCCGCCCTTGAGCAAGAAATCGTGATCCTTTTCGAGAGCCCCCAGGACTTCCTCGAGGCTGCCGGGCGTGGATTTCACCTTGGCCTTATCCTCCGGCTCCAGGTCATAGAGGTCCTTGTCAATCGGAGACGGCGGAGTGAGCTTGCGCTGGACGCCGTCGAGTCCGGCGAGCAGCATCGCCGAGAACGCCAGGTAGGGGTTTGCCGAAGGGTCGGGACAACGGAACTCGAGCCGCTTCGACTTTTCGCTGCGCGAGTAAACAGGGATGCGGACGCAGGCGCTGCGGTTCCGCTGAGAGTAGATCAGGTTGATGGGCGCTTCGTAGCCGGGCACGAGACGGCGGTAGGAGTTGGTGGTCGGCGCGCAGAAGCCGAGCAGCGCCGGGGCGTGGGCCAAAAGGCCGCCGATGTAATGCACGGCCGCGTCGCTGATCTCGGCGTAGCCGCCCTGTTTGTAGAACAGGTTCTTGCTGTCCGTCCACAGGCTCTGGTGGACGTGCATGCCCGAGCCGTTGTCCTGGAAGATGGGCTTGGGCATGAACGTCACCGTCTTCCCGTGCCGGACGGCGACGTTCTTGGTGACGTACTTGTATTTCATCATGTTGTCGGCCATACGGGTGAGAGTGCCAAAGCGCATGTCGATTTCCGTTTGCCCCGCCGTGCCGACTTCGTGGTGGTGAACCTCCACGGGCACGCCAACGCGCTCGAGCGTGAGCATCATCTCCGAGCGGATGTCCTGCAAACTGTCCATGGGCGGCACCGGAAAGTAGCCTTCCTTGTACCGGGGTTTGTAGCCGAGGTTTTTCGAGCCGTTCGTTCCTTCCTTGCCGCTGTTCCAGAAGCCTTCTTCCGAGTCAATGTGGTAGTAGCCGAAGTTGTAGCCTTGGTCGAAGCGCACGCTGTCGAGGATGTAGAACTCGGCTTCCGGGCCGAAGAAAGCCTTTTCGGCGATTCCCGAGCTCTTCAGATACGCTTCGGCCTTCTTGGCCACGTGCCGGGGGTCGCGCGAGTACATCTCGCCGCTCACCGGGTCCTTCACGTCGCAGATGATGCTCAACGTCGGGACGGTGGTGAACGGGTCCTGGAAGGTAGCGTCCGCGTCCGGAACCAGCAACATGTCGCTCTCGTTGATGTCCTGGAACCCGCGGATGCTCGACCCGTCAAACCCGACGCCTTCGCTGAAGGCGTCCTCGCTGAATTCCCGGGCCGAGACCGAGAAGTGCTGCCAGAGGCCGGGGAGATCCACGAACTTCAGGTCAATCACCTGGATCCCCTCGTCCTTGATGAATTTCATGACCTCATTTGCCGTCATTGCTTGTTCCCCTCCCACGTTTTTTTGAAATTCAGGCGTTCCACGCCTGGTTCAAGAACTTGAGCGGCCTCGCGCTGCGGCGGGCATCAGTGCGCCTCCTTCGAGTCGAAGGCATAAACCAGCCCCATCGCCACAGTGTTCTGGTTGTCGATGGGCGAGCTGCCCTTTAAAAAACTAGGCACGTTCGACATGTCGCGCCGGAACTCGAGCCGCGTGATGAGGTGGTGCGCGATGATGCGCTCGAACGTCCCGGTAAACTCGTTCAGGTGCTGGGCCGTGCCGGTTGTGAACCCTTGGGGGTCGTCGTAGTACTCATAGCGTGCGCCGAGGGCGTACCGGTCGTTGAAGGCGTAACGAACATATCCGGCCCCACCCGTCCAGTCGACCACGCCGGGGACGGTCGGGGTGCGGTCGCCGCGCCCGTAATCAAAATTCCCCATCAAGGAGAGCTTGGAGGTCGCATTGTAAGTCACAACGGTGTCCCACAGTTCGCGGATGTTGCTGGTATTGTTGTTCTCCTCGGGCCCGACCATGTAGTTCTGAACGATGGTCCATTTTTTCGTGGGATTCCAACCAAGCTGCAGCCCCAGCGTGGCGCCGGTGTTGTTGTTGACGAGGTTGTTCCAGCCGTTCACCACGTAGACGGAAAAGTTGTACTTGTCGTTGATCACGTACTTGCTGCGCAGGCCGAAATGATAGAACGGGATCGCGTAGGAGAACAACAGCCCGCGCGAATAGTTCCAGTTGTCTTTCGACTCGATTACCTCAGCGCCGTGCTGGGTGACGAATTTGCCGAAATCAAGTTGTAGCCCCTTGCCGACGGGCGCGAGATAGGAGAAGTAGCCCTCCTTAAGGTACTGCGCAAAGCCTAGGCCGCCCGGGTCGGTCGCGTTCACCACGTTCATGGCGTTGCCGAAACCGAGCGAGACGTGATAACCCAGCCGGCTGTTCGACGCATCGGGCGGCTTATCGGCGATCAGCTCGATCATGTTGAGCGTGAACGCCTGATACGGCGCATCGAAAGCGCGGTAACTCGAAAACCGGTCACCTCCGTTCCCCGCCAGCACCGTGCCGCCGGTGGAGATGATTTGAGGATGGTCGAAGTTATAACCGTAATAGCCATCCACGAAGCCGCTAAACGTCGTTGACCCAAGCAAACTGGCCAGAGTAGTTTGCGTCGGCTGCAGAGGCGTTGCCGAAGGCGCGACTTGCGGCGTGGGGGTTGCCGACGCCGGTGCCGCCGCAATGGGCTGTGCCGTCCCCGTCGTCGCAGCGGGTGGGTCCGTTTTCGCCACGCTGGGAGCCGGCGCGGTGACCGTTTCGCTCTGTCGGTTTTTCAACTCTTGAAGCTCGCTCTGCAAGGCGTCAATCTTCTTTTGCAGCTCTTCCACTTTTCGGTTGAAATCCGCCGCTTTCGCATCACCCGGATTGTTGGTTTGACTCTGAGCACAAACCCAAACCGGCGACGATACGAACACACTCAACCCCAACAACAGCCCGAAGGTCTTTCGCAGGATCTGCATTCTATAAAATTCCTCTTTCTCCCTCCGAAGCCGTCGCACCCACTCCGATTGTTGGGATTAAAGGCTTCATTGACCAGCGCTTCGACGATATGCGCCCGGCCGAACAGCGTCAAACAAAAAGAATTTCTTGCGGGAATAAAAAAGCTTTGGCCTAGATTCTCTTTTGGTGCAGATAAAAAATCCCGCGGAGAATGTGTCTTGCCGATCGTCCGTTGTCCGTGGTTCGTGGCCGATTGCTGTCACGGGTAAACTTTCTGGTAAATAAGAACTCGCTCGTTAGCAGGCTTGAACGACCACCCGCGGCACACATTCTTCTGCGCCTTTTCGCACCCGCAGGCTAAACTAGTGGAGATGGCCAACGTCCGCGTTCGCTTCGCGCCATCGCCGACGGGGTACCTCCACGTCGGCGGCGCGCGCACGGCGCTCTACAACTGGCTGTTCGCGCGGCGCCATGGCGGCGTCTTCATCCTGCGCATTGAGGACACCGACGTTGACCGCTCGAAGGCGGAGCTGGTCACCGCCATTCTCGAGGGCCTCACCTGGCTCGGCCTCACCTGGGATGAGGGGCCGATTCATCAGTCAGAACGCCTGGCTCGTTACCGCGAGCTTGGCGCGCGCCTGGAACAAAGCGGCCACGCTTATCCCTGTTTCTGCACTTCCGATGAACTCGAGCAAAGGCGGGCGGCGGCCCAAGCCGAGCGGCGAGCCTGGAAATACGACGGGGCGTGCCGCAATCTGCCTGAGGCTGAGCGCGCGCGCCTTCGAGCCGCGGGCCGCCCGGCCGCGCTGCGGTTCCGCGTGCCGGAGACTGGCGAGACGGCTTTCGACGATGAGGTTTTCGACCGCGTGGCGCTCCGCAACTCCGAAATCGAAGACTACGTCCTCCTGCGCTCGGACGGGAACCCGACGTATCACCTCAGCGTGGTCGCGGACGACCTCGACCTTGGCATCACGCACGTCATCCGCGGCGCCGACCACCTCTCGAACACTCCGAAGCAAGTCCTGATGTATCGCGCCCTGGGCGCTCCGACGCCCGCGTTCGCCCACTTGCCGCTGATTCTCGGGCCCGACCGCCAGCGGCTTTCCAAACGCCACGGCGCGACGGCGGTCGGCGCCTATCGCGAGCAAGGCGTGCTGCCCGAAGCGCTCGGAAATTTCCTTGCCTTGCTCGGCTGGACGCCGCCCGGGGGAAAAGAAATCCTCCCCATCGAGGAAATGATTCAGGGGTTCGATTTGAAGGCCGTCTCAAAATCCAACGCCGTCTTCGACCTCGAAAAGCTCGCCTGGATGAACGCCGAGTATTTGCGCGCGCTGCCGCCCGGCCGTCTGCTCGGCCTTGTCGAAGAAGAACTCCGAGCGGTGGGTCTCGCGGGCCAGGCGGGGGCGCGGGACGAAGGCGAAACTTTCGCCGCGCGAGTCTCGCTGCTTCAGAGCCGCGCGCGCACGCTCAAGGATTTCTCCGGCTCCTTCCGCGCGTTCTTTTCCGACCAATTCGATTACGACCCGGAAGCCAAGCAGAAGTACTGGAAAGAGCCGGCGCTGGGAGGCCTGCTCGCGGAACTCGCCGCGCGGCTTGCGGACGTCGAGCCTTTCACGCCCGCGGATTGTGAGAAGTGCCTACGGGGGCTGGCCGAGGAGAAAAGCCTCAAGGCGGGTTTGCTCATCAACGCGGCGCGGGTGGCGCTGACGGGCCAAGCGGTGGCGCCGGGTCTCTTCGACGTCATGGCGGTGCTCGGCCCGAAGCGCGTCGTCGCGCGCCTGCGCCACTCAGCGTCCTTCTTCGCGAACGCTTAGCCCGTTTCTTTATTCGCCTATTATCGCCACTCTTCAATATGAAAAACTGCCGCCGTCAGGGATCATGGTTGGGCAATTCGTTCTACCGTCAGACCCCAGGCGGTCCGGGTGCCTCGCAGCGTTGGTTCCGCAAAGACGCGAGAATAGTCGCAACGATGAAGACAAAAAACATGATCCGTGCGAAAAGGATTGTGGCATCGAGAGGAGGTGTCAGTTCCTTCGCCTGGGGTTCCCATCGAGTGTGCAGGAACTCATCCTGCTTCATTGCCCGAAATAGCAAAAACAAAGAAATTAACGCGACATCTGCCGCAAGCACTGAACACGGAGGGGCGGATTTCATCCTCTTGAAGAGATAGAATGC
This sequence comes from Acidobacteriota bacterium, assembly GCA_003225365.1. GTDB lineage: Bacteria > Acidobacteriota > Terriglobia > UBA7540 > UBA7540 > Gp13-AA74. Next base: position 5,389 of record QHZN01000073.1, read on the forward strand.
AACGGATGACAACATGGCGCAACCGAAAGACACAGAGATCTGCCCAAAAAAAGAAACTCCAGGGCTTGAACCGACAAACCTTATTATGATGTTCCATACAACATAACCGAACATTATCACCATGCACCACAGCGACACATGCGCTGCATCTTGCGGTTTAATGCCTTCTACCTCGATACCAGATTCCAGGACGTAGTACAAAACAAGCAGGATAAAATCCATTAATAGAAGTAGCGTCGGTCGACTGATTACTTCGGTCACCCGGGCATAGGATCCGCTCGCGGTACCTAGGCTCCAGCCCAGCCAACTCGTAATCACTACAACCGCGGCAAGTGCCAAGTGTGAAAGCGCGGTGCGCCTGATTATTGCCATCTTTTCCCAATTGCAAAAGACCCTTGATATTTTGCTGGCAATGTCGCTGGCTACGGCTGCATAAAGAAAGGAAACGAATACCCATCGGATGTCCTCGCCAATGGCAGCTATTTCCATGTGGTCCCCCCTGCTACGTTGTTCCCACTTTGGAATCAGATCTTCCGCGGCGTCCATACGGAAGATTTCTGTATAACTAACAGACATTTTTATCGAACATTAGCCGCATAGGTACGTAGGACTCGGCGGATAAGCATCTTTCTACCCAGGTTCTTCGGCAGATTCGGCGACGGGCAGCCAGATTTTGGCGGGTAGGCGTTCATTGTGGCGTTCGAGGCTGATCATGAACCCGCGGACGCTGCGCGGGAAGACTTCAAGCATTCCGCAGCAGCGCGGGAGCGAAAAGCGTTTGTGGCCGGCGCTACCCGGATTAAAAAAGAGCCTGTTGCCGATGGCGAGCAGGCAGGGCTGATGGCTGTGGCCAAAAACCACGACTCGAGTGGCAGGCTCCAAACCCCGCAGCAGCCCATCGCGCCGCGCGGGATGCATTTTGCCCAGAAGCTGGGTGTCCGACCATTCTTCCAGCTCGGATTGAGGGATGGGCAGGGCCGCATTTATCCTGGTCGTCCGTGACGGACCTCTCC
>QHZN01000191.1 GCA_003225365.1 Acidobacteriota bacterium
TCGGCGGATGATTTCTTAGTCCAGACACTCCAAGCCACGTCGGAATGCGCGGCTATTGACTTCAAGGCATCGTTTGACCCCTCGGAATCCCCACAATGGGTAGAGCTAATTAAGGACATTGTGGCGATGGCGAATTCGGGTGGCCGCGTAATACTTATAGGACTTCAGAGCGAGGGGACACTTGCTGGCACAGAGGTATCATCCACGATGTCTGTCGATCCGGCCGATGTGACAAACAAGATCTACAAGTACACTGACCAGCAGTTCCATGCTTTTACGTTCCGCGCCTGTTCCAAGGCCAGCCAGCAGGTATGCGCTATCACAGTCAAGGGGATCGACATTCCAATAGTGTTCACGAAACCTGGAACTTATGCGGTGGATGCCTCTAAGCAGAAAACGGCTTTCTCTGCAGGGACAGTCTACTTCCGGCATGGGGCAAAAAGCGAACCCGGGAACTCCGAGGATCTTCGAGCCTTCGTCGACCGCCGCATTGAGACAATCCGGACATTCTGGATGGAAGGGATTGCGAAGGTCGTCGAGGCCCCTTCGGGAGCGCGAATAGCCGTCCTCCCACCCGAGGTTCACGATTCTTCAGAGCCGACGGCTTCTCCCATCAGGTTGGTGGACGACCCGTCAGCACCCGCCTATTACGCCATGCCAGTAGACACCACTCACCCTCATCGACAAAAGGAGGTAACCCAGCTTGTCAACGCGAAGCTTAAGGGAAAGAAGGCGATCACCGCCTATGATATCCAGTGCGTGCGGAAAGCCTTCGACATAGACAGCAAACCCTCATTTTGCTATACGCAGAAATATGCCTCACCGCGTTAAAGCGAATCATTCGTGGCCTGGATCGTCGACGAATTCGCGAGAACGCAGAATTTGTTTGACGAGGCAAGGGCGAAATACAAGGAGTGTCAAGCGAAGGAAAGCTAACGACCGGCCAAGTGAACCCGCTGCTCGGCCTTCCCGGGAGCGGGGAGCGACCTAGGCCTTTACCAATCTTGCATACTACCGTCTTTCCTACGAGCCGTCGGCAGATACGATCGCCTGTAGGGATATTTCTTCGCCGCTTCCTCGTTCAAATCCGTCCCGAGGCCGGGCGTTCGGTCCACGTCCATGTAGCCGTCTTTAAACGTCGTCCCGCCCGGCAAAACTTCGCGCGCCACGTCGGGAAAGAAAACCATCTCCTGGATGCCGAAATTGGGGATGGAAATATCCACGTGGACGTTCGCAGCGTGGGTGGGCGGCGAGATGTCGCCCGGGCCGTGCCAGGCGGTCTTGACCTGGTAGAACTCGGCGAGCGCGGCAATCTTCCGCGCCGCGGTGATCCCGCCGATGTGGTCGAGGTCGCAGCGGATAAAGTCAATCAACTGCTGGCTGATGAGCGGCAAGCAGTCCCAAAGCGAGTCGAAGAGTTCGCCCATGGCGATGGGCGTGGTCGAGTGCTCGCGGATCAGCCGGAAGCCTTGCTTGTCTTCGGGCCGCAGCGGGTCTTCGAGGAAAAACAGGTGATAAGGCTCGAGCTCCCGCGCCAGGCGCGCCGCCTCGATAGGCGCGAGGCGCTCGTGAACGTCGTGCAGCAGCTCGACTTCCTCGCCTAGCTTCACGCGCAGGTGCTCGAAGAGCTTCGGGACGGTCCGCAAATACGGCGCGGGCTCGAAGATTTCCGTCGAGGGGAGGCCCGATTGCTGAGCCACGCGCCCGGCGGTCTCTTCCGAACTCTTTCGGCCGGGCGTCCCGTAGGTCCCTTCCAGACCGGGGATGGCCACCTGGGCGCGCACGGCTTTGAAGCCGCGCTCCAGGGCGCGGCGCGCGGCGTCTTCCACTTCGGCAAAGTCGCGGCCGCTCGCGTGGGTGTAAGCGAGCGCCCCTTGGCGCGTCCGCCCGCCCAGCAGTTGATAGACAGGCATGCCGGCGCGCTTGCCTTTGATATCCCAGAGCGCCTGATCCACGCCCGCGAGCGCCGTCATCTGGATAGGCCCGCCCCGCCAATAAGGGCCGCGGTAGAGGTACTGCCAGGTGTCTTCGATTTCCTCGGGGTCGCGGCCAACCAGCAGCGGCGCGATGTGCTTTTCGAGGTCTTCGGCGACGGCGAGTTCGCGCCCGTTGAGCGTCGCGTCCCCGACGCCGTAAAGCCCCGCCTCGCTGGTCAGAATTTTCACCAAAACGTAGTTGCGGTCCGGGCAGGTGACGATGACGCGGACCTCGGTAATCTTGAGGGGCGGCAGGCCGCGCGGCTTCGGCTCCTCCGCCGCATCCGTCCGGGTCAAGGCGCTCTGCCGAAACGACGGAGCAAGTGCTGCTGCCCCCGCGAGCTTGAAAAACCATCTCCGGCTGGACGCGAACGACGTATTGAGCATGACCGCCTCCCGAAGAAGAGATGGAGGCGATTCTAGCGCGTCAGAGGCACAACTCCTCGATTTTTGGAGGGGAAGTGAGGTTCTTCCGACGATGGAAGGGAGCCCTGTCGGACCTTCCGAGACTCAAAGGTCCCGGGCCTCGTTGTATATCGCCATGTGCCTTGCTGCTCGCCATAACCAATTGGGAAATAGGGGCCTATCAGCCCGAGGTGAAATGCGGGGCGGCGGGAGCTTCTGTCTCGAATCGAAACCTCCTCCACGGCTCGAATTACCTTGACGCTTTTTCAGTTGATGGGCTAACGTCTAGTGCCGCTCCAACTTGACGTGCCAATGCGCCATCCCGCGGAAGGGGACCGGAACAGCGCACGCAGTTCGCTGCTCGGAGCGGAGTTATCCAAAAATGCCTGCCTGCCGCATGCAAGTTGGAACGACACTAGCGTCAGAGGATGTAATCGCCAACTCGATTCGCCAGTTTTCATGTATGCGGCAGGAGCGATTCTGGCGCATTATGAGCCTATGGCCCTCTTTGAATTGACTCGGACGCTGGTGGACATTAATTCCGTGACGGGCAGCGAGCAGGCCTGCGCGGAATTCCTGCGGGGGCACCTGGCGGAGCGCGGCTACGAGGTCGAGTTGCAGCCGGTTTCCGACGGTCGAGCGAACGTCTTCGCCAGGCACGGCGCGCCGGAAATTGTATTGAGCACGCACATGGACACCGTGCCGCCCTTTGTCCCCTCCCGTGAGGACACTGAATTCATTTACGGCCGAGGCTCGTGTGACGCGAAGGGGATCCTGGCGGCACAAGTGGAGGCGGCGGAGAGACTCCGGGCGGGCGGCATCAAAAACTTCGCGCTCCTGTTTCTGGTCGGCGAGGAGACTTTGAGCGATGGTGCGCGGGCGGCGAACCGCGCGCCCCGAGGCTCGCACTTCATCATCAACGGTGAGCCGACCGAGAACAGGCTCGCCGTGGGGACCAAGGGCATCCTGCGCGTGGATATCCGCGCGCGCGGGCGGACGGCCCACTCCGCCTATCCGCATCTGGGCGAATCGGCCATCGAGAAGCTGCTGGACATTTTGAACGACCTCCGGCGGTTGCCGCTTCCCCGCGATGCGACCCTCGGCGACGCGACCGTCAATATCGGCGTGATCTCCGGCGGAACGGCGGCAAACGTCATTCCCGGCGAGGCTCGGGCGGAGGTCCTGTTCCGGACCGTGGACGACGGCCGAGCATTGCGTGAGGCTGTCGAAGGCGCGCTTCGCGACCGTTGCGAGTACGAGTTCGTGCGCCAGACGCCGGCAATGCGCATGGAGAAGCTCAACGGGTTCGAATCCTCGGTCGTGGCGTTCACGACCGATTTGCCGAACCTCACGGCTTGGGGCCGGCCGCTGCTCGTGGGGCCGGGTTCGATTGCCGTGGCGCACACGGATCACGAGTGCATCCGGAAATCGGATTTGGTGGCGGCGGTGGAGCTCTACGTGCGTTTGGTCCGGGAGCTCGAACACCGTCCGTAGGGGCGGACCGATGCCCTTCTCCTACGCTCCGGGCCGCGACCCTCCACTGCTTCAGGGTCAGTCTGGTCGAACGGCGTCCGCCCTCGTTATGAATCGATAGAATGAGCGGGGTCAAGGGCGTATCATGTCGGTTATGAAAAAGCTCGAAGTGGGAATTCTTGGCGCCACGGGAATGGTGGGGCAACGGCTCGTCAGCCTGCTCGAAAGCCACCTCTGGTTCGAAGTGGCATGGCTCGCGGCGTCGGAAAAATCGGCCGGGAAGCCATACGCTGACGCTTGCCATTGGCGCCTGCGCGAGCCGATGCCCAGGGCCGCGCGAGCGCTGCTCGTCGAAGAGTGCCGGCCCGTGGGAGCGCCGCAACTGATGTTTTCTTCGCTTGACTCCAAAGTCGCCGGCGAGGTCGAACGGGACTTTGCCCGCGCCGGGCACGTGGTGGTCTCGAATTCCTCGAACTATCGCATGGAGCCGGACGTGCCGCTGTTGATCCCGGAAGTCAACCCGGAGCATCTGGCGCTAGTGCGTGGGCAGCGGCAAAAACGAGGGTGGAAGGGCATGATCGTCACCAACCCCAACTGCACGACCGTGGGCCTCGCCATGTCGCTTGCGCCGCTCGAGCGCGCCTTCGGGCTGGAAAAAGTTTTGATGACCTCGATGCAAGCAGTCTCGGGCGCGGGCTACCCGGGCGTCCCGACCCTTGACATCTTCGGGAACGTCATTCCTTACATTTCCAACGAAGAGGAGAAGGTCGAGCGCGAGACACAGAAGCTCCTGGGCAGGCTCGAGGACGGCGCGGTGCGACCAGGGGACTTTGCCGTGAGCGCGCAATGCAACCGTGTGCTGGTCGAGGACGGCCACACGGAATCCATCTCGGTGGCGCTGAAGACCGAAGCAAGCCTTCGCGATTTGGTGGAAGCCTGGAGGAGTTTCCGCTCAATTCCCCAGGAGCGCGCCCTGCCCTCCGCGCCCCAGCATCCCATCATCGTGCGCGAAGAGTGCGACCGGCCGCAGCCGAAGTTCGACCTCCACGCCGAACGCGGCATGGCGACCGTCGTCGGGCGGCTGCGCCCCTGCCCCGTGCTCCAGTACAAGTATACGGCGCTCAGCCATAACACTATTCGCGGCGCCGCCGGCGCGGCGCTGCTCAATGCAGAGTTGATGAAGTCGGAAGGGTACTTGGATTAACCGGTCTGGTTCCCTTAGCGGTAAATCTAACGGAGGGACCCGCATGAGTTTCTCCCTGAGCCCCCATCAATTGGTCGCGCACTGGGTTCCCGGCTTCGTCTTTGTAATTCTGGTCCCATTGCTCGCCCCAGACACCTACAACTCGGCCTTCAAGCCCGTATTGCCTGCGGGGGACACAGCTAGGGGGATTCTTTTTGCGGTTCTGGCCTTCGTTATGGGCCAGTTTTTGGACGCCTTACGCGACACCTTGGAGTCCGTCTGGGACCTATGGAATAAGGTCAACTGGGATTTCTTCATGCATGCCGATGCTGCTCAAATAGAGAAGCTGGATCGCTGGTATTTTACGTATTACGTCTTCAATTCCAACCTCGTCGTCCCCCTATTGTTCTTTACTGTTGGCGAACTGTTGGCTGACCACAACGTGGTCTTTCTTGGCGGGCTCACAGTGACGATTGTGCTCGTTTGGGATGCATGGTCCCTGCGGTGCGAGATCGCTAAGCATACGAAGGCGACCCAGCCAAGCCTTGGGAGAACATAAATGCGTGCTGCTCACGTCATGACGCGAGGCGAGCAATCGAAGCCCCCGCATTTCGGGGTTTATGCCCGAATTCGCCCTTCGAAGCGTGGGGGCGTCGGGGTGTTCGCAATTCGGCAAATCCACAAAGGCACGCCCCTTTTTTACGGAGACGACGAGGATATCGTGTGGGTTGAAAAATCGAAACTGAAACGCGTGCCCCCAGAGATTCGGAAAATGTACGACGACTTCTGCATCATCAAGAGGGGGGGCGGACTCTACGGATGCCCAGTGAATTTTAATCGTTTGACCCTCGCCTGGTTTCTGAATACTTCGCCAAAACCGAATGTAAGCTGCGATAAGGACTTCCGGTTCTTCGCGGCTCGTGACATTGAACCTGGCGAAGAACTAACTGTCGATTATTCAACTTACAGTGAGCTGCCGCAAGACGGGGACGGGTTTGGGCGAAGGAGCAAACGTGTCTCTTCGCCCTCCCGCAGATCCTTTCGGAAACGCCGAGGGTAGCGACGGGCTTCCGTACCGATGGAGTTGGCTGCCATTCCTGAAAAAGCGAACCTAAATATCGCTTTAATCGGCCACGGGAAGATGGGCCGAGCGATTGCGGAGCTGGCTCCCGAGCGCGGCTTCAACGTCCGGCTGATACTGACGGCGGAGTCGAACCGCGACGGCAATGGGATTTCCAAGGCCAATTTCGACGGGATTGATGTCGCAATCGATTTCACCGCGCCGGCCGCGGCAGTGGAGAATATCCGGCGAATTGCAGCGCTGGGCACGAGTATGGTGGTCGGGACAACGGGCTGGCACGGCCGGCTGGATGAGGTGCGGAGCGTGGTGGAATCAGGCGGCGCGGGCGTGGTTTACGCCGCGAATTTTTCCATCGGCGTCCAAGTTTTTTACCGCGTTGCCCGCGCCGCCGCAGAGGCCTTCGCGAAGTTCCCCGACTAACGCCGCGCGCTGGGTGGTTGGGAAACGCGGTTTGTTTAGCTTCTCCGATGTCGTAGAATCATTAAAGTAAGGCGCTTGGTCGCGGCACGGAGGTGCGTGATGAGCCTGGACATCAAAGGTTGTGGCACGGCTCTGGTGACGCCGTTCACGAAGTCCGGCGCGGTCGACGTCGAGGCGCTGCGCCGGCTCGTCCAGTTCCAACTCCGCGAGGGGATTGATTTCCTTGTCCCCTGCGGCACCACCGGCGAGGCGCCCACGCTCGAGCACGAAGAATATTTCGGCGTGATCCGTGTCGTGGTCGAAGAGGCAGGGGGCAAGGTGCCGGTCCTTGCCGGCGTGGGAGGCAACGCTACGCACAGGATTGCGGCGCTCGTCCAAGAGGTCGCCGGGCTCGGCGTCCAGGGAATTCTTTCTGTGGCACCCTATTACAACAAGCCCACACAGGAGGGCCTCTACCAGCATTTCGCTGCCATCGCCGATTCCACCGACCTGCCCGTGATCCTTTACAATGTCCCGGGGCGGACGTCCTCGAATATCGAGCCGGCCACCGTGGCGCGTCTCGCGAGGATCCCGAACATCGTCGGCATCAAGGAAGCCTCGGGCTCGATTACGCAGCAAATGGAGCTCGTCGGCGCGGTGCCCCCGGATTTCATAGTCCTCTCCGGCGACGACGCCTTCACGTTCCCGCTCATGGCCTTGGGCGGCGTGGGTGTGATTTCCGTAGTCTCGAATGAGGTGCCGGGCCGGGTCACACGGCTTGCCCACCTGATGCTCGAGGGAAAATTCGTAGAAGCTCGGAAGCTCCACTTCGAGTTGCTGCCGCTTTTTCAGGCCAACTTCATCGAAACCAACCCCATCCCGGTCAAGGCCGCGCTCGCGATGATGGGCATGATCGAGGAGGTTTACCGCCTCCCCATGTGCCCGATGAAAGCCGAAAACCGCGCCAAGCTCGAAAAGGCGATGGCGGCGCTCGGACTGCTACAAGTCCAGAAAGTCTAGCGGCTTCCTCGGCCGCCGATGAATCCGGCCAGGCCAAGTTGGCGCGTTGGACACATCGCTCCGGTATAATTCTCCGTGAGAAGTGGCGTGCGTGGGAGGAGGCGTCTACTTGGCGAAAACTCTAGTTAAGAGACAGGGCTCGCGGAGTCGGTCCCTGGCCCTCCAAAAATCCAGAAATGAGGCGGCGATTGCCCTTCTGAAAAGATGGGCGGCCGATGATTCGGGATATGATGAAAGGGTATGGCCGATAGTTAAGAAGGCCATCGAAGAGAATCGCCCTTCGTCTCGAAGGCGCTTCCGTGACTAAACCGCTGCTGCTTGACACTGGTCCGTTGGGCATGATTGACCACCCACGCCCAA
>QHZN01000225.1 GCA_003225365.1 Acidobacteriota bacterium
CGCCACCCTGGAAGCCGTAGCCGCGCAAAAAGTTTTTCGAGCGCTGTCCGCTCGCCGGATTGCGGAAGCGGATGATGTAGATGCCGTTGGGGCGATTGGGGCCATTGACCGTGGGCTCGGCGGGAAGGTCGGGGAATTCACCCGTGGCGCCGCCGCCTACCCAGATGTGATCCATCAAATAGTGGCCTAGCGCGCCGCTCGAATTCGCCAGGCCGTTCGGATATTGCCGGTTCGCGGAGTTCAAGAGAATCCGCACCGACTCGAGCGCCTGCGCACACAGCACCACGACGCGCGCATGGACTTCCTTCACCTGGCGCGAGTTGCGGTCAACGTAGAGCACACCCGTGGCACGGTTCGTCTCCCGGTTCATCAGGACTTTGCAGACCATGGCGTTGGGAACATGGGTGCAGTTCCCCGTCTTCAAAGCATCGGCGACGGTGGTGAAGGCGGAATTGAAATACGAATGCGTGACGCAACCGCGGTGGCAGGGCCCACAATAGTGGCAGGGCGCGCGGCCGTTGAGCGGGCGGGTCAGGTTGGCCGTCCGGCCAATGGTAACCGTCCAGCCGAGTTTTTCCTTCACCCGGTTTCGAAACAGCGTTTCCGCGCATGTGAACGCCATGGGCGGCTGAAAACGGCCGTCGGGAAGTTCTGGAACGCCCTCCGCGAGCCCGCTCACGCCGACATACTGTTCGACGCGGTCGTAATAGGGCGCGAGGTCGGCGTAGCTGATCGGCCAGTCCTCGCCGTAGCCGTCGTGCGACGCGGCCTTGAAATCCAGGTCGCTGAAGCGATAGCTCTGGCGGCCCCAGACCACCGTCCGCCCGCCCGTCACGCGCAGCCGGCCCACCCAAGTGAAAGGCATGTTCGCCGGAATTGTGTACGGCTCTTCGAGGTCGTTCGCGAACCATTGGTAATTGAATTCGTCGCAGAAAAGCTTCTGGATTGGCCGCGTGCGCGTGACCACCTCCGGCGCCCGGTTGCGGTACTTGAGTCCGAAGTCGGGCTTGTGCTCCGAAAACTCGGATTCCGAGAGTGGCCGCCCGGCGTCCACCAACGCCACCTTTACGCCCGCTTCGGAAAGCTTCTTGCAGGCCCAGCCGCCCGAGGCTCCCGAGCCGACAACGATGACGTCAAAGTTTTCCCCGGTTTTCGCGCCCAAGGTCCGCCTCCTGCGCCGATACTCTAGCACGGGCGCGCAAGACAAGCCCGCCGCACGAACTCCGTGCCGTAGCTACCCGCACGCGGGCAATACGTTGATTGGAATCGCCGCCCGCGGGAATCAGATGTTGCCGCGCTTCATTTCTTCCATGAGGTGATCCGTCGAGCGGACCGCCAGCGCCATGATGGTGAGCGTGGGGTTCTGACAAGCCGTGGAAGCGAACCCGGCGCCGTCCATGACAAACAGATTCGAGACGTCGTGCGTCTGCTGGAACTGGTTGAGGACGGACTTCTTGGGATCGCTTCCCATGCGCGCGACTCCGACCTCGTGGATGGCGAAGCCGGGCCGGCGGTCCGGCTGGGTGAAAGGGCGAATGTTTTTTGCTCCGGCGGCTTCCATGATCTCGCCAGCCGATTCCGCCATGGCCCGGATCATTGCTTGCTCATTTTCGCCGTAAGTCATGTGGAAGTGGAGGACCGGGATTCCGAACGTGTCTTTCACGCCGGGATTGATGGTGACGTAGTTGTCCCAGCGCGGCAGGCACTCGCCGAAGCCGACGATGCGGACGCCACAGGCCGCGTCGAGAACCGCTTTTTTGAACGCCTCGCCGAAGCCCGGCGCGGCGAGATTGAAGTTCGAGCCGCCGCCCCCCTGATAGCCGAAGCCGCGCAGAAATTTCGTGGAGCGGGGGCCGCCGGCAAGGTTTTGGAAGCGGGGGATGTAAATGCCGCAGGGGCGGTGCGGGCCGTCCGCGCTCACTTTTTCGGCGAGGTCGGGAAACTCCCCGAAGGCTCCGCCGCCCACCCAAATGTGGTCCATCAGGTAGTGGCCCAGCACCCCGCTCGAATTCGCGAGCCCGTTCGGATGCTCGCGCGTGGCGGAATTGAAAAGCATTCGCACCGATTCGAGGGACTGCGCGCACAGCACCACCACCCGCGCGTGGACTTCTTTCGGCTCCCGCGTGATGCGGTCAATGTAGAGCACGCCCGTGGCGCGGTTCGACTCCCGGTTCATCAGGACTTTATAGACCATGGCGTTGGGGACGTGGGTGCAGTTTCCCGTCTTCAAAGCATCGGCAACCGTGGTGAAGGCGGAATTGAAATACGAGCGCGTGACGCAGCCGCGCTCGCAGGGGCCGCAGTAATGGCACGGCGCGCGGCCGTTGAGCGGGCGCGTCAAGTTCGCCGTGCGCGACGGCGTCACCGTCCAGCCGAGCTTTTCCTTGACGCGGTTGCGCAGCGCCGCTTCCGGGCAGGTCATGGCCATCGCGGGCTGAAACTTGCCGTCGGGCAATTGCGGGAGCCCTTCGGCCTGTCCCGCGATCCCCACGTAGCTTTCCACCAAGTCGTAGTAAGGCTCCACGTCCTTGTAGCTGAGCGGCCAGTCTTCGCCGTACCCGTCGTGGGAGGCGGCGTGAAAATCCAGGTCGCTCAGCCGCAGACTCACGCGCCCCCAGACGTTCGTCCGCCCGCCCGTCACCCGCATCCGCCCCTGCCAACTGAACGGCATGTCAGGCGCGGTGGTGTAAGGCTCCTCGAGGTCGTTCGCGAACCACTGGTAGTTGTATTCCATGCAGGCGTAGCAGTCTTTCTGCACGGGGCGCGTGCGACGGATCCAGTCCGCCGCGCGGTCGCGGTACTTCAACTGGAAAGGCGGCATGTGCTCGGTGAAATCCTGGTCGGATTGCGGCCGCCCGGCGTCCACCAGCGCCACCTTGATGCCGGCTTCGGAAAGCCTTTTCGCGGCCCAGCCGCCCGAGGCTCCTGAACCTACGACGATGACGTCGAAGTCTCTCGCGCTCTTGCCGGCCATGGTCACCCCCAAGCCAAAAAATCTACCACCAATCCGCGGTGTCGGACACATCGAATTTCCAACCCCTGTGAAGGACCCGAAGCGCTAACGCGAGGCTTGGATGTCGCGGGCGCGTGTGCTAACATCGCGTCGAGTCAACAAGTACGGGGGGTGACTATGAAAAACGCTTCGAAGGGCGGCGGTACGGACCGGCAAAGCTCGGACCGTGGACTGCCGCGCCGTGAAATCCTGAAGCGGCTGGCGGGTGGCGCGGGAGCGGGGCTGGTCTTGCCCGCGGTCGCGTCGTCGCACCCCATGCACAAACATTTGCTCGAGCCGGCTGCGGTTCGAGCCTCCGCGGCCAAGGCCGCCGACCCGGAGTGGAAACCCGAATTCCTCGACGACCACCAGAACGACACCCTCGCCGCGCTCGCCGAGCGCATCGTTCCCGGCTCGGCGAAGGCGCAGTCCAACCGCTTCATTGATCTTGTGCTGACCGTTTCGTCGCAAGACGACCAGAGAAAATTTCTAGTAGCGCTCGGGGCTTTCGACTCACTGGCGATCGAGCGCTTCGGCCACCCCTTCAAGGAGGTTACCGAGTCCGAGCAGAACGATCTGCTGACCGAAGCCTCGGGCGCCAAGTCCGGCCACGTCGAAGGCCAGGAAGATTTCGCTTGGTTCGCCATCCCCTCCGGCGCACAGCACCAATCGGCCGTGGATTCGATCCGCGATTATTTCGACGAGATCAAGCAGTGGGTGGTGGGCGCCTACTATTCGTCCGAAGTCGGAATGCGGGAGCTCGGCTGGACAGGGAACGTGATGTTCGAGAGCTTCCCCGGCTGCGAGCATCCTGAGAGTCATACCTAAGCGCGCATGGAGCCGGCGCCAAAGCCCGCGTTGCGGGACGGCGCCGCAAGCCGCGATGGGCGACTTTTCGGTCGCCAAGACAACTCCTTGATGGGCCCTGCCGAATTCATCCGAAAAGCCGCTCAAGCGAAACTCGGCCCGGCGTATTTCCTGCGCGGCTCCGACGCTTTTCTTCAAGAGGAGTGCCGGACGGCGCTGGTCGCCGCGATTCCCCCGGACTCCCGGCCGTGGTGCTTGGCGGAGGTAGAATTCGAGCCCGGGCGCCTGGCTCGCGGGCTCGAAGGGGCCAGCCAGATGCCGATGCTCGGCGGGCATAGCCTGCTCGTCTTCTCCGACCCCGAAGATTTCGGCCACGCCGCGGAGGAGGATCACGGCGCGCTCGAAGCCTACCTCGAGCGCCCCTCGCCTTTCGCGACCGTCGTCTTTCTCGCTTCCGAGCCCGACCGCCGCCGGCGCTTCATCCAATTGCTCGAGAAAAAGACCGAGCTTGTGGAGCTCCGGCCGCTGGGGCGAAAGGAGGCGGCGCGGTGGCTGGTGGACTACCTCGCCCGGCAAAAGGTCGAAATCAGCCCCGAACTCGCTGACTCCATCATCTCGAAGTTCGAGTCGAGCTTCGACCCGCGCGGCGGAGGCGCTTCAGGCGTGAATCTGCTTTGGGTGCGGACGGAGATCGAAAAAATCCTGACCGCCAATCCCGGCGCCAAGCGCCTGGAGGCCCGCGATCTCGAATTGATGGTGGCCTTCCGCGAGGAGCACGTCATTGGGAAATTGTTGCGCGCCATTGCGGAGCGGAAATTCGCGCGCGCCCTCGAAGAGCTTCGCGCCCTGCTTCGTAGCAAGGAGTCGGAGATATTGCTGCTTTGGTCCGTGGGCGAACTGTTTCGCCAGACTTTGAAAATTGACGCGCCCGGCGGCCGGAGACGCTCGGTGGGAAGTGGAGCGAGGGCCGGCATGGGAGGGAGCCGCTGGTCGAACCCCCTCTCGACCGAAGAAATCGCGCGTGAGGCGGCCCGCGCCTACTCTTATCCCGAACAGCTTCAGGCCCTGAAACTTGTCCGCCAAGCGGACCTTGGTATCAAGTCCTCCTGGAAGGACTCGAGGATTCTCCTCGAATTCCTGGTCTGGCAAATTGTCGTGGGCAAAGGGCCGAAGAGCATTCCGGCGTTCGAGCTTCCCGCCCCCTCCGCCGAGGCGTAAGCGAAGCCGCCTAGAAAATTGCAAGCGCCGAAGGCCGTGCGGCGTAATCGCGTACCACGCGGTGGGCTATACCTTGGTGAGCTGGTTGAAGCGGCGCGTCAGGCGGGACTTGTAACGGCTGGCGGTGTTTCGGTGCAGCACGCCCTGGGTCGAAGAGTGATCAATCAGAGCGAGCGTGGGCCGGAGCAGCGCCTCCGCGCCGGCTTTGTCTTTCGTCTCCAGCGCGCGACGGAGCTTGCGGATCTGGTGCCGCAGGCGGGTCAGGTGGGCGCGATTGCGCTCGGTGCGCTGGCCGGTCTGCTTGATGCGCTTCAAAGCGGATTTGTGGCTTGCCACGGACTCTCCTTTGATTCAAAATGCGAATCCCTAATCTAGCAGAGTCCCGCCGGGACCGTCAACGAGGAACGGCCATGGGAGCGGCCGCGCGCGCCGAGGAGCTCAAGGTGCTTCTAAGCCGGCAGAAGATCGCCCGACGCGTGCGCGCGCTCGGCGCTCAAATCACTGCCGACTATCGCGGCCGGCCGCTGCACGTGATTGGAATCTTGAAGGGCTCCTGGGTTTTCATGGCGGACTTGTTGCGCCATCTTGACCTCGATGTGACAGTGGACTTCCTGGGCTTTGCGAGCTATGGCTTGGGGACGGCTTCCTCCGGCGAGATCCGCATCACCAAAGACCTCGATGCGAGCATCGAGGGCCTGGAAGTGTTGATCGTCGAAGACATCCTCGACACGGGGCGCACGTTCAATCACCTGGAACGATTTCTCGCCGCGCACCGCCCCAAGAGCCTGAAGGTCTCGACCCTGCTCGACAAGCCCACTCGGCGCATTGTCCCCGTGCGCGCGGATTACGTGGGCTTTGAAATTCCCGACGTCTTCGTCGTGGGCTACGGCCTCGACTTCGGCCATCGCTACCGCAACCTGCCCGACATCCGAATCGTCCAGCCCTAGCGGGTTAATCCAGGGCTCGGGAAAAATCCCGGCTTGACATGTGCTCCACATGCAGCTATGCTTTGCACATGCCAGTCATGATCCAAATCCGCCACGTGCCGGAGCCTCTGCACCGCAGGCTCAAAGCCCGAGCGGCGCTCGAGGGCAAATCTCTCTCCGACTATCTGTTGAGGGAAATCGCCCGGGTCGCTGCGCGGCCCACAATGGAAGAGTTAATGGAGCGGCTGGCCCGCCGCTCTCGCACTCATCCCAAGTCCCCGCCGGCGGAGGTCATTCGTGCGGACAGGAATCGGCGGTGACTGTTGTTGACGCTTCCGCGCTGCTCGAAATCCTGCTCCAGACCTCGGCGGCGGCACAGGTCAGCCGGATACTCCAACCGAACGAAATTCTTTGCGCCCCGCACTTGATAGATCTTGAAATTACTCATGCCTTGCGCCGCTTTGCAGCGGGGGACGAAATCCCGCCGCAAAGGGCCCTCGAAGCACTGGAAGATCTGGCGGATTTTCCTCTTGAGCGTTACCCGCACCTGCCGCTTGTCGCGCGAATCTGGGACCTGCGCGCGAATCTCACCGCCTACGACGCCGCATACGTGGCGCTGGCCGAGGAGCTCGACGCCCGCCTGGTGACCTGCGACAAAGCGCTGGCCCACGCCCCGGGGCACCATGCCCGAGTGCACTTCGTCAAAGGAAGCTGAAAACAGAGCGAGCTCAATGCTGTTTACAAAACCGTTCGACGGGCAGGATAATGGTTCGGAATTCCGTCATGCCGAGCGAAGAGTTTTCCACTCCCCTCATGCGGCAGTACAGCGCCATCAAGGCGCGCCACCCAAACGCCCTCTTGTTCTTCCGCCTAGGAGATTTCTACGAGCTTTTCTTTGAGGACGCCCGAGTCGCCTCGCGCGAGCTGCAAATCACTCTGACTTCGCGGAACAAGGAAAAGGGCGTGGCCATCCCCATGTGCGGCGTCCCCTACCACGCCGCCGAAGGCTACATCTCTAAGCTCATCCGCAAGGGCTACCGCATCGCCGTCTGCGATCAGATGGAAGACCCGCGCTTCGCGAAGAAGCTCGTCAAGCGCGAAGTGACGCGCGTCATCACGCCGGGGACGGCGACGGGGAGCGAGCTGCTCGAGCCACGCGAGAACAATTATCTGGCGGCAGTGGCCGAGAAAGGCGGCGCCGTGGGATTGGCGTTCGCAGACCTCTCCACCGGCGACTTCCGCGCGACAGAATTTTTCGGCCCCGAGGCCAGGGCGCGCCTCGCGGAAGAGATGGACCGCATGCGGCCGCGCGAAGTGCTAGCCCCCTCGGACGCCTTTCCGCCCACCTCGCCCGCGCCCGGCATGACTCCCCCGGCGACACGCACGGCGCTCGACGACTGGGTGTTCACGGCGGAGTACGGCGCGCGGCTCGTCACCGAGCAGTTTCGCGTGGCCACGCTCGCCGGCTACGGGCTCGAAGGCCATCCGCTGGCCGTCGCCGCTGCAGGCGCGATTCTCCATTACGTCCGCGAGACGCAACGCTCCTCGCTCCAGCACCTCGACGGCATCCATTTTTACGAGCAGCGCGATTCGCTGATCCTTGATGCGGCGACCATGCGCAACCTCGAGCTGCTCGAGCCCAGTTTCGGCGGCCCGCGCGAAGCGACGCTCCTAGCCACGCTCGACCTCTGCGCGACTTCCCTCGGGGCGCGCTTGCTGCGCAATTGGATCCTCCGCCCTTCCGTCAGCCGAGACGAAATCGAACGCCGCTGGGACGCCGTCGAAGAACTCCTGAAAGCGACCATCGAGCGCGAGGAGTTACGGAAGGCGCTCGGGGAGGTCCAGGACCTCGAACGCCTGCTCAGCCGCGTGACGCTCGAGACCGCAAACGCGCGGGACCTGGTGGCGCTCGAGCAATCCTTCCGCCGCCTGCCGGCCATACGTCGCCGCGCCGCGCAATTTGAGGCGGCCAGGCTCCGGGAACTTGCGGCCGCCGCGGACGAGCTGGCCGACCTCCAGAGCTTGCTCGAAAAATCCATTCACCCTTCCCCGCCCGCCACCTTGAACGAGGGCGGCCTGATTCGAGAGGGCTACGACGCCGGGCTCGACGAGCTGCGCCATTTGAGCCGGACGAGCAAGGAACTCGTCGCCGGCATCGAAACGCGCGAACGCGCGCGCACGGGGATCGGGTCCCTCAAGGTACGTTTCAACAACGTCTTCGGCTACTACATCGAAGTCTCGAAGGCGAACCTCGCCCACGCCCCGGCCGACTACGACCGCAAGCAGACGCTGGTGAACGCCGAGCGGTTCACGACCCCGGAGCTCAAAGAGCTGGAGGCCAAAATCCTCGACTCCGACGAGCGCGCGCAAAGCCTCGAGCGCGAACTGTTCATCGAGGTTCGCCGCCGTGTGGCGGGCGAGGCGCGACGTATCCGCCAGACGGCGCGGACGCTCGCCGAGCTCGACGTCCTGGCATCGTTTGCCCAGCTCGCCGCCGAGCGCGATTACCGCCGCCCGGAATTTTCCGAGGACGGCGAAATGGTCATCGTGAAAGGGCGCCATCCGGTCATCGAGCGCTTCGGCGCCGAGGATGGCGGGCGATTCGTGCCCAACGACCTCTACATGAACTCCGCAACCGATCAGATCCTGATCATCACGGGGCCGAATATGGGGGGCAAGTCCACTTATCTGCGGCAGACGGCACTCATCGCCTTGATGGCGCAGATGGGAGGCTACGTGCCCGCCGAGCGCGCCAAGCTGTGCTTGTTCGACCGAATTTTTACACGCATCGGCGCCTCCGACAACCTGGCGCGCGGCCGCTCGACGTTTATGGTCGAGATGACCGAGACGGCCTCGATTCTCCACACCAGCACGCCGAACTGCCTGGTGCTGCTCGACGAAATCGGCCGCGGCACGGCCACTTTCGACGGCCTCGCCATCGCCTGGGCGGTGGTCGAGCAGTTGCAGACCAGGACGCGCTCGAAAACCCTGTTCGCGACGCATTACCACGAGCTGACCGAGCTCGCCGATTTGCTGCCCGGCGTGCGCAACTATCACGTCTCGGTCAAGGAAGCGGGGTCGAACATCATTTTTCTGCGCAAGGTCGAGCCCGGGAGCGCAGACAAAAGTTACGGCATCGAGGTTGCGCGGCTGGCGGGCCTTCCTGCCGAAGTCGTCGAACGCGCCAGAGAAATCCTCGCCGAGCACGAGCAGAGCGAACACCTCTTGAGCGCAAACCTCGAAGCCCGCGAGGGCGAAGGCCCCGCCGGGCCGGTACAGCTCACCATCTTTACGCCGCTCAACGCCGAGGTCGTGCGCGCCCTCGAGAGCGCCGACCTGGACAACTTGAGGCCCATCGAGGCGCTAAACCTCTTGGCGGAATTGAAGAAACAGATCAAGCCGTGAAGCCCTTGGGCGAGAACAAGCTCGGCCAGCTCTTCTTCCTCAGGCTCAAAGAAAGCCGCTGGAGCGGGTCGCTCGGTCGGCAACTTTACGACACGTCTCCGGGAGGTGTGCTACTGTCGGAGCCCCTCGCGAGCTCGGCGGAGACTACCAGCGAATTGCTGTTGAGGGTCGCTCGGTCTTTGCCCAACCTTCCTTTCCTGGCCGTTCGGCAAGAGGGAGGGACCTCGGACCCGCTGTCGTTGTTCCTTCCTCACCTGCCTTCGCCGTGCGTCGGCCGAGGAAAAAGCCTGCGTGCCGTCATGCGGCTCGGCGAACTGTTCGGCGAAGCCCTCAGTCTTCTCGGATTCAATACAAACTTCGCGCCGCTCCTCGACCTACGCACGCCGTTCACCGAGAAGACACTCGGCGCGCGCACCTTCGGTTCCGATCCATGTCAAGTGACCGAGTGTGGCCGTGCATTTTTGCGCGGCCTCGAGCGCCATGGGATCCTCGCGTGCGGGAAGCATTTTCCGGGATTGGGCAGCGTGCCGGTCGATAATTCTAGCGGCCTGCCCTTAAGCGACAAGCCCATGGCGGCTTTGTGGAGGGAGGACCTCTTGCCATTTCGCGAACTCCTGGCGCGGCTTCCGCTGATCTTAATCAGTCCCGCGGGGTACAAGGCCTATGACTTTGATCGGCCGCGACCTGCTTCGCTCTCCAAGGGCGTGATCACAGGATTGCTCAGGGTGAAACTCGGGTTCAGCGGGCTGGCCTTGGCGTACGAACTGGAGTCGGCGCGTGGCGCGGGCGATATCGGCGACGCCGCAATTCAGGCGGTTAGTGCAGGCTGCGACATGATAGTGATGGACCACGGAGGGCCGATCGAAGCGGCTCGCCTGGCGCTCATCGCCGGACTCGAATCCGGGAAGCTTTTGCCACAAAGGGTCGAGCAAGCCTTGGAACGTATTCTGGCGGCGAAGAAACGGCTGAGGGCCCCCTCCGGCAAGGTTTCGTTGCCGGCGCTGAACGGGCTTGTCCGCCGTTACGAGAAGTTCGCGATGGAATATCGTCGCGAGGGGTCAAATAATGCCTAAAGGCGTCGCGGGCGGCCGCAGGCTTGTGGTCGGCCTGATGTCCGGAACTTCGATGGACGGCGTGGACGCGGCCCTGGTCGAAATCCAGGGCAAGGCGGACCATATCCATGTCCGGCTGCTCAACTTTTTCCGAGCCCCCTTCCCAGGCTCCCTGCGACGGAAGCTCCTCGAACTTGCCGCGGGGTGCACGACGAGCACAGGTGAAATCAGCCAGCTCAACTTTTTGCTTGGTGGATTATTTGCGGATGCGGCGCTCGGCGCCTGCCGACGGGCAGGGATCGCGCCGCGAAGACTCGCCGTCATCGGCTCGCACGGTCAAACGATTTACCACCAGGGGAAGCCCTCTTACGTCCGGGGACGCCTGATTGCCTCTACGCTACAGATCGCCGAAGCGGCGGTCATCGCCGAGAGGACGGGAGTGCCGGTCGTATCCGACTTCCGCACCGCCGACATGGCGGCGGGGGGCCAGGGCGCGCCGCTCGTTCCCATAGTGGATTATCTTTTATTGCGGCAAGAGCGCAAAGGTGTGGTGGCGCTCAACCTCGGCGGCATCGCCAACATCACGGTAATTCCGGCTGGGGCGCGTCCCGCGGACGTGTTTGGTTTCGACACCGGGCCGGGAAACATGATTGTGGATGGGCTGGTGCGACATTTCACGAAGGGCCGAAAGGGCTACGACGAGGGCGGCCGCTGGGCGGAACGGGGAAAATTAATTGAGCCATTGCTAACCCGGGCGCTGGCGTTTCCCTATTTCCGGCGCGACCCTCCCAAGAGCGCTGGACGCGAGCAGTTTGGAAGCTGGTTCGTGAAGCATTATTTTCTCGGAAGGCGAAACCTCCGCCCTCAAGACCTGCTGCGCACTGCGACCGAGCTGACGGCGCGCTCCATCCGCGACGCGCTCGAGCGCTTCGTGTTTCCGAAAGCCAAGACCCACCGTTTGATTGTATCGGGTGGCGGCGCCCACAACCGATTCTTGATCCGCCGGCTCCAGGAAATTCTGCGGGAACTCCCGGTCAATCTTTCGGACAATTACGGCCTGCCCGTGGACGCGAAAGAAGCCATCGCCTTCGCGGTGCTGGCCGACCGGTCGCTCCACGGCCTTGCGGGAAACATTCCCGCGGTCACGGGCGCGCGGCGCGCTGTCGTCTTGGGCAAGATCACCCGGCCCTAGGACGGCTCGAGGAATTCCTTCAAATCTTTTTCGCTGACGCCGCCCTGTCGAAGGATTCGCCCGCCCGACGCGGTCAGGTCAACCAAGGTGGAGGGAAGTTTTCCTTTTGTCGGGCCGGCATCAAGGATGAGTGGCAGGACCCTGCCCAATTGCCCGTCTACTTGCGCAGCCGTCGAGCATGGCGGCTGATCGGAGACATTCGCGCTGGTCCCGGTTAAGGGGCGGTCGGCGGCCCCGATCATGGCGACGGCGAGGGGCGCCCGCGGCCAGCGCAAACCGACTTTGCCGGTGTTCGCGGTCACTTTGAACGGCACCAGCCGCGAGGCCGGAACGATCAGCGTCAACGGCCCGGGCCAGAATTTTTCCGCCAGCGTGAAAAACAGACGAGGAGGGTCGAGAGCGAGATCGGCCGCCTGGTCGAGCGAAGCCACCAGCAGCGGCAGCGGCCGGTCAGGCGTCCGGCGCTTGATGCGAAAGACTTCGCTGACCGCCGCCAGATTAAACGGATCGGCGGCCAGTCCATAGAAGGTGTCTGTCGGGAAGGCCACCACCTTGCCGGACTGAATGAGCCGGGAGGAATATTCGAGAACGAACTCCCATCGGGACGGATCTTCCGGGTGAACTTTGAGGATTTCCGCCATGGAACGCCGCGGCGAGCGGATCTCGCGGGGTGCGCCGCTGACCGTAACACAAGGCCCAACAAGGGTCAAGAATCAACTCGCTGGCTGTCGTTAGCACATGAAATGTCCGGTGTAATTAGCAGGTGATCTGTCCGCTGAAGGCGGCCTGGGATAAAGCTATCTGCCGACAGGAGGCAGGGATGGAGCGATATCCGCAGGGCGCCTGGGAGCGGGCTTGCCGCGGAGCAAGCTTGCAAGATTGGGCTTGACTTGACAGTGCGGATTACGAGAGAATCTGCCCAATCCCTACAGGCGTGTGTTCTCATATTAACGCGTGGGAGAAGGGGGTGTATCTGTTTGGCTGAGGTACGACTTCAGGAAGGCGAGTCGTTGGAAAACGCACTCCGTCGCTTCAAGAGGAAGGTCCAGCAAGAGGACATCATCAAAGAAGTAAAACGCCATTCCTATTATCTCAAACCGGGGGAGAAGCGGCGGGTCAAGCAGGCGCTTGCCCGCAAACGCAATCGCAAGAAGACGAGGCACGAACAGGACTAATGCAGCCGGCGAGAGGCGACCCAGGGTAAGACGGGTCCAGGTAGTTTGTGAGGGCCATCGTCCGACGGCGGGTTGGGCCGGTTCGACCAAGGGGGGCGACGCATGGAATACCAGGATAGAGTCCTGAAGTGCATCGACTGCGGGGCGGAATTCGTATTTACCGCTGGCGAACAACTCTTTTACGCCGACAAGGGCTTCAGAAACGAACCCAAGCGGTGCAAGCCCTGCAAATCAAAGCGCAACCAATCGGTGGGCGGCCACAGTTTCCAGCGCACGGAGACCACGACGGTCTGTTCACAGTGTGGCAAGGAAACGACCGTACCTTTCAAGCCCACTCAAGGGCGTCCGGTTTACTGTCGCGAGTGCTTCCAGCAGCGGCGCACAGCACCCTCCACGGCTTGACTCCATCTCTTTCGAGCGGGCTGCACCTCGCGGTTCGCGGAGGTGTGTGTGATTTCACCTGGCGACCCGCAACCCATATAGTTTCTCTGTGGTCTTCCAATCTCTGAACGCCAGCCTTTAATTCCCGGCTGGAAGGCACAGTCGCCCCTCGGTTAGAATGGATTCCGCCGATGGAAGCGTTTCATCTTCTCAATTTCGGTTGCCGGGCAAGCCAGGCGGACGGGGCGGGACTCAAGGCGCGGCTGCTCGGAGCGGGCTTCCAAGAAACCCAGCGCGTCGAGGAAAGCCAAATCGCCGTCCTGAACACGTGCACGGTTACCGCCAGCGCCGACGCGGAGGTCCGGCAAATCATCCGGCGCATCCATCGATCCAACCCGGCGTGCAAAATACTGGTCACGGGCTGCTACGCCCAGCGCGCACCGAAGGAAATCGCGGCGCTCGCGGGCGTGGCGTGGGTAGTGGGCAATTCTCATAAGCACACAATCGCCGAGGTCCTGAGCCGCCGCCACGGTCGGGGAATTACGCCACTCCCCGGCAACAAAGCCGGGCGAGATTTCCCGCTGATTCAAATCCAGAGCGGCCCGCCGGCTGCGAAAGCTGAGTCGGCGGAGTTGCTGGTGGGAGAAGTCACTTCCGAATTTCACTTTTCGCCCGCGTTGCCCGGCGAGCGTTCCAGGCCTACTCTGAAAGTTCAAGATGGTTGCGATGCCCGCTGCGCTTTTTGCGTCATTCCTTCCGTCCGCGGGCCAAGCCGCAGCCTTGCGCCGGAATGTGTCGTCGAGGAAATCCGCAGGTTCGACGAGGCGGGCTATCCCGAGGTGGTTCTCTCCGGAATCAACCTGGGAAGGTACGGGCTCGACCTCTCTCCGCGCATGACCTTCCTCGATCTCGTCGAACGAATCCTTCAAGAGACCTCGCTTCGCCGGCTTCGGATCAGCTCGATCGAGCCGATGGACGTCGGCGCGCGGCTGATCTCGTTCGCGGCAGGCGAGCCGCGCATCGCCCGCCATTTTCACATTCCCTTGCAGAGCGGCTCGGACCGGATCCTGCGCCGCATGAACCGGCGTTATTGGACCGCGCAATACGCCGAGCGCCTGCTGGCGATTCGGGAGCGGATGCCGGACGCTGCACTCGGCGCGGATGTCATGGTGGGCTTCCAGGGCGAGACAGAAGCCGACCACACCGAAAGCCTGCGTTTCATCGAGCTTCTGCCTTTCACTTATCTCCACATCTTTCCTTACTCGATGCGGCCGGAAACCCGAGCCGCTGCGATGGAATCCCCGGTTCCGAAGAACCTCGCCCAACGGCGGAGCCAGGAAGTTCGAGAGTTGATGGCGGAGAAGCGCGAGGCGTTCCTGGCCGCCCAAGTCGGCCGCTCGCTCTCGGTCGTGACACTCGACGATTTCGAAGGCGACGCCCGCCTCGCTCTCAGCTCGAACTTTCTGAAAGTCGCCCTGCCCCATTCCGCCTGCGCCCCCCGCCAGCTGTTCGACGTGCGCGTCGCCCGCTCGTCCGGCGGAACCCTTTACGGCTACTCGGAGTCTCGCTCCGGAGAAGACCAGATGGGGGAGCTTGCAATGGAATGCCGCGGGTGCTAAATTCGCTTGCATCCGGGGGCGGTTGGAAACCGATCATTCAGCGAGGCGTCATGGTGAGGCGGTCGAAGAGCCAACCGACGCGCCGGCGGGCTACAGGGAGCATCCCGCTCGTCCTTTTCCTTCTGCTTGCCACGCCTCTCCACGGCCAACGGCCGAAAGCCTCCATCTCCAGCAGCGATGAGCACGAGGATGGAATCATTGAGGGCCGAGTCCAGGGCTTGAACGGACGCGCGATCCCCACCATCGTCACACTGAAGCTGGTGACGAGGTCCGGGGAAATGGTTTCGGAACGGCCGGCCACCACCGCCGGACAGTTTGATTTTTCCAACTTGAGGCACATCGCGTATATTCTAACGGCCAGCGCGGATGGCTTCGAAACCAGCCAACAGTTGGCTGACGTGGGGCGCTCCGGGGGAAGGATCACGGTGAATATAATCCTCCAGCCGGCACCCAAAGCGCCGCCGCCGGTCATGGAAAATGAGACTCTCACTGACAGCCAAGCGCCTAAGAACGCGCGAAAGGAGTTTGAAAAGGGAGTGCAGGCGCTCGGCAAAAGGGACTTCGGCGCCGCGCGAAGCCACTTGGTCAAGGCTGTCAAAGAATTCCCCTGCTACGCTCGGGCCCAAACCGAGCTGGCGAGCGTCCTGGGCTCGGAGGGGGAGAGCGGAGAGGCCGAAGCAGCCCTCAAGAAAGCCATCGAATGCGACCCCGGTTTCGTTGACGCTTACCTCCAACTGGGCCTGGCCTTTATCTCACAGAAAAACTTCAAGGCGAGCCTCGCCGAATTGACGGAGGGAACGCGCCATGCCCCGGCCGCTTGGCAGTTTTACTTTCAAATGGGTGTCGCGCACTATGGGCTAGGGCAATTCCGCGACGCCGAGCAAGACTTCCTCAAAGCCCGATCTTTTGATCCACCGCAGCAGGACGACATCCAGGTTAAGCTGGCGGACGTTTATCTCAAAGAAGGCCAATACGGTAAAGCTTATGCGGAAATGCAGACCTACCTCGCCGCAAATCCTCAGGGCCGCTTCGCCGACAAGATCACGGCTATCTTGCATCAGATGGAGTCGAGTGGGGCGGTTCATCCCGCCACCGCTCGAACTCCTTCACCCGCCCCCAAACCCTGAGCTTTCCACGTCTGAGGAACCCGGAGGGTGAGTTCAAGCAGGCTGTCAAGAGGAAGGCGTGTGCGCTCACTGTTCGCCCGTCGAAGATCCTGCCGAAGGCCGTGAGCCCCGTCGAACAACGGAGCGAAGCCGAAGGGTGGGTTGCGCGCGGCTTCGCGGGGCAGCCCAGCGGCCCGTCGGCGGACGGGCAGGAGGGGGTCAGTTAATAACCTTCACGTTGTCGGAGCCGCGGATGGGCTCGCCCGAATAGGTCTTGCCGTAGAGCACCGCTTCGGTATCGGCGGGGGTGAGCTGGAGCTTCCGAGTGCGGAAATAGACCAGCAGGTCGGGGAAGCCATCGCCGTTCACGTCAGCGACGGCGGTCATGGGCGAGCCGTTGCCGCGCAAGGCCACGGGCGCGCCCGCCACCGTGACCGTCGTCGGATCAACGCTCGTCGCATCAAAGCTCGCTGAGCCGAGAATCGCCACGGGCACTACCCCGCCGGACTTGAGGTTGATAACGTTATTCGGATCGCCCGGCTTGATGTCAATCAAGACCGCAAGGAACGGACTGAAGGCTTCGTTGACACTCAAAACGCGGTTCTCGCGGTCTAAACCACCAACCACATAGAGCGTGTCGTCAATTGTTGCTGCTCCCGCGGAAAGCCGACCTGTGGGCATGGACGGCTCTGTGACCCACGAACTCTTGTCTGGATCGTACGCCTCCACCGTGTCTTGGATCAGGTAGGTGTATAGTGGGGCCAGGATGCCGCCGGCGACATACAGCTTTCCATCAAGTACGTCACCGGCGGCGCCCCCTCGACCCGTAGGCATGGTGGCTCCCGTGGTCCAGACGTTCTGCTTTGGGTCGTAAACCTCGAGCACGCCCGGCGTCTCGGTTCCGCCGTGCCCTATATACCGAGTTCCTCCCGCGACGAATACCAGACCATTGATTACTCCAGCGGCCATGCAACAGCGTGCTGTGGGCATGGGGGCTTTCGCTATCCAAGCGTTCGTCTTCGGGCTAAACTCCTCCACCGTACTATAATTTGTGTTATTGAAGCCAGGTCTGAAGCCTCCAATGGAATAGAGCGAGCCGTCAAGCGCCACTAGGACTAACCCGGCGCGAGCAGTGGGCAGCGGAGCTTCGCGAGTCCATGTGCCAGACTTCGCGTTGTAAGACTCGACCGCATTCGTAGGAAAATTGGAGGAGTCGAGACCTCCAACGACGTACAGGACCCCGCCCACCACCGCCCCCCCCGCCCCATAGCGCGGTGTGGGCATGACCGACTTCGAAGTCCACGAATTGGACCTTGGATCATAGGCCTCGACGCTCCCAAGCGCGACGTTTGGGCCAGAAGAGGGAATCTCTCCTCCGACGGCATACAGCATGCCATCGATGACGCCCACGACAAGGGCGTCCCGTGCCGTCGGCATGGGGGCCTTCGCGGCCCACGTCTCGGCTTGGGCCAATGCGTGGGGGGTGGAGCAGGCGAGGGCGAGCACGGCAATGAGGATAATGCCTGCCCTCCCAAGGGTAGAATTATCAGTTTTGGACATGGTCGGAGTCCTTCCTAGTGATGCTCAGGTGAGAGCAATCGTCGCCGTCTTTAGAGTTCCGCTGCTGTATTTCACTCTCACTTTCAAGTTGTTCCCGGTCTCGTCGAGCCAAAAAGAGATGTTGGAATTGTTAAGATTCGCGTCGGTCGGAGCCGACGAGGGGGCGCCCAAGGCGACGGCAGCCCCGGACGTGTGGAGCACGAAATTCGGCGAACTATTCCCGACGCCGACGTTCCCCGTTTCGGTTTTGATGATCAGGAGGCCGACCTTGGACCCCGACCCGTCCCACTTGTCAATCACAAAGTCCCGGTAGATGCCGGTTCCCCTCTTTTGGATCCTGATCCCGTACTGCGTCTCGGTGGAATAGCCGTTGTTGTAGACGTCCATGAACTCTTCATCGTTGTCACCGCGCGAGAGTGTCAGCGTAGCCTCACGGTCGTTTGCCACGGCGCCGCTGGGAGCCCATACTTTGAAAATCGTCCACACAACACAGGAATCGGTGGTGTTTGGCTGCGGAAAGTTACGCAAGATGGTGATGTCCGGCTGCCCAGGAGGGGTAGCGTTACAGGGCTGCCCGCCCCGATAGAGGATGGTCCGTGCACTGGTTTCTCCGGTCTGGACAAACCCAATGTGCCCCTTGCCCAAGTCGTCCTCAACCCAAATACCCTCGCCCGCTGACTTGACGTGAAGCTTGGCCAGGGGATTCGTCGTCCCGACGCCGACGTTGCCGCCTAGGGGCTGCAAGGTGAGCGGGCGCTTGGTGCCCGCGTCGTCCACTTCGATTGCCCCGTAGCGATTGCTCGCGGTGGCGTCCGTCTTGATCCCCGCTCGCAGGGTAAGGGGATTTGAGGAATCGGTGCTCGCGGCCTCGAGGATGTTCTCAAAGGCGGCGGTGGTCGCCTTCAAATTTGACCCGCGCACGTCCAGCTTTACCAGCGGCGAGGTTGTCCCGATGCCGAGCTGGCCCGTGTTGGTAATTTTCAACGCCGCCAGGGCGCTGTTGCCGGTGTTGACGTAAATCAACAAGGAGGACTTGAGGGGTCCGGTGGAATCAACCGTAAACCGAAAGTGCCCGAGCAGGTTCGTACTGCTGGTGGAAGAATTGGTCCCCGCTGAGAGGTCAGCGAAGTTAGACGCCGCCAGAGGCACGCTCGACATAATACGTCCCGAGGTTCCAGTCGAGTGGACCGTCAGCCCGCCCTCGGGCGTTGTAGTGGTGCCGATCGCGACCTTGCTCTGCGAAAAGGTGAAGTTGCCGAAACCGCAGGCTGACCCGAAGTCTCCGGAACTGACGGCAGCCGCCATTGTGCACGAACCACCCAGTGTGGGGAAGGCTGGCAGCAGGAGCTTTCGCGCCGCCTCTCGCGCAGTGGCGGGGTCGTCGAGCGCTTCGAACAAGAGTTCGCGGAAGCGCTCAGGGGACGTACCTGTCCCGCCCGCGCAGTCAGGCGCGTCAGCCCGGCGGCTTCGCGTGGTTCGCAGTGCCGTGGCCATGGCTCGAAGCCTTTCAACAATCTTTGATATTCATTCCATTTTGCACCCCCTCTACCCCGGGCAGGAATAGCACCAACGTACCAACGCCAGGAGATTGTGTAGGTCTTAACAACTGTGATTATCGTCCGCCTACCCCATGCCAATGTCAACCCGGCCCCAAAACTCTATTCTTGGTAGTGTCCTAATTTGCGACGTAGCGCCGGGCTTCAGCCTGGCATTTGCCACCCTGAAGGGTG
>QHZN01000226.1 GCA_003225365.1 Acidobacteriota bacterium
TTTTTCGCTAACTTTGAACTCCAGCTTCCCACTTTTCTTGCCTTCGAGTTGCTTCTCAAGCTCTGTGATGCGTACCGACAACTCCTCTTTGGTAGGTTCGGCCATACCGTCCTCCTTTAGGAACAAAACCGCCCGCCTGGCTCGGCCCCCATTGATTGTACTGCGTGCCTGCCCTTGCCTCGTCAGCCGGCAGTGGGTCTAACCACGCCCGCAACGCTGCCGCCTCGCTTTCTTACCCGGTGCCAGAGCAACGGGTCAACCGGCAGCGGCGCGCACCGTGCGCTCGCCACGTCAACGAAACCAGCATGATACGCGATCTGACCGTAGCGGAACAAACGTGCCAGAAGCGCCGAACCTTGCTGCGCCAGCCATATTGACAAAAGGCTCTTGGCGGTCGCGGCTACCTATCGCGTTGCAACTCGGCTCGTGGTCATCGTTCAAGTCTGGATTGATCAACTCTTCGTACATCTCTCCCGCTGTTCTCAATCACAATCGCGACCGCTTGTTCCGGGCGTTCTCCAGTGCGCTCAGCCCTTTCCGCTTGATAGAATCCCTTTGAAATGCACCTGAGCGAGTTTGATTATGCGCTTCCCGCGGAATTGATCGCCCAGCGGCCGCTCGCCGAGCGCGACGCGTCGCGGATGATGGTGCTCGATCGGGCGGGCGGATCGATCCAGCACCATTGGTTCCGCGAGCTTCCCGAGCTGCTCGAGCCTGGGGACCTCGTGGTGTTCAACAACACCAAAGTCATTCCGGCGCGGCTGCTCGGACGGCGCCGCGGCACGCGCGCACAACCGGTCGGCAAGCACAACCCCGCCCGCCACGAGCACCTGACCGGGGAAGTCGAACTGCTGCTGGTACGCCGGGAAGGAGACGGCACTTGGTTGGGCTTGGTGCGGCCAGGGCGAAAAATCCCGAAGGGCGAAGTGCTGGTCTTCGGCGATGACGAGCTTGAGGCTGAAGTCGTCGGCCGCGGCGAATTCGGCGCGCGGCGCCTGCGCCTGCAATCGCGGAAAGGCACGGTGGAAGGCGCGATCGAGCGGCTCGGGCACGTGCCGTTGCCACCCTACATCCGCCGCTCGGACGACCTGTCGGACCGCGCGAATTACCAAACCATTTTCGCGCGGCTGCCGGGCGCGGTGGCAGCGCCCACCGCCGGCCTCCACTTCACGGCGCGCGTCCTTGACGAATTGCGCGCCCGTGGCGTTGGAACCTGCGAAATCACGCTGCACGTCGGCCTGGGCACGTTTCAGCCCGTCCACGCGGAACGAGTCGAAGACCACAGGATGGATTTTGAAGAGTTTGAAATTTCAGAGGCGGCGGCCGAAGCCATTCGCAGCGCGCGCCGCGAACGACGCCGCGTGGTCGCGGTCGGCACCACTACTGTCCGCGCGCTCGAACACGCCGCCCGCGCGAGGGCGGGGGAAATCGTGCCAGGCCGCGGCCAGACCGATTTGTTCATCACGCCCGGTTTCCATTTCCAGGTTGCGGACGCGCTCCTCACTAATTTTCATCTCCCCAAATCCACGCTGTTGATGCTCGTTTCGGCTTTTGCCGGGAAAGACTTCGTCTTCCGCGCTTACCGCGAGGCCGTGGCGCGGCGCTATCGGTTCTACAGCTACGGCGATTGCATGTTGATCCTTTGATGGCCAGACTCTTGGGACGGGCATCCCGCCAGTGGGCGATACATGGGCAAGAGTCGGGGCGGGCCTTAGACGCGACCCTACAAAGCGTGTGGCCCTTAGTCAAAGGCTCTTGCGAAAAGCCAATTGCGTCTTGATGATCCGGTATCCGAGCTTTTCGTAAAATGCGTGCGCATCCTTGCGAATAATGTTCGAACGCAACGAGACGTTCCTCGCGCCGCGGGCCCGCGCCCAGCTTTCGACTCTGGCCATCAGGCCCTTGCCGATTCCCTCGCCGCGCTCACACTCATCCACAATCAGGCCGCCGACCTCGGCGAACGTATCACTTTCGACCAGAGCGTGGACGAAGACGTGCGCCCAACCGACCACGCCGACGTCAGATTTCTCGGCCACAAAAACCGCGTGGCCCGGCTGTTTGAGAATCCGGCCCAGGCGGCGGCGAACTTCAGCGGCGGTGGAAGGGTAACCAAGCTGGGTCGCGAGCCGAGCCATGCGCTCGGAGTCGGCGCTCCGAGCGAGGCGAATGCGAAACCTTGGAGAGGAATTCCGTTTCATCCCGGCCGCAAGAGCGGCGCTCCCGAACGGCACTGGCTACCACTTGATCCGAACGCGATACTTGAGCACCGCCTCGCCATTGGCCTTGACGGGGATGTTGAAGCGCGCCGCAAAAGCTTCGCTCTTTTGTGCGGGATAGGTTGATTCGAGCATCCGCCAGTCGCCGCCGATCGGCTCGTTCACCTCGACCGTGATCGCTTCCGGTTTGTGGTTGCGGATCCTGATTTCGAAGCCCATCTCGTACACGTCCGTGGCAATCTTCTGGAAATCGGTCTGTTTCCGTTCCTCGACCACGTCGAAGGCGTTGCCGATATGGAGGTCCACGTTTTCGTCTTTCGGCGTGTGCTCAATGTGGTCTTCGCCGATGAATTGCACGCGCCCTTTGGAGTCCCCCTGATAAACGCGCACGGTTCCGGCCGGCAGCGGCATGCCGAGCGAGCTCGCCTCGGCGTTCTTGAACTGAATGCGCACCTGGACCGGGTCCTTCAGCGGATAGCCCGGCCGCTGAAAATTGTGGTAGTAAAACTGTTGACCATCCACCTCGAAGATTTTCTTGAAGGGCACGCCGGTCGCGCCGAGCAGGCTGATCTGCTTCGATTCGTTATTCTGGATGGTGGTCCGCCGCGAGAGCGTGTAGAGGTGATACTCGGAGAGCGCTTCCTGCTGAAAGGGAGCGGGAGCGGCCTTGGCCATCCTATCCATTTCCGCCACACCAGCGGTAGTAACTTGGTTATAGACGCGGTGCAGTTCGCCCGCCACGAGCTGGAGCTGGGCGTTGCGGAATCCGGTGCCGCTGTTATTGACCAGCGTGACCCAGCCGTTCAGGTCGGCGGCTTTCTCGCTTGGGCCGATGGTGAGCACGTAGTCGGCGCTCCAGTTAATCTGGTTGGCCAGATACGACGCCTCCACCGTTTGCTCGCCCGCATGGTGGTTCTCGAGCAGCCAGACCAGCGTCGGTTGGCTGTAGAGGTTTTCCGGCAAATCGGGGAAGACAAAGCGGTCCGCGCCCATGCCGGTAATGATCTGGTTGCCGACTTTCCACACTGGCCCCTCGTTGTCGGCGAGCAGCACTGCTTGGACGGGGACTTCTTTTGTGGAGTTGTTCTCGCTGACGACGCGAATCAGTGTCATTTCTTTGCCGACGTATTTCTGTAGCAGCTTCGCTGGGCTCAGCAGATCGTACTCGTAATTCTGCTCGAGCACCGCCAGCTCTTTGGGCGCGGTTAGCGAGACGATGTGCACGGTGGCGGGGTTCACCATAGCGGCGATGTTCATGAAGCGCAGGTCCACGCTGCCCTCGGGCAAACGCACCACGCGCACGTCCCGCACGAGCGCAACGTTCGAGTTATAAACGGTCACCGCCAGGTCTTTCTGGTCGGTTTCGGTCGAGCTCATGGTGGTTTGCGCCGAGGCCGGCCGGGCCGAACCCGCCGCAACAAGTAACGCAACCAGCATGATTTGTCTTCGCATGTCATAGCCTTTCCCGATCGTATTTTTCCTGCCTTAGTAAGAACGCACAGCCTAGCGCGACTTGCAAATAAATCAAAGTCGCCTCGCCCCGGCGTGATGTCCTAATTTGCCGGGGGCCACCCGGCTTCCGGGCGGTGTCATTCTGAGGAGTCCCGATTAAATCCATCGGGACGACGAAGAATCTCGCACTGTACCAGGGCGCGATCCTTCGCTTCGCTCAGGATGACACCCGTATGGAAATCGCAAAATGGGAGATGGCGCGGTCAAATTGGGATACTACTCGCCCCGCCGAAAATTTTTGCAAGCCGCAGGCCCCGCTCCGTTCTCTTTCCTGAAGCGGCCGGATCCTGCAGCGCGGGACCGAAAGAGGGAGGCGAACCATGAAACCAGGCAAGGCACTCATCAGGACATTCCTCGTATTCACCGGGGCGGCGATGACGGGGCTGTGGGCGATGAAACCCTCGACGGCGTTCGAGGCCGTCCCGCCCGCCGACGTCGAGAGCTTTCGCGAGAGTTGGCGGGTGCTCGCCCCCATCACCGCCTCGAACCTCGCGATTTACCCCGTCGTATCAGACATCAATGCGGACACCTCCGAATTCTTGACGCTGGACGCCGGCGTGGCCTCGGGTGAAGTTCGCATCGCCGAGCGCGGCGCCCTGGAAAACGGCATGATTCGGCGCCGAACGGCGCGGCGCTGGCCGCCCGTCGAGACGGATGTGGCTCCCTCCGCGTATCAGGGCGCGAGCGTCAACGAGCTGGTGCTGGTCAATGACTCGTCTCGGCCGCTGATTCTGCTCTCCGGGGAAGTCGTCTCGGGTGGAAAGCAGAATCGCATCATCGGAATGGACTTGATCGTTCCGCCCAAAAGCGAACCGGTTTCCTTAACGGTCTTCTGCGTGGAGCACGGACGCTGGTCGTCGGGCCCCGCCGCCTTCGGTTCCGCCGGAGCCATCGCGCATCCGGGCATCCGCGCGGAAGCGGAGTTTTCAAAAAACCAATCGGGAGTCTGGGATAAAGTCGGGGGGACCGGGGCGGCGATGGGCGTCGGCTCTCCGACCGGGAGCTATATGGACATGGTCACCAGCCCCATGGCCGAGCGCGCCCGGAAAGCGGTCGAGCTCCCCATCGAGCGGGAGTTCGAACAGAAGCTCCGCGAAGCGCTCAGGGGGCGCGGCGTGGTGGGCGCGGTCGTTGCCATCAACGGCCAACTGGTCTGGAGCGACGTCTTTTCAAGCGCGGCGTTGTTCCGCGAGTACTGGCCGAAACTCCTCCGCTCCTACGCGGTCGAAGCCCAGAGCCAACCCGGCGTGTCGAAGCCCCTGCCCGGCTTGAAGGAGGCCCAGGCCTTCCTCGAAGCCGTTCACGGCCATGTGACCGTGGAGTCCCGGTCCGGCGTTTACCGCCGCACGGAAATCGCCTCAACGGGATTCCAGGTCGAAGCGCTGGAGGCCCTCGAAGGGAAAGCGGACTCCGGCTTGCTGATCCACTATAATAAGATGGCGCGCGATTAACCGTCCGAACCCCGGGGGGCGGGTGCGGCCCGCTCCCGGAGGCCTTCCTCAACCGCTCTCTTGTCCGTTCTTCTCCCTGATGTTATAGATATATCCGCACGATATGAGTGTGACTAAGACGAAGCGCCCCTCGGTGCCGTGGCTTCTCTTGATGTTCCGCCTGCCCGCGCGGCGCGCAAGCTTACGGGTGAGCGTCTGGCGAAAGCTCCAAAGATACGGCGCGCTCGCCTGGAAGAATTCGGCCTACGTCTTACCGCGCTCACCGGCGAATTTCGAGAAGCTCCAGTGGCTGGCGGCCGAGGTGCGCAAGGCACGCGGCGAAGCCTGGGTGGTGGAAGTGGCGCGCATCGGCGGTTGGTCCGACAAAGAGATGATTGCACTCTTTACCGAAGCCCGGACGCACGACTACGACCGTCTCATTCGCGACATCCGGTTGGCACTGCGTCCATCGAGGCGAAACATACGCCCGCACTCGCTCGCGAACTTGAACCGCCGCCTTGGGGAAATTGTGGCCATCGATTCGTTCGGATGCCCGCGGCGGAAAGGTGCGGAGGAGGCTCTGAAGGAGCTCGAGGCGCGGCTACGGCGGGCGCTGACCGCGCCGGCCGAACCGGGAGGGAGGAAACGCCTGGAGTATCGGCGTCAAGTCTGGATGACGCGCCCGCACCCGGAAGTCGACCGCGTCGCCTCCGCTTGGCTCATCCGGCAATTCATTGATCCTGATGCCCGGTTCGTCTTCTCCCCGGACCTCGACGCCCACGCGGGGGCGGTCCGCTACGATATGTTCGAAGGGGAGTTTACGCACATCGGAGACGCTTGTACCTTCGAAGTGTTGCTCCAACGCTTCGAGCTCGATGACAAGCGGCTGCGTCGGATTTCTCAGATCGTCCACGATGCCGACCTTGAGGATGAAAAGTTCGGGCGCCCCGAAGGACGCTTGTTGGATTTGATCTTCAAAGGATGGGCAAAAATGGGCTGGCCGGACGACGAGATCTTGAAGCAAGGATTCAAGGTGTACGAAGCATTGTACACCACGTTGGAAGCTTGAAACGGCGCCGTCACGGCCTCTATCTCCGAAAAGCGACGGTGGCTCGAGGAGGGTGATTCACCTGTGCGGAACCGATCCGGAAATCTTCTGCAGTGGATGACGTGGCTGGGGCTGGCGCTGCTCGTGGCCGGGCCAAATATCGAGGCCCAGAGCGGCAAGCAAAAAACCGAGGAGTTCAGCTTGGGCCGCGCGGTGAACTTCGCGCTCGAGCATTATCCTGCGGTGCGTGTGGCGATCGAGAGGGTTGCTGCCGCTCATGGCGGGGTCGGGCTGGCACACACTCAGTATCTTCCCACGAGCAGCCTGCTTTGGCAGTCGAACCGCGCCACCGCCAACAACATCTTCGGGCTGCTTCTTCCCCAGCCTGTTCTGCCCCCGATTTCGGGGCCCGTGCTCGCGAACACGTCGAACCGCAGCGCGTGGGGGAGCGGAGCGGGCGCGCTCGCTTCTTGGGAGCCGTTTGACTTTGGCTATCGCCGGGCGGAGGTGAACGTGGCTCGCGCCGGCGAAAGAGTGGCCGGGGCAGAGGCTGAATTGACACGGCTGGACGTTGCCACGGCGGTCAGCAACGCCTTTTTCTCCCTTCTTGCCGCCCAGCAGATTACGCAGGCGGCTGGCGCGAATGTCACTCGCCGGGAAGTATTCGACAAATCCGTGCATGTCCTGGTGACGAATGGCCTGCGTCCCGGCGCGGACGCCTCGCGCGCCGACGCGGAGCTGGCGCTCGCGCGAAACCAAATGATCGAGGCGGAAACGGCGGAAGGAGTCAGCCGGGCTGCACTTGCGGAGATTCTTGGCATGGCCGGCACGAAAGTCGAAATTGATTCGGGTCCGCTCTTAGGCTCCGCTCCGGAACAGGGGCTCGCCCCTGTTCCGCCCGCCGCCCATCCCGCGGCAACCGCCCTCGAAGCCCATGTCAGCCAGGAGAAGGCCCGAGAGCATGCTCTCTCGCGGTCATACGTTCCGCATTTCTTTTCCCAAGCAGCGATTTCCGCGAGAGGGAGCGGGGCCAACGCCAACGGCATCTTCGCGGGAGGGCTGAATGGCTTGGGCCTGGAACGAATGAACTGGGCGTTGGGTGTTACGGTCACGTTTCCCTTGATGGATTACTTTTCCATTCGAGATCAAAAGCGGATTGAGGCTGCGAATCAAAGGGCCGAGGAAGCGCGCTACGAGCAGGAGCTCCAGGACTTGTCGGGCCAAATTGCCGAAGCCCAGGTGAAGCTCGAAGGCGCCCGCCGGGTGGCCGAGAACACCCCCATTGAGCTCAAAGCGGCACGCGAGGGCGAGACCCAGTCGCGGACACGGTACGAATCGGGTCTCGCCACGATTGTCGAAGTCGCCGAGTCCGAGAGCCTGCTGGTTCAAGCCGAAATTGACCAGGGGCTGGCCCGTCTGAACGTCTGGCGGCGGCTGGAGGGCGTGGCGGCGGCGCAGGGCAACCTTCAGCCGTTCTTGGAGTTGGTCCGCGCCCAATCCAAGGGAGGCGACTGACTATGTGGCTGATTCACGCCGCCCTCCGCAGGCCTGTGACGGTGCTGGTGGTGGTTGCAGGTGTGGCCCTCTGCTCCGTGCTTGCGGTGCTGCGGATGCGCGCCGACATTTTCCCCAACCTCAACCTTCCGGTTATCTACGTTGCTCAGCCCTATGGCGGCATGAGTCCGGCACAAATGGAAGGATACTTGGTGTTTTACTATGAGTACCACTTCCTCTACATCAACGGGATCGAAAGCGTTGAGGATAAATCCATCCAAGGCAACGGCCTTCTAAAGCTCACTTTCCATCCCGGCACGGACATGAGCCAAGCCCTCGCTCAAACTATTTCCTACGTCAATCGGGCCCGCGCATTCATGCCTTATGGCACCGTGTCTCCCTTCGTAATCCGTTTTGACGCGGGAACCGTTCCGGTAGGGTACTTGGTCTTCTCCAGCCCCACCCGGACGCTCGGCGAGATTCAGGACTTGGCCCTGAACCGGGTCCGGCCGGTGTTCGCGACGTTGCCGGGGGTTTCGGCGCCGCCGCCATTTGGGGGCAATCAAAGGACCATCGTTATTACCGTTAATCCGGACCGCCTGCGCGCTTACGGTCTGTCTCCCGATGAGGTCGTGAAAGCCGTCAACTCCGGCAATATCCTCCAGCCCGCCGGCAATGCGCGCATTGGGTCCCTCTTGCCCATCGTCGCGAGCAATTCGGTCGCTCCGAACATTCAAGACTTATTGGATCTGCCGATCCGCGCCGGTGCGGGCCCGAGCGTCTACCTCCGTGACGTGGGTACGGTGGCGGACAGCACAGATATTCCCACCGGCTACGCGCTGGTGAACGGCCGACGAGCGGTGTACATCCCTGTGACCAAACGCCCGGATGCCTCCACCCTCACAGTGGTGAATGAGGTGAAGCAGAATCTTGCCCGGTTCCGGTCCCTGGTTCCCTCCGACATCAACATCACCTATCAATTCGACCAATCCGGCTACGTCAGGAGCGCCCTGCTTTCAGTGGTGCGGGAGGGATTGCTCGGGGCGCTGTTGACCGGGCTCATGGTGTTGTTGTTCTTAAAGGACTGGCGGAGCTCGCTGATTGTGGTCACTACGATCCCGTTCGCATTGCTCGCGGCGGTGGTCGCACTCTGGGGAGCGGGCCAGACTATCAATGTTATGACGCTCGGCGGGCTCGCCTTGGCGGTGGGTGTTCTGGTGGATGAGGGGACCGTGGTTATTGAGAATACTCATACGCACCTTGCGGGAGGCCTCCCGCGGGCGCGCGCGGTGCTGGACGCCAGCAAAGAGGTGGTGATTCCGCGGTTGCTGGCCATGCTTTCGGTATTGGCGGTATTCGTGCCTTCGTTCTTCATGACCGGGGTGACTCAAGCTCTTTTCGTGCCCCTCACGCTCGCGGTTGGATTCGCGATGGCGGCTTCCTACTACCTCTCGAGTTCGCTCGTGCCGGTGATGTCCACGTGGATTCTCCGGGAGCATCATGGCGAAACCGCCGATCAGAGCCGAAAATGGACGTTTGATCGCCTGCGCGAGAACTGGAGCGCCGCCCTTGCGAAGCTCGCCCCCTTGCGCCTCGTGGTGGTTGTGGTTTACGCCTTGGCTGCCGTGGCCATCATCGCCCTGCTCGGACCTCGTGTGGGGAGGGAGTTGTTCCCGGGCGCTGCGGCTGGTCAATTTCGGCTTCGCTTCGACGCTCCGACCGGAACCCGCGCCGAAGACAGCTCACGCCTGGTCGAGAACGTTCTAGACGAGATTCAGACAGCGGCGGGGCCGGGCAATGTGGACATCAGCCTGGGTTATGTCGGCACTCAAGCCGCAAGCTATCCCATTAATACTGTCTTCCTTTGGACGGGTGGGCCGCACGAGGCTGTTATCAATGTTGCCTTGCGGCCCGAAGCGCGGATTGATGTAGGGGTCTTCGAGGAAAAGCTTCGACGAACCCTGCCTTCGAAATTTCCCCACTGTTCGTTTTCCTTCGAGCCGGGAGACATTGTCAGCCAAATTATGAACTTCGGGGCACCCACCCCTGTCGAAATCGGAGTCGCGGGGCCGGACCTGGCTGCCGTCCGTAGTTACGCAGAAAAGTTGCAAGGCGAGATGGGGAAGGTGACGGCCCTGCGCGATCTCAGAATCGAACAACCTTTCGATTATCCGACGATTGATGTCAAGGTGAACCGTGAGCTGGCCGGTCAGCTCGGTGTCACTACGGAGCAGGTGGCACGCTCTCTTTCCGAGGCCACCGCCTCCAGCCGCTTTACTGCCCCCAACTACTGGGCGGACCCGAAGACGGGAGTCGGCTACCAGGTTCAGGTGCAATACCCTCAATCGAGAATTGCCTCGCTCGAAGATGTGGTCAACATTCCGATCATGCCCGGCGTGGCCCAACATCCGCTGCTCGGCGACGTGGCCCAGGTCTCGAACGGGAAGATGGTGGGCGAGTACGATCGCAAGAATGGGCTTTGGAGAGTGGCGCTTTCGGCCGGGGTGGCGGGCGAGGACCTAGGAAGGGTTGCCGGCCACATTGACCGGGCGCTTGCGGCTGTCGGCGCTCCGCCGCGCGGGGCGAGCGTCGAGGTCGGCGGCCAAATTGCCCCCATGCGCGAGACCTTCAAGAACCTCGCCATCGGGTTGCTGGTGGCGGTCGTAGTCATCTTCCTGCTGCTGGCAGCCAACTTCGAATCTTTCCGCCTTTCCTTCGTCGTATTGACCATCTCTCCGGCCGTCATTTGCGGAGTGGTTTTTTCACTGCTGGCCACACACACGGCACTGAATGTGGAGTCTTTCATGGGGGCTATTATGGCGGTCGGCGTTGGAACCGCCAACGCCATCTTGCTCGTGAGTTTCGCCGAGCAGCGTCGCCGAGCGGGCGCCTCCGCCCTCGAGGCCGCGGTTCAGGCGACGAAAGCCCGGATGCGCCCCATCCTGATGACCAGCCTCGCCATGATTGCCGGGATGGTTCCCATGGCGCTGGCCTTGGGAACCGGCGCAGAGGTGACCGCGCCATTGGGAAGGGCGGTGATCGGAGGACTCGCGGCCGCCACCCTGGTGAACCTGAGCGTGTTGCCATTCATTTTCGCCATTCTCCAGGCGCGCGCGAGCACCCAATCCCCATCGCTCGATCCGGATGACCCCGAGAGCCGGTATGCGAAGAGCTTATGACCTGTTCCAAGTTATTATTCACCGCGTGGATGTCATTCCGAGCGTCGATGATTTTTGTCGGCCCGAGGATTCTGCTTCTGCGACGCCGAAAAGCAGATTCCTCGCTCGCGCTCGGAATGACGGCCAGTGGGAAGGAGTGTAAAAAATTAAATGGGACGGCACATTAGGAGCCTTACGCGGGGACCGCGAGAGGAGAAACTATGAAAATGTGCGTAAGACCGGCCACTCTCGCGTTCGCGCTGATTACCTCGCTCTCTCTTGCCTCTTGCAGCCGAGAAGAAAACCAGTCTGGTCGGGCGGCGAGCCTATCGCCCGAAGGACAAACTGCACCGACGGTGGAGGTGACCCGCGTAATTTCGGAAAAGCTACAGGCGACAGTCCTCCTACCGGCCGAGCTCGTGCCTTACGAACAGGTGGAGGTCTATTCGAAGGTGACCGGCTTCGTGAAATGGATCAAAGTGGATCGCGGCTCGCGCGTCAAAAAAGGTGAGCTCATCGCCGAGCTGGATGCTCCGGAGCTCGTTGCCCAACGCGCCGAGGCGGATTCCAAATATCAAAGCGCCGAGTCCCAACTCGCCGCCGCCAAGGCCAGGCTCGCCGCCGACGAAGGCACCTACCAGCGGTTGAACGCCGCAGCCAGAACGGCGGGCGTCGTGGCGCCGAATGACCTTGACATCGCCGAGAAGGCGGTTGAATCGGACCAGGGGAATGTGTCGGCTCTTGAAAAAACAGCCCAGGCGGCCCAGGAGTCCCTGCGCGCGGTCGGTCAGCTCGAATCTTACTTGGACATCACCGCGCCTTTTGACGGAGAAATTACGACGCGCTTTGTCCACCCGGGAGCGCTGGTCGGTCCTGCGGGCGGTCCGGGGGCGGTTACGCCCATCGTGCGGGTCGAGACCATCACCCGGGGTCGGCTGGTCGTGCCGGTTCCGGAATACGATGTGGCGGGAGTGCCGGAGGGGGCTGAGGTCGCCTTCACGGTGCCGGCCTTTCCAGGCAAAGTTTTTCACGCCCCGATCGCCCGAATCTCTCACAGCGTAGATGTTAAGACACGGACCATGCCCATTGAGCTGGACGTGCGGGATCCCGGCGCCGAGCTCGTTCCCGGCAGCTTCTCAGAGGTAGAATGGCCCTTGCGCCGCACCTACCCGACGCTGTTTGTCCCCGCCTCCGCGGTCGCCACGAACCTCGAACGGACTTTCGTCGTCCGGATTCGAAATGGAATGACCGAATGGGTGGACGTGAAACCGGGGGCGACAATGCAGGGCCGGATTGAGGTCTTCGGCGACCTCCGCCCAGGCGACATGGTGGCGATTCGCGGCACGGACGAACTGCGCCCGGGGACCGCTGTTGTGCCCCATTCCAACAATTAACCCACTTGAAAAGCGAGAATCAAACCTGAGGTGCTCATGAGAAGAATCCTAATGGAAAGCTTCGTGGCGCTTCTGTTTGTGGCACCAGTGTTCGCCCAACAGGGCGGGACCTCGCTTCGGCTTGTGGCCGCCATCCCGCTTCCAAATGTCGATGGGCGCATAGACCATTTCGCTGTGGACCTCCAGGGGCGTCGGCTATTCATGTCGGCGCTCGGAAATAATACCGTCGAGGTATTCGATCTCAAGACCCACCAGCGCCTACACACTATTTCCGGTCTCCACGAGCCGCAAGGCGTGCTTTACGACCCCGCGTCAAAGAGAATCTTCGTCGCGAATGGGGACGACGGCACTACGGTGGTGTTCGACGGCGCGACGTTCCAAGCCCTCGATACGGTCCACCTTTCCTCCGACGCCGATAACGTTCGCCTCGACGCTGCGGCCGGAACGGTTTACGTCGGCTACGGCGAAGGGGGCCTCGGGATGATCGAGGCGTCGAGCGGGAAGCAAGTGGGAGAAATTCCTTTGCCGGCGCACCCCGAATCTTTTCAGCTTGAAAAGTCCGGTCCGCGGATATTCGTCAATGTCCCGAATGCCAGCCAAATCGTCGTCCTCGACCGCGCGAAGCGGTCCGTGGTGGCGCGCTGGCGCCTGGGAGAATACGCCGCCAATTTCCCCATGGCGCTCGATGATGCCCACCAGCGGCTTTTCGTTGTGGCGCGCCGCCCCGCCGAGCTTTTGATATTTGACACCGGGAGCGGCAAGTTGGTGGGGCACTTGGCGGCGGTCGGCGATTCGGACGACGTATGGTATGACGCGGCGCTTAAGCGAATTTATGCTTCGGGTGGAGAAGGCTTTATCAGCGTCTTCGAACAAACGGACGCCGACCATTTCCGGGCGCTCGCCAAAATTCACACTGCGCCGGGCGCCCGCACCTCGTTCTTCTCACCGGAATTGAGCCGGCTCTTTCTCGCCGTACCGCACCGTGGCGCCCAGCAATGCGAGCTCAGGGTTTATGAAGTCATTAAGTAAAAAATCGTGATATCAGGAGGTTCCAAATGCATATTCGCAAAGAAGTGTGGGGCATTCTTTCCGTATTCATTCTTCCGGCCGGGCTAATGGCTCAAGGGCTTAACGTGGCAAAGATTGACGAGGCTCTTGGACGCTCGGGGACGAGATTGGGGGAAGTCTATAAGTTAGGCTTTCCCCGGACCGACCTGCACGTAACGCTAGACGGCGTAGTCCTCCGGCCGGGCCTGGCGCTGGGCTCCTGGGCGGCCTTTGCAGGCAGCGACACGAACGCCACGGTGATGGGCGACCTCGTTCTGCTCCAGAGTGAAGTCAATTCGGTCATGGCGAACCTTCGAGCGAGCGGGTTTGAAATCACCGCCGTTCACAATCACTTGTTGAATGAATCTCCCCACGTCATGTACATGCACTACATGGGTCACGGCACGGCCACGGACCTTGCGAAGTCATTGCATTCAGCGCTCGAGCTGACCAAGACGCCGCTCGGCAAGCCCGCGCCGCCCGCCAAAGTCCCGGAGCCGGATTTCGCCAAAAAAGTGGAGGACGTTCTCGGGCGCAAGGGGAATTTCAATGGCGGCGTTCTCGCCTTCGGGATTCCGCGCGCGGAGGCAGTTCGCTCCGGAGACATGACGGTTCCTCCTCCCATGGGCGTGGCGCAATCCATAAACTTTCAGGAAGCCGGAGCTGCGCGCGTGGCGGCGACGGGCGATTTCGTGTTGATCGCGGAGGAAGTCAATCCCGTGATTTCAGCTTTGGAGGAGCATCACATCCAGATCACCGCTCTTCACAATCACATGCTCAACGACGAGCCGCGTTTATTCTTCATGCATTTCTGGGGCCTTGGGCCGGTTGCGTCGGTCGCCGAAGGCATCAAAGCCGCGCTCGAGAAAGTACACATTCAGTGACCCCTTTTCGGAGGTGGGCACGATTCCGGGACTCGCGCCGGCTTCTCCCGCTCGTCTGCGGTCTCTGCCTGCCGGTTTTGTTGGTCGGACCGCGCGTTCTTGTCGCCCGCCAGGCAGCCCAGGGCGCTCCGGCCGAGGGCCTTAGGGCTGCCGAGGCGGTTCGCGTGGAGCGCGCACCACGCCTCGACGGCACTCTCGACGATCCCCTTTGGCAGCAGGCCCAGCCCGTCACCGACTTCCGCCAGCGGGAGCCTCACGAACGCCAAGCGCCGACTGAGAAAACAGAAGTGCGCATTCTGTACACCCGCCGCGCCGTCTATTTTGGCGTCGCGTGCTTCGACTCGAGCCCCAGGGGGATCGTGGCCACCGAACTCCGTCGCGACCTGCCGCAAAACCTCGACGATTATTTCGAAATCCTCGTGGATTCCCGCCACGACCGTCGAAACGCCTACGTCTTTCAACTCAATCCCCTCGGAACGCAGAGCGACGGCTTGATCACCGAGGAAAAGCTTTCGGAAGATTCTCTCCAAGATTACGATCCGGGCTGGGACGGCGTTTGGACTTCTGCGGCCCGCACCACCAAGGCCGGCTGGACGGCCACCGTGGAAATCCCTTTCACCACGCTCAACTTCACCGAATCCCAGGATGTGGTTTGGGGGCTAAATTTCAAGCGCTTTATCCGCCGGAAAAATGAGGAGGACCTTTGGTCGGCCTATCTCCGCGTTTTCGGGCTGGCCAAAGTATCCGAAGCCGGCGAACTTCACGGCATCACGAATATCGGCAGCGGCCGGCTGTTCATTGTCAAGCCTTACGCGCTCGGCGGCGTGGACAGCGTCTCCGGCTCGACGAATTTCCTCCACTCCGGCGGGTTCGATGTCAAGTACGGCTTGCGTTCGAACCTCATTGCCAACCTCACCGTCAACACCGATTTCGCCGACTCGGATGTGGACCAGCAGGAATTCAACCTGACTCCGTTCCGGCTGTTTTTCCCTGAAAAGCGGCAGTTCTTTCTCGAGAACGCCAGCGTTTTTGATTTTCCAACGGGTCTCATGGACCGCCTCTTTTTCACTCGCCAAATCGGCATTGACCCGGTTACGGGCCAAGTAGTGCCGATTGACGCAGGCGCAAAAGTGGCCGGCACGCTCGGAAAACTCGACGTGGGCGTTCTCGACGTCAAGACCCGCGCCTCCGGCCCTAATCCTTTTGCGAACTACGGCGTCGTGCGCGTCAAGCGCGCGCTGTTTGGGGACTCCTACATCGGCGTAATGGGGATTGACAAGGAATCCGGCAGCGCCACCGACCCCTACAACCGCGCGGGTGGCGTGGACGCGCGCCTGGTGTTCTTCAAGAATCTTGCCCTGTTTGGCTGGGCCGCGCGGACGAAAACGCCCGGCTTTCGGTCCGGCGACGCGGACGTAGGCGGGCGCGCCGATTTCCAGACGAACTGGATGGATTTTCGCGTGGAGAAGGACAAAATCGGCCCGAACTACAATCCCGAGGTGGGTTTCCTCAACCGCACGGACTTGCAGGAAACCTTCGTGGACTTGACCCTGAAGCCGCGGCCGAAGATCCGTGGCGTGCGGGAGCTGAATTTTGAAGGGTTCATCTATCATGCGCCGAACACCGCGAAGGTTCTCCAGACCCAGGAGTGGCAGGCCACCTTCCGGGCCCTTTTCAATAACGGCTCCTACACCGACGACGACATTGTGAACGTGTTCACGCAGCTCATCACGGCGCCCTTTAACATTTACAAGAGCGTGGTCATTCCGTCCGGCCTCTATCACTTTTCGCGAACTCAATTCACTTATGGCTCGGGGCTCGATCGGCGGTTCACCTACAATCTCTTTGAGCGATTCGGGACCTACTACAACGGGCATTTGAATGAGGCGAGCGTGCGGTTTAACTACCGGCCCAATGCGCGGTTCTCGGTTTCCAGCTCCCAGCGATGGGACCGCTTCCGGCTGCCTGAGGGGAACTTCTCCATCGCTCTCGCGGGCCTGCAAACGAATTATTCGTTTTCGCGCTTTC
This sequence comes from Acidobacteriota bacterium, assembly GCA_003225365.1. GTDB lineage: Bacteria > Acidobacteriota > Terriglobia > UBA7540 > UBA7540 > Gp13-AA74. The sequence goes on from QHZN01000226.1 coordinate 16,212, forward strand.
TGACCTTGAGCAACCTGGTGCAGATGGACACCGCCAACCGTGAAGCCGTGAGCGCCAACTTTCGCCTGCGCTACAACTACCGGCCCGACAGCGATTTCTTCATCATCTACAATGTGGGGACGCGGTTTGCGAGCCTCGCCGTCGCGAACCCCCAGGAGCTTCGCGAGCAGCGCTTTGCGGTGAAGTTGACGTATTCTTTCAGCCCGCGCCTTGGGCGAAAGTTATCGGAAAAGAAGGCCAAGCCGTAATCGGCCCTGCCTTCGAGGTTCCAGCCCGACATCCTTCTCGGCGGCCGTTGGGATTTCCATGGAACGATTCCCCTTGCTTCCCCGGAACTTGAAAGTCATTTACGCGGCCGCATTCCTGCGCTCGCTCGGGGTCGGGATGACGGGCGTAATCCTCGCCGTGTACCTGGCGCGCTTGGGCATGTCGGCCACTTGGATCGGCGCGATTGTCGCCTCGGGCCTTGCCGGGAGCGCGGCGCTGATGGCGGGAGTGAGTTTTTACGCCGAGCGGCTGGGGCGGCGAAGGTCGCTTGCGATCATGGGCGGGCTGACGGTTTTGGGTGGCGCAGGTTTCGCTCTCACCACCAACACCGCAGGCCTGGTGGCGCTCGCGTTTCTCGGCATGGTCAACGGGATGGGCACGGACCGCGGCCCACTTTTCGCGCTCGAACAAGCGCTTCTGCCGGAGATGGTCCCCGACGAGCGGCGCACCGTGGCGATCTCCTGGCACAGCTTGGTGCTCGACGGCGGGCACGCCGTGGGCGCGCTCGCGGCAGGGCTTCCGGCGCTCGTCTCGCGGGCGATGGGGCTCGATTTACTCGCTTCCTATCGCCTGGCTTTTGGATTGTATTCGCTGGCGAACCTTGCCGCTTGCCTCTTCTATTTCTTGCTTGAGTCGGCGGAGGGAACGCTTCCGGGGAGGGCCACCGACATTTCGCAACAGTCCCGGGCGGCGGTTTACAAACTCGCCGCCTTGTCTTCGATAGACAGCCTGGGCGGTGGACTGCTCGTGGATTCACTGATCGCCTACTGGTTCTTCCGCCGCTTCGGGATTTCCGAATCCGGCCTCGGCCTGATTTTCTTTATCGGGCACCTGCTGAATTCGATTTCGTACCTCGTCGCTGTCTTGCTCGCGCGCCGGATCGGCTTGGTGAACACCATGGTCTTCACTCACATACCCTCGAGCCTTTTCCTGGTGGTCGTGCCTCTGGCGCCCTCCGCTCCCTTGGCCTTGGCGCTGTTTTTTGCCCGCGAGGCTTTGGCTGAAATGGATGTCCCCACCCGGCAGTCGTATATCCTCGCCGTGGTCAAGCCCGGCGAGCGGACCTTCGCGAGCGGCGTCACGAACCTGACTCGTAACATTTCCCGCGCGGCCACACCCACCCTCGCCGGATTCCTGATGCAGCACCTCGCCCTGGCGACGCCATTTTACCTTGGCGGTGGCATCAAGATTCTTTATGATTTCTTGTTCTTTGCGGCGTTTCGCCACTTGAAGCCGCCGGAAGAAAAGGAAGCTTCTGCGGGGGCTGAGAAGTCCAACGGCCGGCGGGGCGACGCTCGCGGCCTTTGAAAGACCACGCGTAACATTTCAAGGCTGGCGCAGAGCCCCGCGCGGACACTCCAACAAGCCCTTGAACCAGGTCAAGAAGTCGATCTAGCTTCGATCTATTGCCAAACTTACCCGGCCGCCGTTTCAGCGGACTTAACGCTTCAGGAGGGAGTCAAAACTTCGGCTAAAGATTGCCCCTAGGTGACGGACAAGGTCTCGGTGGTGGGCAAGGCCTCGGCCGTGGGCAAGGCCTCGGCGGCGGACAGGGCTTCGGCGGTGGGCAAGGCTTGGGGTGATGCATTTCGAACAAGTCTCCTCTGCTGGTAGTCTCATCGGTGCGCATATATTTCTCCTTTGTAGATGATTGCCTCGTGTGAAGCGGCGGTAGATTCCCGCCTTTTGAGGGTGCCCCTGCTTCTTCTATTCAGAAGTACCTTCGTGAATAACGGTCCGGCGACTCGCCTCATCGGATAGATTAAATGGCCGGATGGGGGCTCGACACATGCCGCTCTCATTTCTCGCGTCCCCCCGTTTGCATCCAGATGTTGCCGGCCAGTTCGTTCAGGCCGAAAACGATTTTATCCCGCGCCACTGACAACTCCCGATAGTTCATCGGGATGTACATCATTGACCGCCCGGTCTGATGGAAGTGGTATATAGCGGAGGGGGGCCCCTGAGCTCGCTTGGTGACCGGATCCAACCGCTGTGCCCAGATGCATCGGAAACCATCCCGAAGTGACAGGAAGTAGAGCATGTCACCGGTAAACCACCACCGCGGCTTGTCGTCCTCGGACTGGCCGTCGGTTATCGGTATCCACTCGTCTTCCATGACCTCTGGCTCACCCGGGGCGTTGCGGAACGGAGCGATAAAAATCCGCGTATGTTCAGTGCTGATCCTAGCTACAAACGCAATCCAGTGACCGTCGGGGGAGAATTGACCTGAAGTGGTGCCCCAACGGAGATGCCGCAGGATGTCCCGCTTTGTCCGTGACCCCAGATCCAGTAGTGTGAAATGGCGTGGCTCACCGCCCTGGAATAGTACGTTGTTCGCGTCCTTCGTCCAGCTTCGTGGTAAACCGCAGTTCGCGCAGACTTCTTCACCCACTCCTCCTTTCGTTGGGACAACGTAGATGTCCCTTTGGTTCTCGTCGGCGTAGGCGATCTTCGAGCCGTCCCCAGAAATCAAGGGGAACGCTTTTCCACTTTGGCCGCGCGTCAGCATCTGCTCCTTCCCGGTTTCCAGTTCTCGAACCCACACCTGGTAACTGCCGGTCCGGTTGGAGAGAAAAGTAATCCGCCGGCCATCGTTTGAAACCGTGGCCATACTGTCGGCGGCAACGTCGTCGGTCAGGCGCTTCAACTCGGTCCCAACCTTGCCGTTGGCGTCCACTGGCAACGCCCATATGTCCGGGTTTTCAACCAAACTTGCAAACGCCAGGCGGCCGGCGGCGATCGAGGGGCGCACTTCCATCCCGGTGCCGGAAGTCAATTGCTCGGCCGGGCCCGAGATTTTCCAGGTCCGCATCGAGATGGGAACCTCCCACAAGTTTGTGCTGTCGCCCTGTCGGTAAGAGAAAATGATGTACTTGCCATCGGGTGACCACAGTTCCGGCGCCAAAAAATTCTCGAAGGCAGGGCGCCCCAGAACATCGATGGCGCCGGTGTTGGCCGCGTTTCCGCCCTCGAGCGGCGCCACCCACCAGTCAGCTGTATCCGGCCAGCGGGCCGCCGGGTCTCGCTTGCCCAGAAACAGAATTTGCTTCCCGTCGGGCGACCAGACTGGATGAGATGCAGTACTGAACTGGGCGGCCCATCGCTCGGCGCCTCCTCCAGCGGTCCCTATTAGGTTTATTTTCTCGCCCACTCCAGCGCCGCCTTGGCCTCCTACCCAATACGCGATCCACTTGCCGTCAGGAGAAAACCGGGGGCGGCGCCCCTCCGGGGCAATCAGCCGCGGCTCCCCTCCGAGCGTCGGAATCATATATATCCCGCCACCATTCCGTTCCGAGCGGAAAGCGATCGTGGACCCGTCGGGTGAAAACACCGCCTCCTCGGCGTCTGCCTCGTCATGCGTCAACCGGATCGGTTCCCCACCGGACACCTCCTTCAGCCACAGGCTCAAGATGGACTGACCGCCGCGGTCTGAACTGTACACTAACATTTTGCCGTCTGCAGACAATGCGGGGTAGTCGCTGAACCCTGAATCCGAGGTTAATCGCGTCATGATCTTCATGGAGGGAGGCGTCGCAAAATGACGGATCCAAATCCAGATTCCGATCGAGGCTACTAAAATTCCCAAGGCACTTGCCGCAGCCAGCTTCCAACCTGGGCCGAGACCGCTTCGTTGGGCGCTCTGTGTCACAGGGCCGGCTGTCAAGAGTTTGCCCGACGCGAGATCCTCCCGAAATTGTTCAAGGTCCAGCTTAACGTCTCCCATGTGCTGCGCCCGGCGTTCCGGGTCCTTCGCAAGGCAACGGGAAACCAACCTCTGCAGCTCGCGAGGGATCTCCGGATTGACTTCCGCCGGCGGAAACGGATCTTTGCTGAGGATCGCCGACGCTGTGGAAAGCGGGCTCGCTGCCTTGAAGGGCGGCTTGCCGGTCAGCATCTCATACAGGACCACGCCGAAGGAGAAAACGTCGGAGCGCGCGTCGAGCCTTTTGCCTTCGATCTGCTCCGGTGACATGTACGCGAGAGTCCCAAGAATCATCCCCTGACCCGAGAGGGCTTGCCCTGGGTCCCCCTGGGTGATCGCCGTTTCATCGGGAGTTTCATGGCGCTCAGGAGTCTCTGTCAATTTCGCCAGGCCAAAATCCAGTAGCTTCACCGTGCGGTTGGAACTTATCATGATGTTGGCGGGCTTCAGGTCGCGGTGAATAATCCCTTTGCCGTGCGCCGCAGCGAGCCCTTCGGCAATCTGCACCGCGTAGGTCAGGAATTCATCCATCGGTAGCGGCTTGTGACCGATAAGGCGATCCAAGGGTTTGCCTGCCACAAACTCCATGGCAATGTAATCGCACCCTTCGGCGGCACCAATCTCGTATATCGTGATGATATTCGGATGATTCAGCGCGGACGCGGCTTTTGCTTCCTGCACGAAGCGCTTTTTACGCTCCGGGTCGCTTACCTTTTCGGGGGGTAACAACTTGAGGGCTACAGGCCGCTCCAGGTTCAGATCGAGCGCCCGGAAAACCACACCCATGCCTCCCGCGCCGATCTTCTCGACAACCCGGTAGTGTGAAATCGTCCGGCCTATGATTTGATCCGCGCTCATCCTCGCTCGCCTTTCGATCCGGGGGACTCGCCGCCCAAAGGGTCCTCACCAGTCGAGCTCATATCGACGGAATAGTGATTCGGCGTCGCGTACACGCCGGGAAGCCACTTCGCGGCGGCGCGCGCAAACGTCGTGCTCCACGACCAGCGCCAGCGCCGCTGCGAAGGCAGAGTGTTCTCGATAATGGCCTATCACGCTGGCCCAGCGCTCGCCCTCGAAGTGAAGAAGCGAGAGGCGCAGGGCATTGTGTATAACCGGAGGCCATTCTACTTGGTACGGAAAGCGTTCGCGAAACAGGTGGGCCACCTCGACTTGTGGCAAGACCCAAAGATCGTAATTCTCCCCCCAAAGTCGCATGCACAGCTCGCTGTCGTTCAGCCCCCATCCGATCATCCCAGAGTCGAATCCCCCAATAGACTTGAAGACATCGCGCCGCATCCCGATAAAGCATCCACCTAATTGTGGCACCGGATATGCCGTGTCGGCTTTCTGAGGGAGCCACTTCATTTCCAGGTCGGGCCCTTGGAAACAGTACCCGTATCCTTTGAACTCCGGGTGTTCCATGTCAGCAATGGCTGGACCGGCGGCCCCCGCTTGAGGCTTTTCAAGCGCCCTCAGCAAAGGCTCCCACCATCCCTTGCACACGTTGACGTGTGCATCGGAAAACACAATCACCTCACCCTGTGATTCGGAGGCGCCGAGGTTCCGGGCCTGAGCGATGCCGAGGCGCTCAGTCCGCAATAACTTTGCCCGGTGGTCTCCGGCTAGAAAGTCCGAGCTCCCGTCGGTCGAGCCGTCATCGACGATAATCAACTCATGATTGGCGGGCAGCGTGGGCCAGAGGTTCTCGACCGTGCGGCGCAGGTTCTCTCCTTCGTCAAGGCTCACAATGACCACGCTTAAAGTCCGAGCTTCTGAACCCATGGGCAGCTTCGCGATGCTTCGATCACAACTAATTCAGTGGTGCGTGAACCGAACTATTGTCTGGACTGATTTGCGTTAGCAAGGATCTCCGCTTGCAAACTCAGACTGGCCGATAACATACGCTGGACTTACCCTAAATGCAATCACACGGCCGGGCCTTCGGAGGGATGGGCTACCTTTTATCCGGAGTTTGGTTCTGAGCTGCGAATTGCCCAAAAGCATCCGCCGGATACCTTGCCGGTTCAAGCTCAAATCGCAATGGACTCTATTAGACCCGAACTTCCATTTTCGAGCTCGGGTCCGCCCGGTAACCTACTCCTGGCCGCCGCTGAATGCTATTGTCAGGCAGGATTATACTGCCAGGTGATTCCACAGGCCGCGCAATGGGTCATATTGGCCTCTCATGAGAACCCCGAGGACCGCAACTGCTCCCCTTTCCTCGCGCGCATCTCGAGTAAATCACCGCCAACGCTCGTCGCTCGCGAGGCTCACGAGGTCCGCTTCGGCGAAGCTTCGAATCACCCAGTCAGCATGGCGAAGTTCTCCCACGGGACAGCTCTGGGCGAGCGCCAGGCACTTCATTCCTGCGGCGTGCGCCGCCACAATGCCGAGCGGAGCGTCTTCAATCGCCAGACATTGGCCAGCCTCAAGAGGCGCTCCGACAAAAACTTCAAGTTCTGCCAGGCGCCCGAGCGCTTTGAGGTAAACCTCCGGCGCAGGTTTCGACTGCTCGCAATCGTCCGCTGATACGATGGCTCGAAAAGCCTCGCGCAGTCCCAGGCACCTAAGCAACCGCTCGATTTCACTTCGCAGGCTGCCGCTCGCGATGGCGAGCGGGTATTTTGCCGCCGCCTTGCGAACGAACTCCACGGCGCCGGCGAGTGGCGGCAAGCCGTCGCGGATCAATTCCTCATACTCGCGGGCTTTCCAGGCGACCAGAGCGTCCCGCCGCGCGGCGTCCACTTTGCGGCCATGGCTGCGGTACAGGCGCCCGACAATGCCGCGATCGTCGAGCGCCAAATAGTCGCGGTAATACTCCTCTTTGGTGAGTTTCCAGCCCTCTTTTGCGGCCATTTTCTTGGTGAGCTCGAAGATGAGCGGCTCGCTGTCTACCAGGACGCCGTCGAAATCGAAGATGAGGGCGCGCAGCAAGGTGGAACAAAACGCTCCCCGAAGAGGTTCCCGCCGCGGCGTCGGGCCGCGCCGGCGGGACGCTATGATACACTGGTGTAAGAAGGGCGGACAAGGTGCGCCCACAGCAGGACTGCCAGAGACAGCGAAGGTGACCGGGCCTCGCCCCTTCGCATCGAAAAAGAAGGGGCCCGAGAAGGAGCGGGCCGAACGTGGGGCACGAGCTCACTATCCCGATCGCGTTTATCGCCGGCGTAGTGTCGTTTCTCTCGCCTTGCGTTCTGCCGCTCGTCCCCGGCTATATCTCAATGCTTTCCGGCGAGTCCATCGAAACCCTCAAGGCAGGCGAGAGCGGGGTGGTCGTGCGGCGGATCGTTTCGAATTCTATCGCCTTCGTCGCCGGTTTTTCGGCGGTCTTTGTGGCTTTGGGGGCCTCGGCAACCACGGTGGGAGATTTTCTGCAGGAGCAGCACTCGATCTTCAACATTGTGGCCGGGGTCATCATCATCATATTCGGGTTGCATCTGACCGGTCTCATCAAAATCCCCTTTCTGTACCGCGAGGCGAAAGTGAATACGGGGGCGCCCAAGCGCGGTTTGATCGGCGCTTTCCTGCTCGGCTTCGCCTTCGCCTTCGGGTGGACGCCTTGCATAGGACCGATTCTTGCCGCCATCCTGGCGCTCGCCGCAACCAAGCAGAACCTCTATCAGGGAATGTTTTTGTTGGGGATTTACTCGGCGGGCTTGGCCATTCCATTTCTTTTGACCAGCCTCGGCCTCAGCCAGTTCTTGAAGTTCTACGGCCGGTTCCGAAAGCACCTGCAGGCCGTGGAGGTCGCCTCGGGCGTGCTGCTCATCGCAATCGGGGCTCTCATCGCGTTCCATAAATTCACGGTGCTCTCGGGCTACTTAACTTTCTTGAACCGTTTTTCGCTCTAAGGGGCTGATATAAAATTGTCTTAGGTTGTCATTCTGAGCGAAGCGAAGAATCCCTGCATTTCATTGAAAACAAATGAAAGGGATTCTTCGCTGCGCTCAGAATGACATGCCCGAAGGGTTTTTCAGCAGCCTGCGAGGGAGAGACATCTGCATCCGATCCTGATTAAATTCGGCGGCAACAAGGGTTTGAGCCCGGGCGCCTTTTCGACCTGAGCACATGGCTGATCGTGGTGGGCTTGCTGGGCGCCAAGGTGCTGATGATTCTGACGGAGTGGAGTTATTACCGCGACAATCCAGGCGAGATTCTCAGTTGGGCGACGCTCCAGTCGGGCGGGGTTTTTTACGGCGGCTTTATCGCGGCGGTGGTTTTCGACATTTGGTACCTGCGCGTGTATCGGCTACCTTTTTGGAGGACCACGGACGTCCTTGCTCCCGCCGTGGCGCTGGGGCAGAGCGTTGGGCGGTTGGGTTGCTTTGCGGCTGGGTGCGATTACGGCAAGCCCACGTCGTCCTTTTTGGGGGTGGTGTTTTCGAACCCGCTGAGCCACCAGGTCACGGGCGTCCCCCTCAATATCCCGATTCACCCCGCGCAGCTTTATGAGTCCCTGGCGACCTTGGCCATATTCGGGATTCTCCTTTGGCGCTTCCAGCGGAAAGCTTTCGACGGGGAAATTTTCTTCATTTATATCGGACTGTACGCGGTGGCGCGGTTTTTCATCGAATTTTTGCGGGGCGACGAGGACCGCGGGTTTGTCTTCAACCATTTGCTGTCCACGTCGCAGTTCATAGCGATTCTGGGGATGATTGCGACGGCGTTTTTGGCCTGGCATCATCGCTTCCGCCACCGCGAATCCGCCACCGCGGTCCCTCCGCTGACAGACCCGGCGGCCAAACGAGCGCGGAACTGAGGCGCGGGTGCGGTACAATAAGCAACGGTGAGGTGTTCTGTGGGTTCGGAGCCAGTTCCGCAAGGCCAAGATCAACCGCCGGCAGTGAAGGGACCTGAACCGGCAGGGCCTCAAGAACCGCCCGCAAGAAGGGGGAAGGTTCTGGCCGGCGTATTACTTTCGTTAGCGGCGGTGGTGGGCCTCTATCTTATTAACCGCTACTGGATCCGTCCGGTGACCTCCTTATCCGTCAAGGCGACGGAGGCGGCCGGGAACCGCGTGATGGCCCCGGAATTTTCGCTAACGGACATTGACGGGCACAAGCTCGACTTGGCCGATTACAGGGGCAAAGTCGTCTTGCTCGACTTTTGGGCGACCTGGTGCGGCCCCTGCCGAATTGAGATTCCAGGTTTTGTCGAGCTCGAAAACCGCTATCGCGACCAGGGGCTGGCTGTCATCGGAATCTCTCTCGACGACAGCGTTGACCCAGTGGGGCCGTTCTACAAGGAATTCCGGATGAACTACCCTGTGGCGCTGGGAGACAACAAGCTCACCGCGCTCTACGGCGGCATCTACGCCATGCCTACCACGTTCCTTATTGGCCGCGACGGCCGCATCTACCGCAAACACTTGGGTGCTAGCGACGTTTCTGTTTTCGAGGAGGAAATCAAAGAACTACTCGCCGCCAAAGGGAAAGAGGAAGTCAAAGGGTTCCAGACGTATGGAAGACCCGCGTCGGGGGAGCAAGTCGAGGTCAGCACTCCGGCAGAGGTGAACTCGGAAGTGCCCGGGGTTGACCTGACAGGTCTCACCCGGGCGCAAGTGGAACAATATAAGAAACGGCTCGCCGGAATGAAGTGTGACTGCGGGTGCGGCCGGAACGTGCTGAATTGCCGGAAGGAAGACTCCTCTTGCCAGGTAAGCCGCAAAATCGCCAAGGATGAGTTGGCGAAATCCACCAAGTCCAAGGCGTAGGCGGTGGGTCCGCGACGATGATCTTCCGCCGCCCCTCTTGCGGCCGGCCGGGCGTTCGCCGATTGATGAGGAAGGCCGGGTACCGAAAACATGGTGAAGCGCGAGGGTCGCGAGTGCGCTGTGGAGCGCGGAGGAATGAGCGCGAAGGGAGCGGGGTTTGCGCTGGCCCTGGCGGCGATGGCGCTTGCGGTGAGAGCCGATAACCGGCCGCCCCAGGTCCAGGCGTGCATAGTGCTCGCGACGGATGCCGTGCACGCCGGGTCAAAAGTCAAAATGGCAGTGGTCGCCGAGGTTCCTCCCGGCTTCCACATCAACGACCACAACCCCACACTCGAATACTTGATCCCCACCGAAATCAAGATCACGGCCTCGACTCCGCTGAGCGTCGAAAGTGTCTTCTACCCGCGGGGCGACCCTCGGAAGTTTACGTTCGAAGACAAGCCCTTGTCGGTCTACGCAGGGACGGTCGTGATCGGTGCGCTCCTCGAGGTCTCAACTTCGGCCGCCCCGGGTGAGTACAGTTTACAGGGCAAAATCTCCTATCAGGCCTGCAACGACCAGGCCTGCTTCCCTCCGGCGAGCGCACCGGTGACCTTGAAAGTGAAGGTGGTGGGAGAGAAAGTCCGCCTCAAGCCAGTGAACCAGGATGTCTTCCGGAGAGCCAGCTTCAAGTGACGCCGCGGGTCCCTCCTTTCGGCCGGAACCTCCGGCCGGCCGCCGGCGGGTGGTTTGGGCCGCCGCGGCGCTCGGGTTTCTCGCCGCCTTCGCATTCTGGGTGAACGCTCCCCAACCGCATTTCGTTCCCGCCCCGCTCGACGCCGCAGGTCCCGTGTGCTCAAGAACCGCGCGCGTCTTTACCCCCACGAACGCCACGGAAATTCCGGGGCTCGACGCCCCGGTGCTTTCGCCGAAAGAAATGGACCGCGTCATCTACCGCGCGAACATGGAAGCTTGTCGCTGCGGTTGCAAGTTGAGCCTGGTCGCCTGCCGAATCAATTATCCTTCCTGCGCGACGTCCCCGGAGCAGCTCAAGAAACTTGCCGAGGAAGCCCGCGCTCGAGCGAGGACAGCAAGATAGCCGCCTGCGGCCTTCGTGCTCGGACTGGGCCATCAATGCGACTTTAAGGCCCCGATGGACAAGGGCGAAAAAAGGGTCTCGCGCCTGCGTGATTGCTGAGCGGCGCTAAGGCAAGGCGGGCTTTACCTGGGGAAGGGGCCTCGTTATTATCTCGGGTGCGGTCGACAACGTTCGGCCGCGCGAGCCTCGGATGAACGTTGGTGTGGTGTCGGACACGCACGGTTATTTCGACCCGAGATTGAAGGAGCTTTTTTCGGGTGTGGCGGCCATCTTGCACGCGGGCGACGTCGGGTCCGATGAAGTTCTCGACGAACTCTCCCGGATCGCTCCCGTGCATGCCGTCATGGGCAATGTGGATCCGGATTCCCTCGGCCTTCCCCTCAGCCGGACCGTGAATTTCGAGAATACCCAGGTCGAGATCCGGCACGCCCTCGCCATCCCTCAGTCCGAGCTGGAAGAGTGGTCGGATATCCAGCTTCTGGGCAAAATGCAACCCGCGCGGCGCGATGCGTTCCTGTGGGGTTTGGAGCCTGCCACTCGAGTCGTGGTTTTTGGCCACAGCCATCAGCCCTGCCTGCTCGCCATCGGCAACAGGCTCTTTTTTAATCCGGGTAGCGCCGGCCACAAACGCTTTTCGCTCCCGCGCTGCTGCGGAATGCTCGAAGTCTTCCCGCGCGGCGTCCGCGGGTCTATGATCAGCCTGGGGCGACACAACGAGAGGTTGCCGGCTAAAATCTGGCTGCCCCTCTCCGAATCCACCGAAGAACCAAGTTAAAGTGGATTCATCTACGGCCTTTTCCGGCTTCCCTTGCCGTCGTTTACCCAAAGGGCTAGACTGGCGGTGAAGAACAAACCACGAACGACTCAGCGGTCCTCGATGGAACTCCGAAATTGCGCTAAACGGTGCGCGCCATTTTGCATGCTCGGCCCTCGCGATACAAAGGAGCCGCGCGCGCCGGCGGATACGCATGAGGTGCGCGGTCTCGGCCGTTGCTCCGCGGCTCTAGCCTCATTCCTTCTGCTCCTAGCCGGGTCCCTCGCCTTCGCGCAGGGCGGTCAGCAAACGACCGAAGATGTTCCGGACGTTTCAGGCGAGTACCATTTCCTTTCGCCCGACGACACTTTGGGGCTGCTTGAGGAAGATGGAGTGGTCAAAGGTTTCGTGGAGGTTTATCAGGGCGAGGAGGAATCCGATACCATCCTGAGTTATCCCATCACCATCGGGAAGCGCGCGAAGCAACACGTGGAGTTCAAGACCGCGAAGATCCACGAGAAATACTATCGCTTCTCCGGCACCGTCGAGCGCGGAAAAGGCCGGGGACCGAAGGACGCGGACTATCTCCGGCTGGCCGGTGATTTGGGGATTGTCACCGTCAACGGCGAAGACGGAAAGGAAACGGTGGAGCGGCGGCCGGTGGTCTTGAAGTCCTTGAGCTCGGAGGAAAAGGCGGAACGCCACGTGGATTAAGAGTCTCGCACAGCAGAGGGTTCGGAGTGGCGCTGACCAAAGGAAGACGAAGCATTGATTCTATTCAGAAGATGGCAGATCGACTGGACTACCGGGTGCGCTGGATAGAGCAGTGAGATTATGACGAAAACGACTTGTAGTAAAAGCGACCCCCGGGTGGCAGAGGCAATCAATCATGCGATCGACCTCAACTCGAAGGGCCATATAGAGCTGGCCGTGCAACACCTGTCGGCTTTGATCGCGGAATTTCCGACGGTAGCAAGCATACGCGGCTACATTGCATTGTTCCTATTCAACAGCGGTCGGTTTGGCGAGGCAATCGAACATGGCCGGAAGGCCGTTCTATTGGCGCCAAAGTCCGAGAAGGCATCTCTCATGCTTCATGCGGCACTATGGAGCGCCGGAAAACGTATTGAAGCTCTTGACGAGGTGAAGCGATTTTTAGCCCTGAGACCGTCGGAGGAATACTCGAAAATGATCAATGAATGGGAACTAGGTGAGGACGACGCCAAGAGCATCGAGTCCGCGATCGAGGCGGCGAAGAGAGCGGTCCGTGAGGACAACCAAAAAAAAGGTTGGTTGACTTGACGGGTGATAAAGACAAGATCCGCGCGGCCTACCAGGGCTTCCTCGCCCTTTGGAAAGACGCTGACCCCGTCATCCCCGTCCTGCGGGAAGCCAGGGCCGAATACGCAAAGCTTCAGTGAAATGGGTCCGCCCGGGGGTTTGTTGAAAAAGTCGATAGGCATGTCATTCTGAGAAGTCCCGATTCACTTCATCGGGATGACGAAGAATCTCTTGTTTGGCCGCATTCTTCTCTTGAGGCGTGTGGCCATAAAGAATGGATTCTTCTCCCGCGACTGCGGGATCAGAATGACAGACTTGGACTTGTCACAAGCCTGCTGGAAGCCGTCTACTATAGTCCCGTTTTTCTCTCCAGCCTTTGGCGGCGGCGGTTGAAGCGATGGAGGAGCGACGAGGGGTGGGGAGACCTACGCAGGCATTCGAGGGCTTCCTCGGTGAAAGCCAGAGCTTGTCTCGGGTCGCGGACCCGGTGCTCGAAGTGGATGGCCAGCTCTTCGTAAGCATGAATGGCCAAGGGCGCCCTGCCGTCTGAAAGCGCGGGGCTCGAGGGTGGCCTGCCTGCGCGGGCGGGCTCGCGGCGGATGATCTCCGTCCAGATTTCGACCGCTTGCGCGTGCCGCCGACGCCGCTTGTGATCCGTGGCCTGATCCCAGAGAGCGCGCGTCTCAACGGAAGCCGGGAGACCGGAGGCGAGCGCCTGCTCCCGGGCCGCAAAGGATTTTTCCGAGTTTCCGGCGCGGCGGAAAATTCGGCTCAGGCTGTAGAGGTCGAGGCTCGAGTGAGCGGCAGAGGCCAACCGCTCCTCTCCCTGAATCAAGCGCGCCAGCACAACCGCAAGCGCGGCGAGCGAGAGCACATCGAGCGCGTTGTGGTAGAAGACCTGGGCCAGGCTCCGCGCATCGCCCGAGCGCAGGTAGTCGAAATAAATTCGGGGGATTTCCGAGCCCGCGACGTCGCCCTCGCGCCGAATGTCGAGCACCTGGCGCTCCAGGTCGGCAAGTGCGCAGCTTTCGAGTCTCAACTTCCACATCTGCCGCGCCGGATGGAGCATGTCCAGATGGACGAGCCGGGGGAACGGCAGCTTCATCCGCGCCAGGGTGTAGCGCGTCTCGAGCAGCGGCACGTCGAACGTCTTGCCGTTGAAAGTGACCAAGCCTTCGGCCCGGCCAAGCACTTCGGCAAGCGCGGCGAGAACCGCCTTCTCCTCCGGATAATCGCGCAGGAAAAATTGCCGGACCACAAATCGGCCGGCTTCCACGGTCGCCACACCGATCAGGAACGCCACCGTGCCCGTTCCGCCCGCCAGGCCCGTGGTCTCGGTATCGAGGAAAGCGAGGCGCGAGGGTTCGGGCAAGTCCGCCGGGGCCGGCAAGCTCAGCGATCCCGTGCCGTTCCGGGCGGGGCGGAGGAAGATGTTGAGCGCCTCGAGGCTTGCACCCGCGATGTCGCCGATGCGCAGGCTCCCGTAGGGCCGCCCGAAAGGCAGGGCCTGGCGCGCCACGAAGAATTCGCCAAAATCGTTTTGTTCCGTCCGTCCCTCCACGTATTCTTCAATCCCGCGTGGGGCCCGATCGGCCGGGAGCTGCTTCCGCCTCTGCGCGCGCCGCGCGAGGTACGCGAGCTCGCGGTCGAGCACCTGCTCGCGCGCGCTCTTGGCTGCGGCGTTTTTTATAAGGCGAAGCTTCTCTTCAAGGCTCATCGTCTGCCGCGTCGGCTTGGGCAAAGCCTCATGGTTTGCTCCTGGCTTGTCGGATATATCGGCCGACCTCTTCCACCGTCCCCAGCCACACGCCGTTCGCGGGGTCTTTCAAGTATGCGGACAGCTCCTCCAGCGCTTTGACATCTGTAACCTGGTATCCTCGCTTCCCGATCTCATGGCCGACGAAGATCACCCAGCGTCCCTCCTTGATGGCCTCATCCACAATCGGTTTCATTTGCGAGAAATCCATCCCGTCGAATGCCGTTCCCATGGCCTGGGCGAGATCGCACACGCTCGGATCATTCGCCGATTCGTCCAGATAACCTCGCCCGACGACGAACCGGTCGGCGACCAGGGGAACATAGCTTCGCACATCGAGCCCTCTTCCGACGAACTTCTGCCCGCACGGATAGGCGAAGGTCTTCGGAGTCACTCCGAGTAATTTCTGGATTTGCGCATTCGCGCCGTCCAGTTGCGCCATCATCATCTGAAGGTCGTAACTTTCGAGCGCATTGTCGAGGGAGAAGGCGTAGTTGGCGGTGCAGGGATGAGTCATCGTGTGATTGGCGATCTCGTGGCCGTCCGCGACTGCTTGCTTCCAACCTGCCAGGCGTCGCTCGATGTTGTTGGACTCTAGGAAAAATGTGGCTTTGATTCCAAGCCTTCGGAAAAGATCCAGCCCCGTATCCACCTGGCTTAAGCGCGCATCGTCAAAGCTCAAGCTGACTGCCGCGCGCTTCCCCTCTGGCCATCGGAACGAGTGATGGGCATGTTCCTGGCCGGCCTGTGAACTCTGCTCTGCCCGTGCCGGAACATTCGTGCCGATCACACAGCAAACAGCAAAAGGTGCCAGCCGTCTCATTGTCCCCATCGCTTTACCTCGGAAATCATTGGGATACGGTCTCTAATCAAGTCTTCGCCAACCTTCCCGTCGCCGGCGGAGGCTGCTGGCAACGGACTATGAATTACGGACCACGGACAATTCCTTTAGTACCGCTAGCGCAACTTCTTTGCCTTTTTCCCCCACCTCGCCTGCTGGGCCGACGCAAGATGGGCACCCGCACGCGCAAGGGCAATTCTCAATCAACTGCCGCGCGTTTTCCAGCAGTTCTTCACTCAGCCGAAAGAGCGGCTCGCTGAAGCCGATGCCGCCCGGATACGCATCGTAGAGATAAATATTCGGCTCGTAAAAGACCGGGACTGGGGATCGGGTGCTTGGGGCTTGTTGTTGGAGGTCCGAAACTCGAAACTGGGAATTTGAAACTCGCCCTGCCATATCGCCCTCGGCGTCTTTGTTGCCCAGGCCACTCTGTTCTGACTCCCGACTTCCGTATTCTGACTTCTCCGTTCTGATTTCTGAATTTTCTCCAATCGCGACGCCCAAATCGCGCGCGTCGCACATCAAGAGCAGCGTGGCGATGGCCTGGAGGGCGCGTGCCAGGCCTCCGACGCCCTCCAGGCGCTCGTCGGAACTATACGGCAGCTCGCGCAGCAAATCGGCCGGAAGCGTCAGCCAGTAGGCGGTGGTGTGCGTCTCCTGCTCGGGCAGCGAGAGCTCGCCCGAGCCGAGGTTTTCCATGGTCCCGAACTTTATTTTCTTGAATCCCACCACCTGCGTGTTGACGCGCACTTCGCCGTGGTTCTTCGTCGGGCGGGCGGCTCGTGCGGCGCTGTCTCCGATTGCTGGAGTCCGATGGACTCCGTCGGAGTCCCGCGATCGGACCCGACCATTGCAGGCGGGTGTAGCGGCGCTCGCCCTATCGTCGCGCGTCGCCGCTGTGGATGGCGGCGCTACCGCAGCCGAATCGAACGTTTCAAGCACTTTGATTTTCGTGTAGGAGATCGCGTCGGTGAAATAGTCGCTTTGGCACTCGCGGACATAAGCTTTGCGCTCGTGGTAGTCGAGCCGCTCGACGTGGTAATGGCGCCCGTCCTGCATGTAGATGGCTTTTTCGTGGACGGTCGTCAACGCGCTCGAAAAATCCACTTCTCCGATGGCGCGCGGCTCGCTCGTTTCATCCACGATGACAAAATTATCGGAGGAGACCGAGCGCAGACTGACGGCGTCGGCGGGGTAGCTTTCGGAGACCCAATGCCAGCCTTCACTCGTCCGGTGAAGGAAGCCGAGCTCTTCCAGGTGACGGCAGAGGCGCGCGAGGTCGTGCCCGCCGAAATTCTCGTCCTCGCGAAGCGGCAGCTCGAACGCCGCGCATTTTAGGTGATTCAGCAGGATCTCGAGATTGTCGGGATTGATCAGCCCGTGCTCGGGCGAGCGGCTGAAAAAGTAGTCGGGGTTTTGCGCCATAAACTGATCGAGCGGAGCACTCGAGGCCACGAGTACCGCCGCCGAGGCCCCATCGCGCCGCCCCGCGCGGCCCGCGCGCTGCCAGGTGGAAGCGATGGTGCCCGGGTAGGCAGCGAGCACGGCGACGTCGAGCGAGCCGATGTCAATGCCGAGCTCGAGCGCGTTCGTCGCGACCACGCCCAACAAGCGCCCCTCGCGCAGATCGCGCTCGATGGCGCGCCGCTCGAGCGGCAAGTAACCGCCACGATACCCGCGTACTCTTTGCGCGACTCCGGGCGGAGTCGAAAAATCCTCCCTCAAGTAAGTCACCAGGACTTCCGTGGCCAGGCGCGAATTCGCAAAGACGATGGTCTGGAGTCCCCGGCTCATGAACGTCCGCGCGATGCGGCGCGCCTCGTTCATGTACGAGCGGCGGATGCCGAGCTGAGGGTTGACCACCGGCGGATTGTAGAAGACGAAAAACTTTTCGGCCGCGGGCGCGCCGTTTTCTTGAATCTCTCCCACCGGCTCTCCGGTCAGCCGCGCCGCGAGCTCCGCAGGATTGGCGATGGTCGCCGAGGTCGCAATGAACTGCGGCCGGCTGCCGTAAAACGCCGCGACGCGCTTCAGCCGACGAAGCACGTTCGCCAGGTGCGAGCCGAAGACGCCGCGGTAGGTGTGCAGCTCGTCCAATACCACGTAGCGGAGGTTTTCGAACAGCCGTTCCCAGCGCGTGTGGTGGGGAAGGATGCCGGTGTGCAGCATATCGGGGTTGGTCAGAACCAGGTTCGCGCGATTGCGGATGGCGGGACGAGCATCGGCGGGCGTGTCGCCGTCGTAAGTGAACGTCCGCAGCGCCTCGCCCAGCTTTTCCGTCCAGCGGTTGAGCTCCGTCAACTGGTCCTGTGCCAGGGCTTTGGTGGGGAAGAGGTACATGGCCCGCGTTTCCGGGTTCTCAACGAGCGCGTTCAAAATCGGCAGGTTGTAGCAAAGCGTCTTCCCGGAGGCCGTGGGCGTAACCACCACCAGGTTCCGGCCCTCGCGCGCCAAACGAAACGCCTCCGCCTGGTGGGTGTAGAGCTTCTCGATGCCGCGGCCTTCGAGGATTTCGGCGAGGTGCGGCGAAAGGCCTTCGGGGAAAGGGGCGTATTGTGCGTCGCGGGCCGGGATACGCTTCACCTTTGTCACCCCGCCGCGGGCAGGAGAGGTTTTGAGCTT
The DNA here is from genome assembly GCA_003225365.1 of Acidobacteriota bacterium. Lineage (GTDB taxonomy): Bacteria > Acidobacteriota > Terriglobia > UBA7540 > UBA7540 > Gp13-AA74. The sequence continues at coordinate 34,227 of QHZN01000226.1, forward strand.
CGCTTGAATTTCCGCCAGCGCCCCTTCAACCCCAGTTGCCCTTTCGGGGATCAGATGTGTCAACGCATCGATCTCTGTCGCCACTTCGCCTCCTTGAACGAGCCAGGTGTCAGGTGACGGGTGTCAGGCATCAGGTGCCGGGTGTCAGGTGTCGGTTGTCAGTTGACCGAGCCTTCAAGCTTCTGGTCAGCCCTGCTAGCATCCGGCCAAGTTCCGCTGTTTGCTTCAGAACGCTGTCGATTCCGGCTTGATCAAAGTAGGAGAGCCGCAACCCAACTTGGAAATGAGTCTCCAACTCCATCAGTGACCCATTGGCAACGGAAAGGTGGTGAAGGTAGTCGCCGAGGTGCTCGCGGCCGTGTCCTTCAGCTATGTTCGCCGGGATTGAGACCGCCGCTCGCTGGATTTGGCTCGCCAGGCCGAAAGCCTCATTCTGCGGGAGCAATCGAGCCAGCTTGTAACTCTCGACGACCAGATCGACGGCCTTTTGCCAAACCTGCAGATCACGATAGCTTCGTATTGGCTTTCCCTGGGACCCGACACCTGGCACCTGATACCTGCCTTATGCGTTCGCCTTTTCTTCGCTGATGCTACCACAACGAGGCTCCGCCCCCCAAGCGGTTTTTGGCGGCGAGGCTGGGGGTAGTGGTCTCTCACGGACCCGGCATCGGCAGGCGTGCGGTTGAGGGCGAAAGGGGCGCAGGCGCGATGTGATGACATTCTGCCTTGCCCACCGCTCGGTAGAGA